>CALRVT010000016.1:0-101528 GCA_943371675.1 Chitinophaga pinensis | reverse complement strand
ATCCAGTATCCAGTATCCAGTATCCAGTATCCAGTATCCAGTATCCAGTATCCAGTATCCAGTATCCAGTATCCAGCATCCATTATCTAGCCTCCAGCTAAACCCGCAAATACACCCCCTTCCTATCCATCCAATAACCAACGAACCAGCATAGCAACATATAGCTAAGGGCAAAAAGTAGTGAACCCAGGTAGGGTCCGGCATAAATGAATGAGGACTGGTAAATGGTTGTAAAAAGAGATTTATCGCCTATAGGAACGATATAAAAAATGGTGACCAGTATTTCGGAAAATAAATAAATTGCAAGGGGGTTTTTGCCTACAACTTCAAAGAACCAGGTCCATTTTACTTTTTGCTGCATATCAATTAAGTAAATAACAGCACCTAATAGCAAGCAATCCAGGCCAACCGTTTCTAAAACAAAGGAGCTGGTCCATAATTTTTTATTGATGGGAAAAATAAAATTCCAGAAATAAGCTAACACAACCAATACAAATCCAACAAGTAGCAATTTTGTGATGCCTTCATAGGTCTTGCCATTTTTTTGAACATGCATCCCAACCAGGTAACCTGCTGTTACATTTACAATAGCGGGCAGGGTACTTAGCCATCCTTCCGGATCAAAAGCAACGCCTTCTCCATGGTACATATGCGATTCTCCCATGATCCACAGATCTAATTTGTAGCCGGCATTGCCCTGCAATCCAAGTGGGTCAATAGGATCACCTAACCAATAACACAACACCCAATAGAGAATCAATAAAAAAACACTACAGTATACCAGCAATTTTGTGCTAAGAAAATGGGTTAAAAGAGCAGCAAAAAAATAACAAAGGGCTATTCTTTGTAATACCCCAAGTATCCGGGTATTTGCGATAGGCGATAAAGTCCAATGCCCGGAATCATTGGTAAAGAAAGGAAACCAATACATTAGATAACCCAATAAAAAGATCAATAAACTACGTTTCAGGATCTTAGAAAATACATTTGCAAAAGGCAGATCTGTCCATTTTCTGCTTACAAAACTGAGTGCATTACCAACGGCAAATAAAAAGGATGGAAAAACAAGGTCTGTAGGTGTAAACCCATGCCATTTGGCATGATGTAAAGGAGCAAAAGTTAATGAACCATCACCTGGTGTATTTACAATGATCATTAAGCAAATGGTTAATCCTCTGAAAACATCCAGGGCAAGAAATCTTTTGGCTTTTTGCATGGCAGAATTTTAAGCTACCCGAATATAAATAAATTTAGATGAAAGGCTACTGTATCAAAAATGAAAATCAATTATAAACGGCAATGACCGAATAGAAATAAACAGTAGTTTTATTAAAATCATTTGCCATGAGAATATTCAAAAGGGTTCTTGCAGTATTACTGATAATAGTAGTTGTGTATTTACTAGGACCACACCCCTCTACGCCCGATTACAAATACAATTTATCCGAAATACCTTCTTCCGCAGCAGCTCTTGAAAATTATATTCAGCAACAAGAATCAAAGCACAAAATAAAACCAGGCAATGAAGCAAGTATTGTTTGGGCCAATGATTCTACCAAACAAAAAACAGAATATGCCATCGTTTATTTACATGGATTCAGTGCCAGTAAAGAAGAAGGCAACCCGGTACACGTAAATATTGCCAAACAATTTGGCTGCAACCTTTATCTGGCAAGACTTTCACAACATGGCATAGATACCACTGATGAACTGATACATATGACAGCAGAGAATTTATGGGAATCAGCAAAAGAAGCTTATGCTATCGGCAAACAATTGGGCAATAAAGTTATATTAATGGGCACTTCCACGGGTGGTACATTGGCTCTGCAATTAGCGGCCGCTTATCCGGAAATTGCTGGCCTGGTTTTATACTCACCCAATATAGCCATCAATGATCCCAATGCCTGGTTATTGAATAATCCCTGGGGTTTACAGATTGCCAGGTTGGTTAAAGGCTCAAACCTCAATACCGCAGGTAGCAATACAAAGGAATACAATCAATTCTGGAATCACCAATATCGTTTAGAAGCAACCGTTCAATTACAGGAGTTATTAGAAACCACCATGACTGGCGAAAATTTTGAAAAAATAAAACAACCAACGCTGGTATTGTACTATTATAAAGATGAAAAAAATCAGGATACAGTAGTTAAGGTTTCTGCCATGAAAGAAATGTTTTCCACTATCAGTACGCCTGAAAAATTAAAAAGAATGACAGCTATCCCAGAAGCTGGTAACCATGTATTAGCTTCTCCGATTCAATCAAAAGATATTGTTTCTGTAGAAAAAGAAACGGTCTTGTTTATGAAAGATGTTTTACAAATAAAAAATAGCCATAACAAATAGAAGTTTGTGGCTTGTGGTTGGAGGTCTGTAGATGTTTTAAATTATAGACTTACTTATAATAGATGGCTATTTAGAAACCACAAAGTTCCCTATCTTCACTTTTCTCAAACTAAAAACGATTGCCTATGCCACGCAGTAAAATAGCCGGTATTGGAAAATACGTTCCCCAAAACGTAGTTACCAATCAGGACCTGACGCAGTACATGGAAACCAGTGATGAATGGATCCAGGAAAGAACAGGTATCAAAGAACGCCGGTATGCACATCGCACTGAAGAAACAACCACAACCATGGCGGTTGAAGCTACAAAAATAGCATTGGAAAGAGCCGGCACAACTGCAGATCAGATCGATTTTATTGTGTTTGCAACCTTATCTCCTGACTATTATTTTCCAGGTTGTGGAGTAATGTTACAAAGGGCATTGAAGATGAAAGAAATTGGTGCACTGGATGTACGTAATCAGTGCAGTGGTTTTCTGTATGCTTTAAGTGTTGCCGACCAGTTTATTAAAACCGGCATGTATAAAAACATATTAGTGGTAGGTGCTGAAAAACATTCTTTTGGTTTAGACTTTACCACACGCGGTAGAAATATCTCCGTCATTTTTGGTGATGGTGCAGGTGCCGTAGTATTGCAGCCTACCGAAGATTTCCAAAAAGGAATACTCAGTACACATTTGCACAGCGATGGTGAATCTGCCGAAATACTGGCCATGTATAATCCTGGAACCCATGCCAATCATTGGGGCACCAAAAATTATGCAGATTTTGATGACGCTCCCATTGCCAATATGTTTATGAGCCATGCGATGATAGACAATGCACAAAATTTTCCCTTCATGGATGGACAATCTGTTTTCAAAAAAGCAGTTGTAAAATTTCCTGAAGTAATTATGGAAGCTTTGGAAGCAAATGGCTATCAATCTACCGATATCAATATGTTAATTCCACATCAGGCTAATTTAAGGATCAGTCAGTTTGTACAACACAAGCTTAAATTAACCGATGAACAGGTTTATAACAATATTCAACATTATGGTAACACTACGGCAGCTTCAGTTCCCATAGCTTTGTGCGAAGCCTGGGAAAAAGGTTTGATCAAGGAAGGAGATTTGGTTTGTTTGGCTGCATTTGGTAGTGGTTTTACCTGGGCCAGTGCCTTGATGAAATGGTAAAATGAGTTTAGCTTTTTGAAATGCTCGTGATACTGATGCTGGTGTTTTCATCAGCATCAAACTATAATTCACAGCCGATGCTGGTGTTTTCACCAGCATCAACCTATAATTTAGTTGCACTTGTTGGTGTTGTTTGTTGGTGAAAACACCAACAAAGGCAATACATCAACAAAGGCAAACTGAAAACACCAACAAAGGCAATAAAAGCAACACTAATAAAAGTTGAATGCAGTAAAAATAATATTGAAGTGATGAGTGATAGAAAGATAATTTACCTGATCAATCCCATTTCAGGAACGTCAAGAAAAGAGGGACTCAGGAAACTGATTGAAAAGGAAACAACGCTGCAGGGCATACCTTTTGAAATTTTACCTACCAATGCAGATGGCGACTATGATCTGCTGAGAGATAAGATCATCCGTGAAAAAGTTACAGATGTCATTTTAACCGGTGGTGATGGTACTGTTAACCAGGTTACAGGTGCCTTGCGAAATGTACCTGTAAATTTTGGTATCATCCCAGTTGGATCTGGAAATGGTCTGGCACGTTCAGCTAATATCCCAACCAAGCCTCAGGAAGCATTGGCGCTTATTTTTACAGGCAGGGCAAAAAAAGTTGATGCTTTTCTTATCAACAACCAATACTCCTGTATGCTCAGTGGCATTGGCTTTGATGCACAGGTAGCCCATGATTTTGCCACCAAGGCTTCTAGGGGTTTACTTACCTATACACAGCAAAGTATCATCAATTTTTTTAAAGCGCACCCCTACCAGTTTGAAATCATCATTGACGATTTCTCTTTCTTTACAGATGCTTTTTTTATCAGCATTGCCAATAGCAACCAATTTGGAAATAATTTTACCATTGCGCCACAGGCAAGTATCAGTGATGGTATGTTAGACATAGTGATCGTTCAAAAAATGAACAAAGCAAAACTACCCTTTGTGATGTTGAAGCATATTAGAAGCAATAACAAACTACAGGAACTGGTTGAATCATTGAGTCATAAGAATATCATCTACTTTCAAACAAAGGCATTAACTATCAAGAATTTAAAATACGCTCCCTTGCATATAGATGGTGAGCCCCGTGAAACTGCAGACACATTTCAAATAGAAATACTGGAAGGTTCCTTTAACCTCATCAGGCCTTAAGAAGGCTATTTCTTTAGCAAGCTTAGTTTACTAAACTGATCCAGGTTAGTTTGGGTGCTTAGGGCTAATTCAATATCTCTCTTCTCTGCAGCTGTAAGGTGAAAGCTTAAACTGGCAGGTGCATTTTTCTTTGAGGGTATATATTGAAAACAAATTCTATACAAATCCGGACCGTAGGCATCGGAAAAAAAAGCTAGTTGATCCTGCTGTGCATAATCTTGCAGTTTGAACCAATTATTCTGCAATAATAAAAACGGATTAGTTAATAAGCTAACAAGGCTATTGCTTTCCATTGGCTTATCCCATTCGCCCAAACCCCTGTCGCGAATTTGAATTAACACCACAGCCCGGGTATTTTCTTTTAGCCAATCTTTAAATGTATGTATGAATCGAAGAGCGGTTTCCTGACCAAAATTATCCCTCAGTCCCGCATCCATCACATCAATAATAGGCGAAGTTGGTAACCATACATTGGGCAATACATAAGGGAATGTGGCATTCATTCGCAAAGCAGAAAGGATATTAATATGCTCACCATCCTGCTTTTGAAAAAAAGAATTAAAATCAATGGCATCGGGATCAATTTTCATCAAATTCTCTTCTTTGTTGATTGGTCGCATAAGAAACCTGGCAGGATGTGTGCCAATAATCATCTTCCTGCCATCTCTTGTTATAACAGAATTAAAAAACATGAGAGGGATGGATGCATTTTGCTCTGCTTTGGTATAATTCTGCAAAGATTTGGCAAATAATCCTTGTGTGTTTTCATTCAATTTCTGCTCAAATGCATAGCCCCTGTCTTTGGCATAGTCGAATCCATTTACTTTAAATTTCTGAACGGGCCCAATCAGGTCTCGGGAAACAAAGGAGGAGAATAATGGGTTTAGCAGATCGCGAGATATGTTTTCAGTGAATTGGCGATTTTGTAAATCGATCGCTTTACCGGAAACTTTTTGCAAGTATAATTCTCTAAAATAAGCTGCACCCAGCATACCTCCTGATGCACCAGTCATTAAGAGTGTTTGGTTCATCAGTTGTCCCCCCATCAAACTATCCAGCTTTTGAAGGGTGTTCATAGTAAATGCTGCACTCCTTGCACCACCGCCACTGGTATTGATCATGTAGAGCACGGGCTTTTCACTCTTTTGTTTTCGTTTCCATTTTTCAAGAATGCCCATATAATAGGCCTTGTCAGCAATTATATTGCTATCGTTGGCTAAAGCGTTAATGGATTCCCGATTATAAATGGGTCTCTCCGATTTATTCAGGTAATTAAGACCATAGGCTTTGTTACGCGGATCAATGATCTCTTTTTGATACAATAAATTCATTAAAAGATAAATCACTACCAATACTGGAATGCTCCAGGTTCGCAACAACAAGGTAATAGCGCCTGTAACGGCAACTAGAATTGCGAAGAATATGGTGATACTGGCTGCAGCAGGTAACTGAAATAATTTTTCATCAGATATATAACCTACTAAAATAAGAAAGACAAAAGCAATAAGTATGGCTATCACAGCTGATACATGGTGTCTTTTAAATACACTATTCAGAAAATCTTCACTGTAATGCCGCACATCCCTTGGTTTTCTTAAACGAAAACTGGCGCTGAAAAACCAATCGACCGCTAATTCTGTTTTTTCTTTGGGAAGTTTGGTTTTTAGTATGGCTTCATCATAATTGAAATTTGCTTTTTGCAATGTATTGCCCAGACTATAAAAGATGGTTTTATCTGCACTAAAAAAGTAAATGAAGGAAATAAATATAGATAGTATGATACCACCTGTAAATCCGCCAACCAGTATTAAAATATCTGCCATGGCAAATAATTCCTGGTTCTGCGCATAGGTGATTGCCTTGAATAAATAATACAACAAAAATAAAAGTGGGATCAGTGCATTGTTCATGCAATACTTTAAAAAAGGCTGAGCAGTGGTGGCTAAAAATTTTACATTCTTACTGTGCAAAATAAATGTGGTGATATTCCAGCTCATTACAAAAATACCGATGGCAAAACCTACAATGGAAGTACTGATAGCAGTTACTTCACCAAAATATTCAGGAGCCAGAAAAAGCGAATTAGCTCCAAACGTGAACATGAAATTTCCGGCTACCGTTGCAAAAAGTATATACCAGATGATCAGAAACACCTGGTAACGCCTGAAGTGCAGCAAAAAAAGCTGAACAGGTAAGGAACGCCATAACCCAATCAGGTATTGCTTCATATTGATAAACGTAAATTAGTGATCAGCCTTTTCCATGCATTTAATTTGCATACCCATCCTCTTTTCTTACTATAAAAAGCATAGCAACCAAAGATAAAAGTAAAAGCATCCCCATCAGTTGGTGTAATTGTGCCATCCATTCAAATAAGCCCCAATTACCCGGTACAATATTTTTACTGGTCAATACACTTGCAATCCCCAGTAATACTTGTATCAAAACAACCACCAAAGGCATTATCCTGTATTTTCTAAAAACGGCACTGCCATTCACTTTAAAAAGTTTGATGGTCCAAACGATGATCATTATCAATAAAAGATAAGCAATTCCACGGTGAACGAAGTGGATCATTATTGGATTATTGACAAGATCCAACATGATTGAATTGCTTGAAAATAAAGTATTCGGAACAATAGCCCCATTGATACTAGGCCAGGTAGGTGCTATATTGGCTGCCTTATGACCAGCCATCAATGCCCCATACAATAACTGCAGCACCAATAATAAAGTGATCACTACATTCCAATTTCTAAGTTGGCTATTTTTAATTCTTTCTGCCACAGGTATCAGCAATTGCATGGCAAACCAAAATGTATAACACAATAAGCCCATAGCAAAAATGAAGTGGAGGGCCAGTCGGGTTGGTTTTACATAAACCGCATCACCTGTTAAGCCACTTGCTACCATTATCCAACCAATAGCTCCTTGCAATGCCCCTAGAAAAAAGAGAAATAGCAAAGGCTGTACCATCTCCTTTCTGAAATGTTTTTTAATCAATAACCATAGAAATCCAATAATAAAAACCAGCCCGATGGTTCTTGCCCATAAACGGTGAAACCATTCCCAGAAGAAGATGAATTTGAAATCACTTAAAGTAAAATCGAAATTTAGCAGCTGAAACTGAGGGGTATTGCGGTATTTGTTAAATTCAACCATCCATTGTGTTTCATTCAATGGTGGCAGGGATCCGGTAATAACATCCCATTGTGTGATAGATAAGCCGCTGCCTGTTAAACGGGTAATGCCGCCCAATGCTATCTGTATCACTGTCATTACTACCCCTATCAATAACCAGCCAGCAACCAGTCTGGATGAAGCTTCTTTTGTTTGCATAGTTTCTATTTAACCCCAGCCACAAAGTTACCATATAAGGGCTTATACCGGATTTTTGTGAAATGAATTTGTCAATTATGCCACTAAAGTTTGAATTTTACAACTATGCTGGCAGCCCATTTTCAAACTTCACTCATAGAAGCCGGAACCGACGAAGCCGGTAGGGGTTGTTATGCCGGACCCGTTTTTGCTGCTGCAGTTATTTTACCTGCAAACTTTCACCATCCTTTGTTAAACGACAGTAAGAAAGTAAAAGAGAAGGATAGAGAAATATTAAGGGAGATTATTGAGGCAACTGCCATCAGCTGGGCTGTTGCCAGCATTGATAATGATGAGATAGACAAAATAAATATCCTTCAAGCTTCCTTCAAAGCCATGCACCTGGCCATTGATCAGTTGAAACCCAAACCTGGTTTATTGTTGATTGATGGAAACCGATTCATTCCCTATCCTTCCACACCCCACCATTGTATTGTAAAAGGTGATGGCAAATATGCTTCTATTGCCGCCGCCAGCATTCTTGCAAAAACCTTTCGCGACAAGTATATGCTGCAACTACATGAAAAATTTCCACACTATGGTTGGGCAAAGAATAAAGGTTATGGAACCTTGCAACACAGGGAAGCCATTGAGGAGTTTGGCTTATGTAAATATCATCGAAAGAGCTATGACATCTGATGACTTTGTTCCAGATTACAAGTCAACATTTTCATTTAATTTGCAAAAAATATATTCTAAAGCATCCAGCATCCAGCATCCAGCATCCAGCATCCAGCATCCAGCATCTAGTCCTCATAATCCCATACACCTGCACCTTCTCTGATCACTTCGTAATGATCACTGGTACAGTCGATCACAGTTGAAGGAATCATACCACCAACACCTCCATCGATCACAATATCTACCAGCTTATGAAAATTTTCATACATCAGCTCAGGGTCTGTGTATTCTTCTACCATTTTACCAGGCAAAGAGGCAGATAATAATGGATGACCCAATTCCTGAACAATGGTTCTGGCAATCAGGTTATCTGGCACCCGCAATCCAATGGTACTTTTTTTACTATGTAAAATTTTAGGTACTTCCTTACTGGCCGGCAGGATAAAAGTATAAGGACCAGGCAAGTGATTTTTTAACATGCGGTATAAAGGGGTAGAGATACTCTTGGTGTATTTGCTTAGATCACTCAAATCATTCACCACAAAACTGAGTTGCGCTTTGGAAGGGTCCATATTTTTAATTCTGGCAATCCTTTCAATGGCTTTGGGCTGAAAAATATCACAACCCAACCCATAGATAGTATCCGTGGGATATATGATAACCCCTCCTGCTAACAAACATTCAATAACTGTTTTAATATGCCGGGGGTTGGGATTGTCCGGATGAATAGTAAGAATCATACTGCAAATTACAACAAAGTGCAAATGCAGTCAGCATCCGTTTTTTTTCGATTCAAATGACATTATTTATAGAAGAAAATTTCTGTATTGTATTATGCAAAAAAACAACGGTTAATGAAATAATAATTAGTAATAGAAGCTGATAAATTGTACAAATAATTGTATTGTTGATTATTATATAATGATAATATATGTAATTAATAAAATCCTCCCAGTATGCCATACAAAAAGGCGGCCTTATGCCGCCTTCTGTTTGTTTGTAAACCCCTGTGAAAACTGAATGATAAAATTGCTCTCGCTAATTCTTTCATCTGGTGTAAAAGTAAATAGCCAACAAAGCCGGAACAAGGGTATTTGCTGCTAAAAAACTGGGTGTTTTAACGGTATTTTTTTAGGTACCAATACCCGAAATTGGGGTCTGAATAAAGCAGAAATTAGCTGTCTAATAAAAACAGGCATTCAATAATATCTCCCGATAAACTTATTCCAAAAAAATTAAAAAATGTAACCCCATGGTAGAAGTTGTTATGGTAGATGATCATGTTATGATGCGGCAATGCCTGGCTTCTGTAGTTAATTCTTTTGAAGGATTTAAAGTGATACATGAAGCCAATAACGGTAAAGAATTTATTGAATGGTTGAATCCAGATAAACTGCCGGATCTGGTTTTAATGGATATCAACATGCCGTATATGAATGGCCATGAAACCGCTATTTGGCTTTCCACGCATTACCCAAAACTAAAGTTCATAACCATTACTATGCAAAACGATGAAAGGTCCATCATCCGTATGCTTCGAAGTGGTACAAGGGGCTATGTATTAAAAGATTCAGAAATTCTAGATTTTAAACAGGCCCTGGAAGCTGTAATGAACAAAGGCATTTATATCAATACCGTTCTATATAAACATATCATAGATAATCTGCACGGACATCAGGCAAATCTGGAAACAGAGCAGTCCGTTCTCAGCAATTTGAATGAAAGAGAAATCGAATTTCTTCGATGGCTTTGCACTGATAAATCCTACAAAGAAATTGCTGCAGAAATGTACCTTAGTCCAAGAACCATTGACGGTTATCGGGATGCACTATTCGAAAAACTGAAAGTGGCTTCCAGAATAGGTTTGGTATTGTTTGCGATCAGGAATGAAATTGTGAAAATTTAACTAGCCATTTAATCAAAAAATAAACCGTGCCCTTGTGCCTTTGTGTGAAAAAAATATCTCACTAAGGCACACCGCGCTCGCCAAAGCTTAGCGGGCGAGAAGGCACGGTAGATTGTTTAAAAACAAAACCCTCACATTATATGCGAGGGCTAGTATCATCAATGCTTTACTGTTTACTAAACTATCTCCCAAACTTCTTTACCACGTAATAACTTATCTAGATTGCCCTTGCCTTTTGATGCAATGGTTTCTTCAATCTGTAAACGCATGATATCTTCATAGCATGGTCTGTCGGTTTCAAAGAACACACCAAATGGTCTGGGGAAATGGCCTTCTTTTTTGGTTGGATCATCAAACAAACGAATCAGGATCTGTGCTTTATAGAAATCCTTTTCATCATGGATCCACAAGTCATCAGCGCTTACGCCATTACCTAATTCTACTACAACAGGTTTCAATCCGTCTATCTTGATCCCTTTTTGCTGATTAGCACCAAAAATCAATGGTTTGCCATGCTCAAGCATCAGGGTTTCTTCCTGCTTGGTTCCTTTCTCGGTAAAAATTTCAAAAGCGCCATCATTGAAGATGTTACAGTTCTGATAGATCTCTAGGAAGGATGAACCTTTGTGTTGGTAAGAACGGGTTAACATGCTTTGTAAATGCTTGGGATCACGATCCATACTGCGTGCAATAAAGCTGGCATCTGCACCCATAGCCAGCGCCAAGGGATTGAACGGATGATCTATACTTCCAAAAGGTGTACTCTTGGTAACCTTATTTACTTCTGAAGTGGGTGAATATTGGCCCTTCGTCAAGCCATAGATCTGGTTATTAAACACCAGCATATTCACATCAAAATTTCTCCTTAAGAGATGGATGGTATGGTTTCCACCAATACTCAAACTATCACCATCACCCGAAACGATCCAAACACTCAGTTCTGGTCTGGCTGCTTTTAAACCACTGGCAACAGCCGTAGCGCGACCATGGATAGAGTGCATACCATAGGTATTCATGTAATAAGGAAAACGGCTGCTACAGCCAATTCCACTGATAATTACAATATTTTCTTTGGGAATACCAATGCCGGGCATCACTTTCTGTACCTGCGCTAAAATGGAATAATCTCCACATCCAGGGCACCAGCGTACTTCCTGATCGGTAGCAAAATCCTTTGCCGTTAATAACGGGGCTGCTTGTGTTAAGGTTTCTGACATGACAATGATTTAGTTAGCAATTAATAATAAGGCATTACTAATTGGTGGCAGCAAATATCCTGATTAATTGCTAATTATGAATCCTTAATTTTTAATTATTTTGTAATTCTTCCCAATATTCTGCCGCTCTTCTGGTATGGGGCACCACAATGGTACCGCCTACAATATTGGCCACAGCAAAAATCTCATACATTTCTTCCGTGTTCACCCCCAGTTCATGGCTTTTACCAAGGTGGTATTTGATACAATCATCGCAACGCAATACCATACTGGCAACCAAACCCAGCATTTCCTTGGTTTTTTTGTCTAGTGCCCCTTCCTCATAGGTATTGGTATCTAGGTTCCAGAGGCGTTTCATAACCAGGTTATTCTTGCTTAGAATGACTTCATTCATTTTCTCGCGGTAATCGTTGAATTCTTGGATCAATGGACTCATATTTAAAAATTGAGGGATAAAAGTACAAATATGGATACACTCGGGACTAAAGTCCCGGCAAAATTGTTTCAAAATCCAATCTTCCCTGCTCTGAAGAGCAGGGCTAAGATGAAACCAATAGCAATAAGGACTTTATGAACGGATTAGAGAAAACTTTGCACCGCTCTTCAAAGCGATTCTTCTTAGAAGAGCAGGGCTAAGATGAAACAAATAGCAATAACGACTTTGTAAACGGATTAAAGTTTCTGCTCTGTTGAGCAGGACTATATTTAATAAAATTGCTTATAGAATGTGTATCTGAAAACTTTGCACCGTTCTTCAAAGCGATTCTTCATAGAAGAGCAGGGCTAAGTTGAAATTAATACCAATAAGGACTTTATGAACGGATTACAGAAATCTTTGCACCGCTCTTCAGAGCGATTCATTGTAGTAGAGCAGGGCTAAGTTGAAACCAATAGTTTATTATATAAGTTACAAAAAACTTTGCACCGCTCTTCAGAGCGGTGATACAAGCAATAATAATTTACACATCGGGACTTTAGTCCCGCGTATGCATAGCATTTCTTTGTATTTTACCAATTAAAAAAAACCAGATGAAAAAATTTCTGTTCGTATTTGCCATTTGTTCATCAATTTGGGGGTTTGCACAAACCGACCTCATCAAAGTAACCGACATGCTCAAGATCAAGCAAATGAGTGGCGTTACCATTAGTCCTGATGGCAGCAAAGCGGCATTTGTTGTAAACAATATTGAACCGGATGGTGATACCAAATGGGAATTCAAATATTTCAACCAAATTTATATCGCATACCTGGATGGTTCTGCTGCCCCCAAAGCCTTAACCACCAAGGAAAATGCCTCACAACCCGCATGGAGTCCGGATGGCAGGCAACTGGCATTTGTTAGGGTTGTTGATAATAAACCACAAATATTTTTATTGTCCTTTGATGGCGGCGAGCCTATGCAACTAACTAAATTTAAATATGGTGCATCTTCGCCCAAGTGGAGTCCGGATGGCAAATCAATTTTATTTGCTGCCAGTATCTCTTTGAAAGATTTATTAAAAGATGCCGACCTGAATCCATCCAGAGAAATTCCCAAATGGCCTTACGAAAAACCGGGATTTATAGGAAACACCCAATTAAAAAACAATACCGCCAAAGCTGATCCTGATGGCAATTGGGAGGAAGTACGTGCCTATCTGGAAAATAATACGGCAGATAAAAAAGCCAAAGTAATCAACAAACTCAATTTTCAGGAAGAAGCTACCACCAGCGGCGAATCTAGTTTCAACCATTTTTTTATGGTGAATGCAAATGCCGGTGCACAACCCCTTGCGATCACCCATGGCTTTAACCGTTTTACGAGTGCAGAATTTACACCTGATGGCAAACAACTGATCATAACCGGCGATGTGGATGATCAGCAACACCCTGACCGCTCGCTGGAATCAGAAATTTTCCTAGCCAATACAGATGGTTCCAATATGAAAATATTATTAGGGGCTGAAGGAAAAATTTATAACAACGCTAAGATCTCGCCAACTGGAAAATGGCTGGCTTTTCAGTATGGCAATACTTCTTTTGTTGATGTACCCGCTATGGCCATCATGCCATTAAATGGAACCAGTAAAGACATGATCACTATTCCATTTGACCGTAACAAAGGCAATATTACCTGGAGTAAGGACGAAAAATATATTTATTTCTCTTCACAGAGTAATGGTGGTGCGCCTGTTTACAGGGCCGATGTAAAAACAACCAAAGTAGAAGCCTTGTCTGATGTGGATGCAGGCATCAGCAGCTTCGACCTGAAAAATAATACGATTGTATATGTAAAAACAGAAGTGGCTAACCCATTTGAATTATATACAGCAGATGCAGCTATGAAAAATAGTCAACGCATTAGCAATTTCAATTTTGACTGGGTAAAAAATAAAAAACTAAGTTTTCCGGAGAAGAAAAGTTTTGTGAATGAAAAAGGATTGACCGTTGAATATTGGGTAATGAAACCTGCTAATTATGAGCCCGGGAAAAAATATCCTGCCATCCTGGATATTCATGGCGGACCCAGTGCTATGTGGGGACCCGGCGAAAGTTCTATGTGGCATGAGTTTCAATATTATGCAGCCAAAGGTTATGTGGTGGTGTATGGTAACCCCAGGGGTTCGGGTGGTTATGGTTCAGAATTTCTGCGAGCGAATATGAACGATTGGGGCAAAGGTCCTACCTATGATGTACTAACCTATCTGGATAAAGCTGTGGGAGAAGGCATGATTGATACAGCAAAGCTGGCAGTAACCGGTGGGTCATATGCAGGATACCTGGTTGCCTGGATTGTTGGTCACGACCAGCGATTTAAAGCAGCCTGTGCACAAAGAGGTGTTTACGACCTGGCAACATTTTTTGGGGAAGGCAATGCCTGGAGATTGGTACCCAATTATTTTGGAGGCTATCCCTGGGAAACAGCCACCAAAGCCATTTTAGAAAGAGAGTCACCCATTACCTATGTACAGAATATGCAAACCCCTTTTATCATTTTTCATGGAGAAAATGATTTGAGAACGGGCGTGATACAGGGAGAAATGCTATACCGTAGTTTAAAAGTTTTGGGAAGAACAGTGGAATATGTAAGGCATCCGGGTGGTACCCATGAATTAACCAGAACAGGTAATAACAGACAAAGAATAGATCAGATGTTGCGGACGATCGAATTTTTTGAAAGATTCATACAACACTAAAAACTTAGCCGCAGATTCGCAGATTTTATCAAAGTAAATAATCTGCGAACCTGCCTTTGTCGGCAGACAGGTCTGCGGCTTAAAAATATCTGCTCTTTCTACTTCATACTATTCAACCAATCCTGTAATGCGAGGTAAACTTTTTTAGCCACCTCTTCATGAAAGATAGGTTTCATGATCCTTTTTTCATCTGCTACATTACTCAGAAAAGCAATCTCCAGCAAGCAATTAGGGAAATCAGTAGGTGAATTCAATGCAAAATTGAAATTGCCGATATTGCCAAACTCTTCCAGTTTCAACTCCAGCATTCTGTGTAACACATTCTCAGTTAAAGGCCGGAATCCAATATGTTTATAATAGGTACTAACCCCTTTTATCTGATTATTACTACTCGAATTCAAATGCAAACTGATGGCTAGATCAGGTTTCTTTTCCTGCAAAAAAAGGATGCGGTCTTTATTGTCGAAACTGGTATCATTCCTCCGTGTCATGATGATATTTTTAACACCATTCCGTTTTAAAACGCGTTCCAATGCTTTGGCAAATAATAAAGTATAATATTTTTCTGCATGTGGAGTCTGGATACCGCCGGTTCCTGCATTGGTTCCACCGTGCCCTGCATCTATTGCAATAGTGAGGTGTTTGAGATCCATTTTAGATGGCTGCCTTTTCACTTTGACCGTGAGGTATTTGCCATTGTAGCCTATACTATAACCCCAGTGCTGTTTGTGTTTCAGTTCAATAATGATGCGTACCACATCATCTTCTGTCTGGTTGTAATAGACATTATTAACCTCCTTCAATGATTGCAACTGTGTGATCCAGTTGGTATTACTTTGTACACCAAAAATTTCAACAATAATTCTGGACGGATTAATTTCCATATAAGATTTATAGGGAAGTCTTTCCTCCATATTAATGTTCACATTATCCGTAACAGAATCGCCCTTTGCAATAAAAGATCCTGTTAGATAATAAGGTTTTTCCGTTTGTGCACTATCCGGTTTAATATAAGATTTGTCTATAAAAGCTGTGTGCAATTTAGAAAGCCTTACCTGGTAGAGGCTTTTTGTAGAGTCGATCACCCTCAGCAAAATATTGGTATCGATATAGCCCATTTTAGCACCACCTAAACGATCCTCACCCATCCCATATGCTAAGGCAGGCAATTTGCCGGTTGATCTTACCAGTAAGTACCCATAGTTTTTATATTGAGCATTTACCAGCAATTGACCTAAGATGCAAATAATAAAGAGGATTTTTTTCATAGACAATTGAGATGTTAGTGGTAACTATTGTTAATCATTTTATCTGCTTTTTTACTTTCTCTGCGAAAACTCCCCGTTCTCCCTGACTCTGCGGTAAAAAAAACCTCCACTAACCGCAGCGCCGCAGTGAACGCGGAGTTTTCGCAGAGATTAATTAAAAGACAATTAAAGATAGTTTTAAGGCAAATGAAAACCTGTTAAAATATCTCCATTTGAAGGTTTTGACCATAAAAAAACCTCATCACTTTTTACAGCGATGAGGCCTCGTTTTAGCAAGCAATCGTAAAACAAAAACCAAATATTAAAAAACTTTACGTAAAATACTATTTTTTTTTAAATTTTCTTATAAATGATAGCCATCATCTGCTACTAATTTATCCGAGATCCTTCTTCTTGCTTCCTTTGTATTAAAAGGCTCTAATTTGGTAAATCGTTTTAACCCGATATGCATCATTCTCAGCTCATCTCCTTCAGCAAAGCTGTTCAGGGCATCCTTACCCGCTTTATTGATCCTGTCTGCAGCATCATACAGGAAGGTGCGCATGATATCTGTTTGAATAGATGCGGCTGCTTCGCCTCTGGCTTCCACCAGTTTCATTACCCTTAAAAGGGCACTTTCTGCATGGAAGGCTTCTATTGCCATATCGGCTATATTCATCAATACTTCCTGCTCCTTGTCTAACTGCATCATCAGTTTCTGAACTGCAGCGCCTGCCACCATCAAAATGGCTTTTTTGAAGTTTTGGATATACTTACGCTCTTTAGCAAAAGCCCCTTCTTCTTCATTGCCAAAATCAGGTATGCTCATTAATTCTTTTTGAACGGCCATTGCAGGCGTCATCAGATCCAGCTTTCCCTTCATGGCGCGCTTTAGCATCATATCTACCGTTAACAATCGGTTGATCTCATTGGTGCCTTCATAGATGCGGTTGATACGGCTATCGCGATAAGCTTTTGATATCAGGTATTCATCGCTGAATCCGTTACCACCATGTATTTGCACGCCTTCATCCACTACAAAATCCAATACTTCACTGCCATAAACTTTAAGCATAGAACATTCGATGGCATATTCTTCTGCAGCACCCAGTAAGGAAGCAGCAAACTCTTTGCCACTTGCCAAAAGTTCATGTTCCTTGTTATCAACCCATTTGGCAGAACGGTACAAGGCGGTTTCGCAGATCCAGATACGAATGGCCATTTCTGCCATTTTATGTCGAATGGCCCCGAATTTAGCTATGGGCAATTTGAACTGCTCCCTGGTTTTTGCATATTGAATAGAAGTGGTAGCCGCTCTTTTTGAACCACCTAATGCTGCTGCACATAATTTCAAACGGCCGATATTCAAAATATTAAAGGCGATCAGGTGTCCTTTACCAATTTCGCCCAAAACATTTTCTACCGGCACTTTACAATCCTGAAAATATAATTGAACGGTAGACGATCCTTTGATGCCCATTTTATGTTCTTCTGGTCCTTGCGTAAAACCTTCAAAACCCCTTTCAATGATAAATCCGGTAAATTTATCGCCGTCTATTTTTGCGAATACGGTATATACATCGGCAAAACCACCATTCGTGATCCAGCATTTCTGACCATTGAGGATATAATACTTTCCGTCATCACTAAGTTTAGCGGTAGTTTTTGCGCCCAAAGCATCACTGCCACTATTGGGTTCAGTTAAGCCATAAGCACCTTTCCATACACCAGAAGCCAATTTGGGAATGTATTGTTGCTTTTGTGCTTCCGTTCCAAAATATAAAATGGGTAAGGAGCCAATACCCGTATGCGCTGCAACGGCAACAGAAAAAGAATAACCACCACCCAGGCCCTCATTAACAATAGATGATGTGATGAAATCCTTACCCAATCCACCATACTGTTCTGGAAAGGATGTAGATAACAAACCCTGCTCACCAGCTTTTTCTAATAAAGCTGGCATAAGACCCGGCTCCATTTTATCAATCCTGTCGATAGCCGGAAGTATCTCTGTATCCAGAAACTGGTCGCACATATCCATGACCATGGTTTGCTCTTCATTGAAATCTTCCGGGATAAAGGTTTCAAAAGCATTACTTTCTTTGATTAACCATTCGCCGCCTTGCAGTGCTTTGGTTTGTTTTGTGGCTTCCATTGTAGGTGATTTATAAATTGATTTATTTTGAACGATAGCTTAATTTAAATACACATTTTTCCTTAGGTCAAATTATCATACACACGTTGAAACACTTGTTTTACTGTTTCGATATCTTCTTTATTTACCCCAACCAATGCTTCACTCATGGTTTGATTAGCCAGGTTTATCGTGAGCTCCTGCAATGGCTTTGCGGGTTCTGTTAAACAAACCAGGTTAATACGCCTGTCTGTTTTAGATGGCATACGCTTAACCAGTTTTTGTTTTTCCAGGTTATCTATTAAACGGGTGATACTGGGTTTATCGCGGTAGGTACGGTTGCAAAGTTCCTGCTGACTCAAACAATCTTCTTTCCATAAATGATAAAGGATACTCCATTGTTCAATGGTAATTTCCAATCCTGCTTGTCTGAAATTCTTTTGCAAACGCCTGGCCACAGCAGTAGATGCCATGCCATTAATGACGCTGTATAGTTCTCCTCTTCTAAATTGGTTGTTTGGCATATAGTTAGTTATGCAACTAATTTCAAAATAAGTTCGTTTCTTTGACACCACCAAGAATAAACCCTTAAATTTTATCGATTGTACCCCGAATCGCATTATATAGGCTGGCAATGTTCCAACATCCATTATTACCGCTTTGGAAAAGGGGGAAATTGGCTTTTTTGTTTACATGGGTATGGCGAAAACGGGACTTCTTTTACGCAGATCATGGATATCCTAGGCAATGATTATACTTTGATAGCCATTGATTTTCCTTTTCATGGAAAAACAGACTGGCAGGAGAAAGGTCCATTAGAGATTACGGCATTAATCGAAATCATCGATCTAATAAAAAATGACCAGCAGCCATTTAGTTTGTTGGGTTATAGTATGGGCGGCCGTGTAGCTTTGTGTTTAACAGCCATTATTCCCGAAAAAATAAAACAGATCGTAGTGGTTGCACCGGATGGTTTGCATAAAAACAAATGGCAATGGCTATCCACACAAACCTATGTAGGAAACAAACTTTTTGCCCTTACGATGCGAAATCCCGGCTGGATATTTTGGTTAATGGAACTGGCTATGAAGATTGGTTTGTTCAATAAAAGCATTCATAAATTTGTACACCATTACCTGGATAATCCGGCAGAAAGAAAAAGATTATACCAAAGATGGATGAATATGAGCAAGTTCAGGGTTAACAAACAAAAATTACGATCAGCCATCCTTCAGCATAAACTTCCCTTACATATGCTATTTGGTAAATACGATCGGATAATTGTAACCCGCCATGGTATTGACTTTGCCAAAAAAACAGCACCCCATGTTCAGGTACAGGAAATAGAAGCAGGGCATCTTTTACTGGCTAAAAAATACAGTGGTTTTATAACAGAACATTTTCTTACATAATATTAGCTTTCTTTGTTGCTATGTACTGGCTAGCTATCATCATAACGGCTGTTTTACTGGCAGCATATTGTTTGTTGATCCTGATCTACAGGCAATGGTTTATCAGATTGCGTACTTTTTCCATCAATAAAGAAGCCATCCCAGAAACAAGTTTTACCGTTATCATTCCAGCAAGAAATGAATCGCAAAATATTGGTGCATGTTTACAGGCTGTTTTAAATCTTCAATACCCCACTCATTTATATGAAGTGATTGTTGTTAATGATCATTCAACAGATGATACGGAACAGATCATCCGAACATTTCAATTGCAACACAGTAACCTGCAACTAATTAATTTAAGTGAGTATTTACAAGGTGATCAAATAAACGCTTATAAGAAAAAAGCCATTGAACTGGCTATCAGCCACAGTAAAGGCGATTGGATAGTGACTACGGATGCAGATTGTTTGATGCAGCCCGACTGGCTTACTGCTTACGATGCTTATATCAAACATAAAAACCCGGTTTTCATAGCTGCTCCTGTAATGTTTGTTTCTCAACCTGGCTTTTTATCAAAATTCCAGTTATTGGATTTTATGAGTTTGCAGGGAATTACTGCCGCATCTGTTTCGGCAGGCTTTCATACCATGTGTAATGGAGCCAATATTGCTTACCGTAAAGATGTTTTTGAAGAAGTAGGTAAATTCTCCGGGATAGATAAGCTGGCCAGTGGTGACGATATGTTATTGATGAATAAGATCAAGAAAAGACATCCTGATAAAATGGGCTATCTTTTTTGTAAACCAGCTTTGGTACTTACAGCCCCCATGCAAAACTGGAAAAGTTTCCTTAATCAGCGCATCAGATGGGCCAGTAAGGCAGAAAGCTATCAGGACAGGTCGATTTTTTGGATCCTCTTACTGGTTTATTTAGTGAACGCCCTCTTGCTGGTGCTTTTACTGGTTAGTCCATTTATAGAGAATGGAATCAATAACTGGCTGATATTGATGATTGCCAAAACAGGCATAGAATTGAGTTTTATGCTACCTGTTTCGAGATTTTATGGCTTATCGGGAGAATTGGTATGGTTTCCATTGATGCAACCATTTCATATCTTATATACCGTATTGGCGGGCTGGCTGGGTAAGTTTGGAACTTACCAATGGAAAGGAAGGGAAGTGCAATAATTCACTATCGAATATCTTCTGCTCCAGGCCACCATGCATAAACTATCAAAGGAATCATGATGATCAAAGAAAGGAAAAATAAAAATGCTTTTTTCATAGATGTTGGTTTGTAAATGGACACTATTTTTCTGATCTGGTTTAGTCTATTTGCTTCCTTTTCGGCAAAACTTGCTTTATAATCGGTAATGTATAATTGACTAATTTTCATTTGTGTTAACCAGAAATATAAAATCAGCATTTACACGTAGGCTCTTAAGCAACAAAGGCGCTTACTTTGGATTGATACTAATTGTTCTGAGTTTGCTGCTTGCCCTTACAGGATATTTTATTGCTCCCGACCCTTCTCCCAATGCCAACAGAATGATACCTGAAATTGGAAGCAAAGCACCGGGTTTCTCTATCCAACTTTTACGTATCAAAAGAGACAAAAAAGTACTAGTAACCCCTTTCTTTCAAAGACTGCTTAATGGAAAGGAAGAAGCCTACCAATATGTTCCGATCACGGGCTATTACCAAAAGGGTGATAACCTATTTTACCAGCAATATGTAGACGAGGGTATTGCAGAAAATAAATCCATTGCCATAAACTTATTAGGCAATATGCCAGTGATCAAGCAAACTTATTACCTGGGCACTGATAAATTTGGGAGAGACATTTTAAGCAGACTGATCATTGGGGTTCGGGTTAGTTTAAGCGTAGGACTGATTGCCGTTCTGATCTCCTTAACTATCGGGATACTTCTAGGTGCTATAGCCGGTTATTTCAGGGGTTGGGTGGATGATAGTATCATGTGGTTCATTAATGTGGTTTGGAGTATTCCAACTTTATTGCTGGTTTTTGCCATTACATTGGCATTGGGAAAAGGTTTCTGGCAAGTGTTTATAGCGGTTGGTCTTACCATGTGGGTTAATGTGGCAAGATTGGTGAGAGGGCAGGTTTTAGCCGTTAGGGAGTTGGAATATATTGAAGCAGCCAGGGCCTTGGGGTATTCGCATACACGCATCATACTGAAACATATTTTACCCAATATTCTGGGGCCTGTAATGGTTATTGCTGCTGGTAATTTTGCCTCAGCCATTGTTATGGAAGCCGGACTGAGTTTTTTAGGTGTTGGGGTACAGCCACCACAACCTAGTTGGGGACTGATGATCAAAGAAAACTACAATTTTATCATTACCCACAACCCAATGCTGGCACTGGCCCCCGGTATTGCCATTATGTTATTGGTGCTGGCATTTAACTTATTAGGAAATGGGTTGAGGGATGCTTTGAATGTGAGGAGCAAGTTGTAGAATGTCGAACAGAGGAATGTCGAACAGAAGAATATCGAACAGAGGAATGACGAAGGTGAATGATTTGCTGTTGCATATTTTTATGTGAGAAGTAGCTTTTCGTCCTGCAACTTTTTCTCCAGTAAGATTACCATCCCTAAACACAACCAAAACAAACTACCGATCTTATCTGTTTCAATCATATCACTCATGCTGTTGATGGTGCCGATGATAACGAGGGTAACAGCAGTTGTAAGCGATATCATTTGATAAAACCTGCTTTGAAAATGGTGATACATTTTTTGAAGTCGCAATAACATACCAAAAAATAATAAGCAGAAAAGAATCAGTCCAACAATACCCTGTTCCAAAGCAATCAGGAGAAAATAATTGTGCACTGTTGAATGTTCGGGGTTATCACTTACCCAGGTTTCAAAACTATTTACGGTGTATGGGCGATAATGCAGGTAAAAAGAATTGGGACCAAAACCAGTCATGGGTTTTTCGGCCAGCATTCTGGCACCAGCTACCCATCTATAGAATCTTTCAGCAGTTGACACATCTTTAAAAGCAACGGTTGCTTTCATGTGTTCACCAAAATCTGTATGAAAAATGGTATGGTCGTGATCGGGTGCAAAGCGCATGAAATTTTTATCAGCAACCAGCCAGGACAGGGAAAGTAAAATGGCTGTTGTTGCAGCTATTATAAAAACACCCATCCTTTTTTTCCGAATGATCCAAACCGATACCATGCCCAGCAGCAAAGCAAGCCAGGCCCCTCTTGAATAGGCAAATACCAATGCAATGAGTGCCAGTAAAAGGCAAACAAATACCCATTTTCGTTGGGCATTTTCTGTAGGCGTAAGTTTCCAGATACACCATGCGGCAGGTAACAGTGCTACCAGCATGGCAGAATAGTTCACATGGTTTCTGAAAAATGGAAACAAAACTTTTTGCGCGCCTACAAATGAAAAACCATAAAAAGAATGCCTGACCAAAGTTTGTATCACCACAAAAAGCATGGGAACCAAAATACATATGGCCATATTACCAATTCTGTTGCGCGAATAAAGCAAGACCTGTGGCAGTATCACAAATGGGAATACATACCAGATCTTTGCCAGCAAATATTTCAATGCCAACAAGGGTTCTGTAGCATAAAAACAGGTAATGGCGATCCAGCCCAAAGCGATCAGTAATAAAAAGAACAAAGGATCTTTTAGCAAATGTTCGGGCAACCATTTTGGTTCATGTATTATTTTTATAATGCCGAGTCCTGTTAATAAAACCATCCAAATCTCATCGGGAAAATCAATACCCAAAGTTTGCGTAATGGGCATCTCTGTAGAAAGTGGCAAACAAATAAGTAGTAACCAGAAAAAATGTTCTGTTTTTACAATCGTATATTGAAAAATCAAAGGCAATAACAACCATCCAAAGGGTACTAACAAGATCCAAAACGAATCTAAGAAGATGGCAGTAACACCACTAAGCAAAAAGATGATCAATGTAATGAGTGAAGAACCCTGGTATCCCTTTAAGCCGAAAGTCATATCAGACAAGGGTTTTACGATGATACACCAACAAAAGTAAGGCACTGAAAATAAAACCAATCAAAGCTGCTCCTAATATGATGGCTAATTTATCCGGTCTTTCCGCTTTGGCTGCAGGTATGGCAGATTCCATCACAAAAAGTGCTTCGGGTGTTGATTCCGCAGCAAGTTTAAACTCGTCTGTTGTTTTGCGGTATGCTTTTATTTGCTCCAACAAAACCTCTTTTGAAGCTTTAGCCAGTTCCTGTTCTGCGCCGCTTATACGGGCAACACTATCACTTAATAGTTGGTAATTTTTTTCCATTTTGCTGATAGACAAATTCATCTGATCATAAGCAAGCCGATAATTTTTTTGCCAGATGGCCATGGCTGTTTCTTTCAGAATATCTGTAAGCCTGTTCACAATATTCGCAGAAAGCATTTTGTCATTTGTCCAGCAAACAATCCTTAATTGACCTTGTTCTGTTTTTTGCAATTGCAGGTCTTTACGTAAGTATTTAATGGCTTTACGCATTTGAATAGGCAAGCTGTCCTGACCGATCTCATAATAACTGATCAAAGAAAAATCTTCCACCAGTCTTTGGTAGGTAATATCCATATCTGCCATACCATAAATACGATCCAGATCATCACCGGAACCGAAATAAGAATAAAGCGATTGTAGTTCTGTATTAAACAACCTGCCTTTATCTGCCAATACCGTATTAGCTGAAATAATAAGGGCGGATGATTTGAAGGATGGTTTAACTACAAAAACGCTGATGCTTGCAGCGGCTACAGCCAGCAATACATATAAGAAAATAGTTCGCCAGCCATTTTTAACCACTTCCATGGCACTTATGAGATTAAATTGATTGTTATCCATAAAGGTTTAAATAGATTGATGGCCATCAGGCTTGTTGTGCAATAACCACGTTTCTGTCGAGACTTTCTTCTAATGAAATAAATGTTTCTGTGCGTTCGATGCCTTTTATCTTTTGCAGTTCATCGTGCAAAACAAAGCGGAGTTGCTGGATGTCTTTACAAACAATTTCAGCAAACATGCTATAATTGCCGGTGGTATAATTGAGGCGAACGATCTGAGGGATCTTTTTGAGTTCTCTGGCAACTGCATCATACAAAGAACTTTTTTCCAGATAAATACCGATAAATGCGATCACATCATAGCCTAAAGCTTTGAGGTCTACGGATAATTTTTTACCTTTCACTACTTTTAGTTCTTCCAGTTTTTTGATACGCACATGTATGGTACCGCCTGATACAAAGAGTTTCTTACCCAGATCGGCATAAGAGATCTCTGCATCTTCCATCATTTCCTGGATAATCTGAAGATCCAATTTGTCAAGATTCAATTTTACAGACATTTAGCAGTTATTTTTAAATATTATTCAAATAATATGCCAATTTAGTATACAATATCTATATTATCAAATTATTTATTGAATTATTTGCAACAAATCGGAAATATCGCTTAATATTGTCTTGTCAAACAACAACAATTGTTCTTATATACTGTGGGGTGATGAAATTTTTGGCAGACATGCCCTCTTGTCTCGGGGGTGAGGATAACAGGATAAACGTAGCATAGAGCCATTTGAGTAGCGATATTCAAATGACCGGGGTCGACCACCGAACTTTGTACTACAGCTAACTGCCTCGTGGAGGTTCGATCCCTCCCCCTACAGCAGCAAAAGCCACAACTATCAATGTTGTGGCTTTTTTATTTGTTGTGGCTTTTGAACGGAGGAATATCGAACAGAGGAACAGAAGAACAGAAGAATTTTGAAGGGCTTGTCCTCCTTCGCTGCGCTTCTGCGGACGGGTCCACAGAAGCGTGCGTAGGTGGAAATTTTGAATGTATAAAGTAGAATCATTAAATTGCAACTAATAATCAGTTGCAATGTCGAAAAAAGAAAAACTGGCCATACGTTTTAAAAGCAAGCCGACTGATTTTACTTATTCGGAATTAAGAACATTATTATCCGGTTTGGGATATAAGGAAGATAATAATGGAAAAACATCTGGGTCGAGGGTAACATTTATACATCTTGAAACCAATCATATCATCAGTTTACATAAACCACATCCGGGAAACATTTTGAAGCGTTACCAAATTAACCTGATCGTAGATGAATTACTGAAAAACGAATTACTATGAAAAAAGATCATTTAACGCATAAAGGATTTATTGGGTCTGTACACTACAGTACCGATGATGAAATATTATACGGCACCATTGAAGGAATTCCGGATCTGATAACATATGAAGGGACCAGTGTTACGGAATTGAAACAGGCATTCATACAATCTGTGGAAGATTATATTTTGTTCTGCAAAAAACATAAAAAACCAGTTTTCAAATCATTGAAAGGTTCTTTCAATGTTAGGATCAGATCAGAACTACACCAAAAAGCATTTACCTATGCTGTTACCAATGGCATTACACTGAATCAGTTTATTCAAAATACGATTGAAAAGGAATTAGCTGCTTATTGATTGCAATAAAAAAAGTCTTCGTACTGTCTCCTTTCGGGAGACAGTACGAAGACTAAATTCTTACAGAAATCTTTCTTTTAAATATTTAAGTAATCCCTAATTTATTTTCTTTATCTGAATACCATTTAATATAGCTTCTCCTTTTACAACTTTAAAATCTAAAGTAATACCCTCATTGTTATTCAAGCTAATTGTATGCTTTGTTGTAAGTGCATGCAAAGGTTCAATGGATTCTTTGTTACTGATGCCGGTAAGAAGTTCTTGTCCATTGATCATTACATTAAAATTTCTTTCCTTGAATTCCTCTGGTGGTGCGGCACCATTACCTAAATTATAAGCAAGCTCATTTGCCCTTGCAGGGGTTAACAATTCAGCAAATAATAATGTGATCTCATATTTTCCATTTGGAACATCTAATTTAAACTGTTCAATTCCTATTCGCTGTGTTTGATAAATAGGATCCATATCGGTTCCAATGATATGCCTTGTAGTACCATAGCCTGTTCTAGTACTACCTCTCATTGTAAATACTTGCCCTCCCAGATATCCCCAGGTTCCTGGCTTATACTCCTGTTCAGGAACCCATGTTTGCCGGGTTTTTTCGTCAAAAAAGAATCGCTTGTCACCTAAGCTTATATTCATTTCATCAAATGGGATTTTCTGACTTTGCAGATTTTGTGAC
Source organism: Chitinophaga pinensis (assembly GCA_943371675.1). Classification (GTDB taxonomy): domain Bacteria; phylum Bacteroidota; class Bacteroidia; order Chitinophagales; family Chitinophagaceae; genus Sediminibacterium; species Sediminibacterium pinensis_I. The sequence goes on along the minus strand of CALRVT010000016.1, from coordinate 74,586 downwards.
AATAATTTAAAATTGATCTCCGCATGATCTGTTATTTCAATGCCGTTTTCTTTCGATGTTACATTTAGCTGATTTACCCCGTTTACAAAAGGAACATTAAAAACAGCCATACCATTTACTGTTTCCATTGAACCGATTTCTTTACTATTCAATTTTAATGTCACCTTTTTCTGATTACTAAAAACAGTAATGGGTTGTGTACAATTAGCCATGTTTTCTGCAACAGCAAAACCCGTTCGCTTATTCCACTCCTTTGAACCAATTTGCAGATAGGGTCTTTGCAATAAATTTGCCTGATAAAAACGATAACCATCTTTTGGTTTTCTATCCCAGGTCAAAAGCCCTTTTGCATTTATATGTGGCGTTGTTTCTGCGCGTTGTTCGGAATTAAATTCTGCCAAATTCCAAATCATCGCAGCCGAAACAAAAGGACGGTCCATCATATCTTTTAAATATGCCTGGTGCAATTTTGTTGTATACTCTATGCTTTTATCAAAACGCTCAGGATTGAAATTATGCAAACGTATATCTGCATCAGATCCATACTCTGTGATTAAAATGGGTTTGTTTGGTAGCTCCTTATGGTGATTATCCAAAAATTTCCCGAAATCTTCCAGTGTGCCACTATACCAACCTAAATACAAGTTCCAACCTACCAGCTTAGGTATTTTCGTTAACCCAACCTTATTATAAAGTTCCCAGGCTCCATGATTGGGAATCATAGTGTATCGCATGGAATCTTCTTTAATAGTTAGATCCTCTAATTCCTGAGCCAATTTGGCTACAGCTTTAAAATACGTCTCCTGCTGCTCCGAACCTCTAGCGTACCTTGGCATCAATAAAACTTCATTCATATAAGTCCACATAATAAGGCTTGGGTGGTTGTAATTTTGCCTTATCATTTCAAGATGCATCTGTTTTGAGTTATTTGAATATTCTTCTGTTTCTGTGATCCTGTTAACGATAGGACTTTCAACGGAAGTTAAAATTCCCAGACGATCGCAGGTTTCTAATACACTTTGATCCTGCGGATAATGCGCTACTCGTAAAAAATTACCGCCCATTTCCTTTAGCAATTCAACATCACGAACATGCATGGCATCTGATAAGGCATTGCCTAATCCTTTAAAATCCTGATGGCGGCTAGCACCTATTAATTTAACAGATTTTCCATTCAGAAAGAATCCTTTGTCTGCATCAAATGAAAACCACCGAAAACCCAAAGGATTACTTACTTCATCAATTTTTTGATTAGTAGTAGCATCCACAATAGTAGAAACTACCCGGTATAAGTAAGGGTCATTGATTGACCATAAGTGTTGATCTTTAATATTCTTAAACTCTTGTGTAAAATCTATTTTTTGACCAGGGTTTGTACTATACTGGTTTTTCTGTTCTGCAAATAATTTACCAACTGCGTCATATATTTTTTGCGTTACTATTAAACTTTTTTTATCCCCTGTTCCATTTACAAAAGATCCTTTTATACTTACCATAGCATTGCTATTGGTTACTTTGGGTGTGCTGATAAATACACCTGTTGACGCATAATTATCACAATCAAAATGTATATTATTGATCGCTTTTAAATAAACATCACGATAGATGCCTCCATAAAAAGTGAAATCAGCTGACAAAGGCGGGATATTTTCGTTATGACTGTTATCAACTTTAATCACTAGTTCATTCAAAGCATTGGCATCTGAAGCGTAGTTTAAAAAATTGTTTATCGGAAAATTAAAGGCGTTGTAACTGCCGATATGTTTGCCAACAGATTTCCCATTCAAAAATATTTCAGCTACTTGGGCCACCCCTTCAAAATTCAAGTAGATGTCTTTTCCCTTCCAGCTTTGAGGTATATAAATATTTTTCCGATACCATCCTTCACCCCTGTAATAGCCGGGCTTCTCGTCCATTACATCTTCAGCATTCCAAGTATGCGGAATTGAAACAGAAACCCATTTATTTTCAGCAGATTTTTTTGCTGTATCCCCTTTAAAGAATTGCCAGCTACTATTGATTGATTGGATTATCCTGTCCTGGGCCTTAGATGAAACTGATAAAAAGAATATTGCTGTGCAGAAAAATATTTTCCTGGTCATGATTAGTTGATTTAGTAATGAATGAGATGAAAAATTTTATTACTTAAATAGGAAAATTTACTTCATCAAATCGGAGCTAAATTTTTGAAGTAATTCAGAATGGAAATATAGATCAAAAACCAAGTTTTCAAAAAAAAAGTGCCCCCTTACGGAGGCACTTCGTCGAATAATAAGGCTTGTTCACCGAAGAAAAGTAGCAGAAGCTATTTGATCTTCATCCGCCATCCAAAATACAACATCCTTCCACTAATTGGGCCCCATACCATGGATGCATCAAAATACTTTCCAAATGGCTGATCAGCGGCTATGATAGCTCCCTGTTGGAAAAAGTTGGTGATATTTTCAGCACCAATGTAAAAGTCCATCGGGTGTTTGTTACCAACCGTTTTGCTGATCTGCGCATGCATTTGAAAATAATCAGGCGACACCGTTGCCATTTGATAAGCTATTGGATTTGCGGCTGTTCCAGGAATTCGTTTTTGTCCATTATAAGTAATGGTGTAATCAAATTTCCAGTTGCTGAATGTGGTATAATCCAGACTGACAAATGCACGATTGGCTGCTATAAAAGGCCTTTGCAATAATTGGTTGCCATAGGTTGCTTTCACATCAAAATAACGATATGCCATCCTGAGTTCTAATTTTTGAACAGGTGTCATGGTTATCTCTGCCTGAAAACTATTGGAATAAGATTTTCCATCGAGGTTATAAAATTTTACTTCACGCGGATTCTCTATATCTACTATTACCTGGTTTGTAAAATCATTCCTGAAAAAATCCAGACTTAACATCGCATCATTATCAAATAACCGAAATTTTTGGTCCATGCTGATACCTTTATTCCAGGCTATCTCCGGCCGTAAACCATAAGCACCTGTTGCAGGTGCATTTGTTCCGATCAATACCTGCCTGGCACTTACGAACACACTAGTATTCTCTGCAAAAATATTAGCAGTTCTTTGTCCGCGGCCGGCACTAACACGAAACACAGTTCCGTTAACAGGCTCATACCGAAAATTCAAACGTGGGGTTATAAATGTTCCATACAGGTTATTATTATCTAACCTCATCCCAGTAACCATGCTAAACTTTTCAGAGGGTTTGAAAGTATATTCAAAAAAAGCACCCGGCACTATTTCTGTTCGATTGTAATGGTCCAACTTAAAGATTTCATGAAATTTATCATACTGAAAACTCAACCCTGTTCTAAAAGTATGTTCAGTGGTATTGATGATAGATTGATAGATCAGGTTGCAATAGAAACTATTCTGTTTACCATTATAATTGGTTAATCCGAAATAGGCATTTTGTGTATGGGCAATGGTTGCCAATTGTAATCCAATGCTCTTATATCGCTGCTGCGGAAACACATAGCCTATTTTAGCAAATCCTTCATAACGCTCTGTGTTAATACCCAATCCATAATAATTATTGGTGCCCTTATCTTTTGAGGGGTCGAAAGCAGACTGTCCACCTGTTTTATCATCCTTTAATACCTTAAAACCAAATTGGACAAGAAAGCCTTTCGCATCATCATACTTATACCGATTCACTAAACTCAACTGATTACCTGTAGGCATATCCCGGAACCCATCCTTGTTAAAGTCTAGTTGCTTGTTATAAAAAAAGTCATCATGCAATAATAATCCTGCCGACCATTTTTTACTGATCTTATGTGTGAGGTTCAGGTTCAGATCTGTTTTACCAAAATCATTTACATATACATTAGCCAGTAATTGTTCACTGTTCTCGGGCTTCTTCAATTCTACATTGATTTGTCCGGCTATACTTTCAAAGCCATTGGCTACCGATCCTGTTCCTTTTGTGAGTTGAATAGATTCTATCCATGGGCCAGCAATAGAGTTCAAGCCCAATGGAGTGGCGATACCGCGGGGGCCGGGAAGGTTTTCAACGGTCAATTGCGTGTAGTTACCACTCAATCCCAATAACTGAATTTGTTTAGAACCGGTTACTGCATCATTGTAAGATACATCCACAGATGGATTGGTTTCAAAACTCTCACTGAGATTACAACAAGCCGCTTTTAATAATTCTTTTCCTGTCATCTGTTCAACACGAATGGTACTGATGGTAGAAATATAACTGGCTCTTTGCCTATTGGTTACCGTTACTTCCTTAAGCTGATTCTTGGATGCCATCACCACTTTCAATTCATTCATGTCTGTTACAGAAATGGTATCTGCCCTAAATCCTGTATAGCCAATCACCAATTTATTGGTAGTACTGTTTGGTTTGATACGGAATATACCTGTACTATCTGTAAGCACACCTACTTTAGTGCCCAACCAATAAACACTTGCATTGGCAAGCGGGTTGAATTTTCCTTTTGCGTCAGCTTCCACTACCAATCCTTTAAACACATCATTAGCAACAAGATTACTTGATGGCGCAACTGTTGTAGGGATTGTATTCAAAATGGTTGCTTTATCCGCTTGCACATTATCTGCATCATTATGATTCATTGCCATAATTTCAGAATCGCGGTAATGGCAACAGGCAGGTAATTTATCATATACCTGGTTATTGGCTTTTTTATTTTCCAGGTCATGTCCAACACCAACAATCCTGTTCTTGATTTTTGTTAATCCTATTAAAGAAGGATTGTAGGTAAGTGTTAGCATTTTACTGTCAACATCCCATGTTGCTTCCTGAATACCTTTTATGGTGAGTATTCCTTCAATTCTGTCTTTACATTGTTCACAAGCACCAAATACTTTAAACTGTATAGTGGTATCTGCTATATTATATTTTGTTGCATGAATATTTGAAAAAGTAAAAAGGCAAAGTATCCATACAATAGATTTCATCATTTTCATCTTGTCAATTTTTATTAAGATCCCGGCAAACCCATGCTTACCGGGATCTTTGGGTTAGCCCTTTTTAGTTTTTACTTCTACCAGGTCCATGCCGCATTTGCTGCACTTACTTTTTTTAGTTGCTGTAATATCTGCATGCATAGGACAAACATAAGATTTAGGCAATTTCAGGTCCATACCGCATTTGCTGCATTTGTCGGTTTTAGTGCCTGTAATGTCTGGATGCATCGGACATACATAAGCGGCTTTCTGTGTAGTGTCTACTTTAGTTTTATCGGTTTGTGCAAACAGGGTACTGGTTGCAATGATTGCCATGAGCAAAAAGAATACTTTTTTCATGTGGTTTGATTTTATATTGATGAAAATGGATGACGATTGAAAAACAGCATAAAAAGTACGCTGTTAATTTGATGATGGCATAGTTAGTTATCCTTTGAAAATAAGCAAAGCCATCAAATACCAGAAGATGGTATCAGATTCGGTAAACCTTGTAATACAAATAAATAGGAACCCCATGTAAGAAAGGCGGGGCATGTGTAGGATTGATTAAACTCCTTTTAGCAAAACTGATGTTCAACTTAGGTGTAAGCGTTGCATCAAACCAACATAGAATGGAGTTGGTGATATCAGGTACTGCTGTATTGTCTGCAGCAATATGTTTGTCCTTTACCTTAAAAAAATGATAGGTTGTTTTACAGCAGCCTTTCATCGACTTTTCCATTCCACAACCCTTATCGGTTACGGGAACAATGGTAAGTGTATTTGATTTGAGTTTATTGCAGCAATAAAACGACCTTACGCCAATACCGAAAGTGGCAGTGGTGTAAATACAGATCATTAAAAAAAGCAGCAATTTTTTCACAGTGCAAAGGTACTAAGTTTCTGTAAAAGTCTTGTTAAACCCATTATTACTGAAATCTACTACCCATAACCCTCACATAATCAGCCAGTGCGAGTTCGGGGTCTGCTAATTCCGGATGCCAGCGCTTTTCCCATTCAAAGCTGTAGAAGCCAGCATAAGCATCTTGGTGTAATAGTTGCAATGCTTCAAATACCGGTGATTGACCTTTGCCGATGAATACATCTTTTATATTCTCTTCTTCCAGTATCAGGTCTTTAATATGTGTATGCTTGATATAGGGTTTCAGATTTTGATACATATCCTTAACGGGTTCTTTTGTTTTCGACCACATATTGGCCATATCCCAAACCAGTGCGGCATTAGTAGCAGGTACCTGTTTGATCAGTTCTACAATATCTTCACTGAGCAACAATTCCCCGTGCGTTTCCATAAGAATTGCTACATCGGTCCCCTTTGCAAATGCACATAGTTGAATCCAGGATTCAGCCATTATTTTTTGATTATCAGCTTTAGATCTTTCGGGTGGCATTTTATCGGGGAATACCCTGATGGCTTTACAATTTAAAGCAGAAGCCAGATCGATGAATTTTTTTGCTTTATCAAAATGTTCCTCTCTTTTTGATCCTGCTGCTTCATGTAAAACAACGGATGTTCCCAAACAAACAACAGTTAATCCTTTATCCATAAGTTTTTGCGAGGATAGGCGGATCTGTTGAGAAGTATTGAATTCAGGGCATTTGTAAAGATCCAGTTCCTCTAATAATCCCCTGAATTCGATACCCTGGTATTTGAATCTGGTTGCAAATGAAAGTATCTGATCAAAATTCCAATTTGGGCAACCCAGGGTTGAGAAAGATAAACGCAGAGGATTTTGTTTGTTAACCCATGACGTATCTAGTCCTGCCAAAAGGGTAAGTCCGGCCAATTGCTGTAAGAATTTTCTGCGCTCAGGTCTGTTTATTTGCATATGCATAATGTGCCCTGTTTGAAAAGTCTATTGAACACCCTTTAAATTTACCAAAAAGCCAGCAAGATATAAAAGGGGTAAATTTTCACTTAATTTTGCCAGCTTATGGGACAAAAGAAACTCATCCGTTTTGAGGCTATCAAACATTTTTCCAATGTATTGGAATACCCGCAGGATATGAAGGGTAAATGGTCTGATTTTTTTAAAAATGAAGGGGGCATCACTTTAGAGTTGGCTTGCGGTAAGGGAGAATATGCTGTTGGTCTGGGAAGGTTGTATGCTGATAGAAATTTTATAGGCATTGACATAAAAGGTAACCGGATATGGCGTGGGGCGAAAACATCTCTGGACGAGGGTTTGCACAATGTAGCTTTTATCCGTTCCCATATTGATAAGGTTACAGATTATTTTGAACCAGGAGAAGTTGCCGAGATCTGGATCACTTTTCCGGATCCCCAGTTAAGGGAATCCCGTTCAAAAAAGCGTTTAACACATCCCAGGTTTTTACGGTTATACCGACAGATCTTACAAAAAGGCGGATTGATCCATTTAAAAACTGATAGTCCGGATCTATACCAATTTTCTTTGGCCGTTATAAACTTATTCGGGTTGCCATTGTTAGAACAATCGGATCAGGTATATGGCCAGTCTTTCATAAAGCCCGAGTTGATGATCAAAACACATTATGAAAGCTTAGACATTGCCCAATGTAACCGGGTGCATTATCTCTGTTTTTCTATAGACAAGGATTTGCCAATTGAGAAAGACGCTATTTTAAAACAATTGTTTCGTGAGTCAGACAATGAATGATACACAGGATTATTACTACGACGCCAATGGTCTTCTAGTTTTTACAGAAGCCTATCACCTCAATAAGGGTTATTGTTGTGGGCATGGTTGCAGACATTGCCCTTATGCGTTTATAGCAGTACCAGAACCCAAACGTTCCACTTTATTAGAAGAAAAAACAAAGTCCTTTGTTGCGAATCAGTAAATTGCTTTGTATAAAAAACGCAAATTGGCAACAAAAAAATCATCCCCGAAATTATCAACCGTTTTACCCAGTGGCAAAAAAGACAGTGGCTTTTTTGAACAAGTATATGATGTAGCCAGGCAAATTCCCAAAGGCCGTGTAACTTCTTATGGTGCAATAGCAGCCTATCTGGGCACAAGGATGAGTGCTCGAATGGTTGGCTGGGCAATGAATGATGCACATACCATGAACGACATCCCTGCCCACCGTGTAGTAAACCGGAATGGTATGCTTTCTGGTAAAATGCATTTTGCTACACCTACACAAATGGAGGAATTGCTAAAAAAAGAAAAAGTAAAAGTTTTGAATGACCAGGTAGTTGACTTTCCAAAAAAATTCTGGGATCCTGCACTTGAATTATCTATTGAATAAGCCCAATCAATTTCTAAACACGCTTTATCTGCGTTCTAATTATAAAAAGGACTGATCATCCAATAAACAACCGGACCGGTTACGGCAACATAGAGCCATAAGGGCCAGGTGATCTTGGCTAATTTTTTATGTTGTGCATATTCTGCAGTTAAGGCCCTGTAAGCCGTGTATAAAATAAAGGGAAGGATAATAGCAGCCAAAAAAATATGGGTTATCAGAATTGAATAATACACATAACGGATGGAACCAGATTGTAATTTTTCTTCATCAGATACAATGCCATCATGGTTAACGTCGCCAAACTTTGCTTCTCCAGCCAATAAATGATGGGCGATATAAGATACCAGAAAAAGAATGGAAAGCACTAGGGCGGCCATCATGATCTGCTTGTGTAAGAGATAATTTCTTTTTTTAACAGCAACCAGTGCAGCGATGAGTAAGACAGCTATCATAGAATTGATGACTGCATTGATGGTGGCAAAAATATGCACATCAAATCCAAGGTCTACCTCTAATTTAAATCTTCCTAGCAGCACTACTGCACTGAATACAATGATAGAAAAAAGGATGATGAGCAGGTTGGCTTTTTTGTCGTTTTTTGTGAGTGATGCCGGTAACATGGTTCTGTTTTAAAAGTGATCAAGGTATTGGATGCAGTAACACTAACAAAAAACTATCCGTTTAGTTTTCTTCTGCCCTGCATATACACAACAAAAAATATAATAGCTGTTATAATGATTAGCCAGAGCCAGCTCAGGTTAATGATCTGTGTAAAGACAGTACTTTTTTGTGCCTTATCTTTTTCTAGCATCAATAAACCAATATCACGTGCCAGCTTGGATATGGAGCTTGAATCCAGACCATTATAGTAACCTCGCACTTTGTAATTTTTGTCGATCAGTACATAGCGGCTGGTATGCACAAAATCAGGACTGATTGGCTCTTCGCTAAATTTATCAACCTTCAATTCTTCAAATGCGAAACGATAAATAGAGTCTTTGTTTCCGGTGAGCATCCACCAATTATCATGGTTTACGCCAAACCTGTCTGCATATTTTTTTAAGGCAGCCACACTATCCCTTACTGGGTCGATACTAAAAGAAATAAATTGTACGATGGAAGTGTCAATTTTTTTTCTGGTATTTCCTCCCCTGATAAAAGACTGTTGCAATTTGGACATATTGGCCGTAAGTCTGGGACAGATGCCGCCGCAACTGGTAAATATAAAATCAGCTACGATCACTTTACCTGGTTTATCGTATAAGCTTACCGAATCTCCCAATTGGTTTTGCAGATGAATATTGGCGGTTGTATGCCAGATACTATCGGTAACCATCTTCCCTTTTTCATTTCGGGATATAACGGTATCCAGCAAATATTTACGGGGCATATCTACAGCACTTTCACTTGCATACTTTAATACCAGGTAACAAAATACGGGTAATAAAATTGCAACAGATAATCCTAACAGTGATTTTATATTCATACTATATTTTATAAAAAAACCATCGCCTGTGATTGCGATGGTTGACTAATAAATTGAAATGAGATCGCAAAGGATTCTTATTCCACCACATTTACTTCTTCTGCTTTTTCATGCTTATCTGCATGTTTTTCGTCCTTCTTCTCATGGTGTTTAGGCTCTTCCTTTTTTTCTGCTTTGATGGTACTTTGTTCTTTAAAATGAGGATCATACGTATTCCTCAAATTGCGGAAAGAATTGCCGTCGTATAAAAAAGCAATGATAAACCAAACAAATAAAGCCAATGGAACAACGATGGTCATGATCAGGTTTTTGATCTCATGTTTCAAGTGCATGAAATAACCAACGATATAAAATGCTTTGGCCATCATTAATATGATAATAGCACCTTTAACTGCAAGGCGTAAACCACTTTCCAGTGGCATATCCATCATCCAAAACCCTAAAACCAATTCTACAATTGTTAGTACGGATAATATGATGGTTACTTTGATGATTTCTTTTACGCCACCACCGCTATGCTCTTCATGTGTTGCTGTATGTTCCATAGATAAACTTTCAAAATAGGTTAATGAATAACTACTGCTATTAAATCAGGTAAAAACAGGTAAATACAAATACCCAAACCAGGTCTACAAAGTGCCAGTATAATCCTGCTTTTTCAATCATTAGGTAATGTCCGCGCTGCTCAAATTTATCCATGAGTGTCATGATCAACATGATTATATTAATGATCACACCCGAAAAAACGTGAAAGCCGTGGAAACCTGTGATGGTAAAAAAGTAATTGGTAAAATTAGTAGACGAAGCAGTTCCATCCGCATTAGGGAAAGGATTACTACCCCACCAGGCACCTTCATGAAATAAGTGTGTCCACTCCCAGGCCTGACAACCTAAGAATGCAATACCACCAATGATGGTCCAGATTAAATTAGTAACCACTTTTTTCTTATCCATGTTATGACCAGCATGTACGGCCAATACCATGGTAACAGAACTAATAATCAGGATAAAAGTCATGACACTCACAAACACCAAAGGCGCATGTACACCTTCCGGTGCAAATGGGAAACTTTTAAAAACCTCGTTGGGGTCAGGCCATCCATTGGTAGAAAAACGTATGGTACCATAAGAGATAAGGAAGGCGCCAAAAGTAAAGGCATCACTCATGAGAAAATACCACATCATCAATTTGCCGTATTCTACATTAAATGGGCTTTTTCCTCCGTTCCACAATTTGGTGGGTGTAACCGCTGTTGATGTTGACATGTTGAATCTTAAAATTTCGTTACAAAAATATTGGCTTAAGGGCAAAAAAGGTGCATTCTGTGCAACTTTTTCTTCAACTATCCGATCCATTGGTAAAACAGGAAGAGATAAATCCAAATAACCCCTACAAAATGCCAGTATGTGCCTAATAATTCGATGGGCAAACTACTATAATTCTTCACTTTCTGCGAGTATGCCCTGAAAAAAATAATCAATAAAGCCACTATTCCTCCCAATACGTGCACAATATGGATCAAAGTGATGACAAAAAGGAAGGAAGCGGCCGAATTGCTTTTGGGTCCGATGAGTGCCACATTGTTCTGCTCCAGCTCTCTAAAGCCAAGCCATTGACAAAGAACAAAGCCTAGAGCCAATATTGCCGTTAAAGTGATCAATACCCGATAACGGCTCATTTCCCTCGCTTTGAAAGCTTTGAGTGACAAATACATCGTTATACTGCTTAAGATGATCAGTGCTGTTGAATAAGAAAAAATAACCGGCAGGTTGATCTCTAGCCAACTACTCTGATTTTTTTTAACGATGTATGCACTGGTTAGAGCGGCAAATACCATTACAATACTACCCATGGCCACCCATAGGGTAAACTTATGCGGATGAATTCGCTGGGGTTCTTTGGTTGATAAGGTTGTCATCATTTTATTTTGAGAATGTAGCTTGTTTTTTAGAACTAGAAAACAAGCATTAAATCAATGTGCTATTTTATAAAACATGCACTACTCATTAATTGTTTTGATTACCGTATTTTATCTGCCAACAAAGCCAGTAAAACTATTGGCAAATAGATATAACTACTAAACATCACCCTTCTGGCTGCCTTTGCGTTCATTTCATTGTATAAGCGGATGCTTTGAAATACCATGAACAGGTTGGCTATAATCAGTATCCACATACTAACCTGACCACTGATACCAAAATAGTAAGGAAGGATGCCAACAGGAATCATTAAAACGGAATACATGATCCCTTGAACTGCTGTAAACCTAGTTGGCCCTTTATCTGCGGGCAATAATTTAAAACCGGCTTTACTGTAATCACCATGTGCTACCCATGCAATGGCCCAAAAATGGGGGAATTGCCAGAGAAACTGAATGGCAAATAAGATCCAACCACCAGCATTAGAAAATTCTTTGCCATCTACAATGATGGTTCCTATCGGATTGATCATGCTTGTTGCTGCTACCCAGCCAATCAAGCAGGGCAATGCTCCCGGAAAAGCACCAACCAGCACGGCTATAGAACTAACTTTTTTTAATGGTGTGTAGATGAAGGCGTATAAAAAAAGACTGAACGCAGCTAAAAAAGAAGCATTCCAGTTAAAACTATTGTCATCACTTCTAAAAAACCAGCCCATCATCCAAACGCCCAATAATCCTGCGATAGCAGCAAAAACAAAGGCTTCATTTTTATGCATCCTTCCATCTGCAACGGGTCTTGTAGCTGTGCGTTTCATCATTGCATCCGTATCCTTTTCAACTGCTTGGTTAATGGCATTGGCGCTTCCGGTAACCAACATACCCGCAATAAATAAAAGGATGATCTGAAACCAATTGTATTCTATGATATTGGGTGCCATTAAATAACACACCACACAAGAGAAAACAACGGTGAAGCTCAGTGTGAATTTAATCAACTGAAAATAGTCTTTCACTTTAGAAGCAATAGAAAAACTGGAGGATCCTGATGTGTTGTTGGTTTTTGTCATTTTCTACTGATTGAAATAAAACCCTTCGCTGTCTTTTCTTATCTCAATCTTTTCTTAATTACTAAAAATAGTAAGTGTTCCGATTAACAATAAAATCCGCAATTAAAAAGAAAGCTCCCGATAGAACGGGAGCATTGAATCTATTTATACATACCAGTTCTTAAAAACCAGTAAGGCATTTTTGTTTAGTGATGGCTCTCGTCTTCTCCAACCGGTGTGGTTTGTGGTATAAAGTCTTTACCATCCTTACCATAATCATAAGCCCAACGATGAACTTCCGGAATCTCTCCTGGCCAGTTTCCATGACCCGGACGGATAGGTGTAGTCCACTCAAGTGTATTGGCTTCCCATGGATTTTGAGACATTACTTTTCTTCCCTTCAATACTGAATAGAAGAAGTTGAACAGGAATAATAATTGAACAGCAAAAACGATCATAGCTACAGTGCTGATAAAGCGATTAAGTTCTACAAACTGTTTAAAGCTTTCCCAAATGCTATAGTCATAATACCTACGTGGCATACCAGCAAGACCTTCGTAGTGCATGGGCCAGAAAATCATATAAGCACCTGCGATGGTAACCCAGAAATGGATATAACCCATGGTGTTATTTAGGTATTTTCCATACATCTTAGGGAACCAATGATAGATACCTGCGAACATACCGAACATAGAAGCCACACCCATTACAATGTGAAAGTGTGCAATAACAAAGTATGTATCGTGTAAGTGAATATCTAAGGCAGAGTTTCCTAACCAGATACCTGTAAGACCTCCTGAAATAAATAAACTTACAAATCCGATGGCGAATAACATACCCGGTGTAAAGCGGATATTTCCTCTCCATAAAGTAGTTAACCAGTTAAACACTTTGATGGCAGATGGAACAGCGATCAATAAGGTAAGTAATACAAAGATGGATCCCAGGAATGGATTTAATCCGGTTACGAACATATGGTGCGCCCATACCAGGAATGCCAGAATTGCAATTGCAAATAATGACCCGATCATTGCCATATAACCAAAGATTGGTTTACGGGAATTAACAGATAATATTTCTGATACCATACCCATGGCAGGTAAAAGAATGATGTAAACTTCTGGGTGACCGAGGAACCAGAAAAGGTGCTGGAAAAGTATAGCACTTCCGCCCTCATTAGGTAAGGCACCAACGCCATTTACAAAAATGTCTGAAAGGTAAAAACTGGTACCGAAATTTCTATCAAAAATCAACAGGATAAAACCTGACAATAAAACCGGGAAAGATAAAACGCCCAATACAGCAGTAAAGAACAAAGCCCAGATGGTTAATGGTAACCTTGTCATGCTCATACCTTTGGTACGCATATTCAGGATTGTAGCGATATAGTTCAGACCACCTAATAAGGAAGAAACTACAAACAATGCCATGGAAATAATCCAAAGATCCATACCTGTTTTAGAACCCGGTGAAGCATCACCTAAGGCACTTAAAGGAGGATAGGCTGTCCAACCGCCACTAAAGGGACCTGTTTCAACAAATAAGGATGATAACATAACCAAACTGGCAATAAAGAAGAACCAGTAGCTAAGCATATTGAGGAATGGAGATGCCATATCTCTTGCTCCGATCTGCAATGGAATTAAAAAGTTGGCGAAGGTTCCGCTCAATCCTGCTGTTAATACAAAGAATACCAATACAGTTCCGTGTGTGGTAACCAATGCATAGTATGCTTCAGGAGTAATATGACCACCTTTACCCCATTTGCCCAATAAGGTTTCCAGCCAAGGGAAGGTTGAATCCGGATAGCCTAATTGCAAACGAAACAATACGCTCATTAATCCACCCAGAACAGCCCAAAACATACCTGTGATCAGGAATTGTTTGGCGATCATTTTATGATCCTGACTGAATACATATTTGGTGATGAACGTTTCATGATGGTGGTGTTCATGATGATGATCACCATGGCCTTCATGCGTTGCGGCATCTGAATGTGCATGCAAAACAGCTTCGTTACTCATACTCTGTTTTTCTTTAATTAGTTGTTTCCTGTGTTTGCACAGGTTTCAAAATATTTACAATTTTGCTACTACTTTGGATGTGGTCATTTCTACCGGTTTGGCAGCCATTTTAACGGTATCTGCTTTTGCGGCTGCTGGATCTTTTTCCGGAAAAGTCAACAGGTATTGTGGCTTTTGTTTGGCTAACCAAACATCGTATTCTTCCTGATCCACCACTTCTATGATTCCTTTCATGGAATAGTGACCATTACCACACATTTGATCGCAACTGATCTCATAAACAAAATCAGGGTTCTTGGTGATTTCCTTCATCTCTTTGGTAGTATACTTAGGAGTAAACCAAAGTGTAGTTGGAATTCCGGGAACTGCATCCATTTTTAACCTGAAATGAGAAAGGCCCACATCATGTATCACATCTCTTGAACCGATGATCAGTTTTACTGGTTTGCCTTTTACCAAAAACATGGTTTGTTCAGTTACAATATCATCGTGACCTAACTTATCATCCCATAACAAACCCAGTCCATTATTAGAAGGATCGATGTTTTTATAATATTTTTTTCCAAAAGCGCCATCCTTACCCGGATAACGATAGATCCAACCAAATTGTTTTCCGGTGATTTCAACAACCATCGCATTTTTGGGAGGCTCTCCAGTAAAGAGGAACCAGTTACGCAAGCCAATAACAACCAGCACCGTTAAAACAATAGCTGGCACAATCGTCCACAAAACTTCCAGTTTGTTATCGTGCGGAAAATAGTAAACCTTTCTGTTTTCTTTTTCCTGGTATTTATAAGCAAAACCAAAAAGAATGATCTGAGTTGCAATAAAAACAATTCCGGTTACAGCCAATGTGATCCAAAGCATGGAATCTACGCGGGCACCTTCCACACTTGCCGCATCATGTGCGAGCAATGTTTTGCCAAAATAAAGTTCATTACAATACCAAACACCAATAAGTCCGAGTACCAGAAACACCACCATCAAAAAGCCGTTAAGCTTATTATTCTGTTTACGGCTGGTTTCTTCACCTTTTAGCACCGATACATATTCACTGGCCTTTGCAATCTGGAAGATCACAATAAAGACCAGAATGATCACAGCTGTTGTTAAAAGAATTGTCATATCGCTTTCTATATTATCTTATTGTATAACAAATATTCTTAAGAAAAGATTACACTTGGTGAATAATACTTTCTTTCAGGAATGGGTGATGTTTAGGAATCAATGGTTTGCTTGCCAGTGATCTTCCCACAAAGAAGATCATCAATCCAACAAAAAAGCTAAGTATTCCAAAATCCATCCAACCAAGGGTAACATGTTCTTTGGAAAGACTACCCATTACCATTTGGTAAAAATCGATCCAGTGTCCGAATAAAATCAGAATTGCCATGAATGTTACCAGGGTATAATTCCTTTTGGCAGAACGCTTCATCAGAATTAACAAAGGACAAAGGAAGTTGATGATCAGGTTCAGGAAGAAAATTCCTTTATATGGCCCTTGCACCCTATGTTTGAAATAAACAGTTTCTTCAGGAATATTGGCATACCAGATCAGCATATACTGAGAGAACCATAGGTATGTCCAGAAAATGGAAAACGCAAACATGAATTTACCTATATCATGCAAATGTTCTTGTGTGGTATATTCCAGGTAACCTTTATTCTTTAAGTAGATCACCCACAATGCTACCAATGACATACCTGATACAAATGAGCTTGCAAATGTGTACCAGCTATACATGGTAGAATACCAGTGTGCATCGATACTCATCATCCAAAGCCAGGGAATAGTAGAACCTACGGTTAAACCAAACCAAACAGTGAATAAAGCAGCACGAACTGTATTTCTCAGAATGAATTTAGCTCCAGACTCATTATCCATAGGTGTTTCATCTGCTTCCTTACTGATCTGGCGCATTCTCCATCCAAGTAAACTCCATAAACCGATAGCTAGGGTAGTCCAGATAATGAAGAATTTTGCATTAAGGAAACCTGCTTTACCGGAAAGGATGGGATCTTTTGCTACGGCTTCTGTATCTAACCAATGGTAAATATGGTGTTTATCGCTAACAACTACATAAATCAAAACGACAAATGTGATAGAACCGAAAATAGGCACCATAGCAGAAATAGCTTCCGGAATTCTGCGGAACGACTGCTGCCATCCGCCCATAGCCAGGGTAGTAACACAAATAAAGAACATACTGGCATTACATACCAATGTCCAGAAAATGGTGTTATACATGAGGGTTCCCCAAAATTGCGTTTGCTCATGCTCATCGGCACTAAACCCTTTGGTAAAAAGGCCGAAAACCAATGCAACCAAACCAACACCAATGAGTGCCAGTGACCAGGTTTTCATCTTTCCGGGAATCTCAAATTGCTCTCTGATAGATGCCATCTTTAATCTCTTTTATATCAGTTAGTACATCATCTGGCCTAAACCGAATGAATTATTTAATAATAC
Source organism: Chitinophaga pinensis (assembly GCA_943371675.1). Classification (GTDB taxonomy): domain Bacteria; phylum Bacteroidota; class Bacteroidia; order Chitinophagales; family Chitinophagaceae; genus Sediminibacterium; species Sediminibacterium pinensis_I. Next base: position 57,465 of record CALRVT010000016.1, on the reverse strand, counting down.
TTATTTAGCTGCGGGCTGCGCTGCTGCTGGTGTTGCAGCGGCAGAAGCTTTGGCTTTCAATTGTTTGTTCTTTATATATTTTATTACCATCCAACGTTGCTTTCTGCTCAATTGTGATGCATAAGATCCCATCAGGTTCTTACCATAAGCTACAGAATAAAACATCTGACCTTCCGGCATAACTGATACCAAAGGATCTGCGAGCAGGTTTTTAGGTGCTACCGGATAAGGGCCCGTTCCATCTTTGTATAATGGACCATTACCATTTAACTGAGCACCATGACAAATTCCGCAATTGATCAAATACAATCTTTCTGCTTCGGTAGATTCTGAAGCGGATAAGGAATCAATTGGATTGGCAACTTGTCTGGATGCAAAATAATTAGTTGTATCTCCCGGTTTATCCTGTTCCAGCGGGAAAGGCATTTCAACCCCGCGTGCGATACTTCCAGCAACTGGCATATTGGTATAATTAATACCGTTCTCTGCCAGGTTACTGTGATCTGCATAGGATTCATAGGCACGACTGTCGGCCATATCGGGCATATACACCGAACCGGGCTTACGTTTTACATCGCTGCAGCTAATGATTACTAAAGCAGCAGACAAAACAGTTATGATTGATAATTTATTCATCATTCGTCTATTCTAATATGATTAAGCAGCAACGATTTGCTTGTTTTCAAATGGAACTTCATCTTTGTCATAACGACCTAACCACCATCCTTCTTCCGCGATCTGTACATCAGTTTCTATGGCTCCATTGGTTGATAAAAATGCTTTCAGGTCGTCAACATTTGTTTTATCGGTACACTCGATCACCATCACAAAAAGATCATCGGTAGCTCTTGCATGAAAGTGGTGCTTTTTTACAAAAGGTGCCATCTGACATAAATAGCAAAAGGTTAAAACCATTCCTACTGCAGCAAACAATACAGTTAACTCGAAAGTAATGGGGATCCAGGCTGGTAAAGCAAAGTGTGGTTTACCACCGAGGTTCAAAGGCCAGTCTTTGGTAAGGATCCAGCTAATAGAACCCAATGCTGTTGCGGTACCGGTAATTCCATAAATGAAACCGGCAGTATGCAGACTGGTTTCTCTCAGGCCTAATGCATGATCCAATCCGTGCACTGCAAATGGTGTGTACACATCATGAATTTTGTATCCTGTATTGCGGACTTTTTTCACCGCAGGAAACAGAACTGCCTCATCATCAAAACAGCCTACTACGAATTTCTTTTTTGCCATATAAATCTTCCCGTTAAGGAATTTATTGTTAAAAAATGTTCTCTTATAAATTAACTAGCTCCATCGTTTTCTACTACCGTATGTCCATGACCACTATGTGCAAAAACCTCAGCAGGCACATGTTCCAAATGACCCATCTTATCCTTATAACTTTCTCCTGTTGTTTTCAATACATATTTGATCTCTGCAATGGCTATCACAGGGAAGTATTTGGCGAAGAGGAAGAAGCAGGTAAAGAACAAACCGAATGTTCCTGCATAAAATCCGATCTCCCAAATGGTAGGACTATAATATACAGACCAGCTTGATGGCAGGTAATCACGGTACAATGAAGTAACGATGATCACAAAACGCTCGAACCACATACCGATATTCACGATAATACTCATGAAGAAGGTAACAAACAGGTTTCTACGCATTTTACGGAACCAGAAGATCTGCGGGCTTAATACGTTACAAGCCATCATACCCCAATAGCTCCAGCCATAAGGGCTGAAAAGGTTGGCACGGCTGTACCAGAATGTATAGCCTTCAAATTTGTTCTGGCTATACCAGCCCATGAATAATTCTGTGATATAAGCGATACCTACAATAGAACCTGTAAGTACAATTACTTTGTTCATGGCTTCAATGTGACCCATGGTGATATAATCTTCCATTTCAAAAACCTTACGGATGATCACCATCAGGGTTTGTACCATGGCAAATCCGGAGAAGATAGCACCTGCAACGAAATAAGGAGGGAAGATAGTGGTATGCCAACCTGGAATGACGGATGTGGCAAAGTCGAAGGATACAATAGTGTGTACTGAAAGTACCAGTGGTGTACTCAAACCTGCCAGTACCAGTGACAAGCTCTCATGTCGCTGCCAGTGTTTGGTAGAACCATTCCAGCCAAATGAAGCAACACCGTATAAACGTTTTCTTAATTTGGTAAAAGCACGATCACGAACAGTAGCCAGATCGGGTAACAAACCACTATACCAGAATAAAAGGGATACGGTAAAATAAGTAGAGATCGCAAATACATCCCATAATAATGGTGAATTGAAGTTCACCCATAATGGACCACGTGTATTTGGATAAGGTAAAACAAAGAATGCCATCCACACACGACCCATATGCCAGATTGGGAACTGACCCGCACACATTACCGCAAAGATGGTCATGGCTTCCGCAGCGCGGTTAACACCTGTTCTCCAGCCCTGACGGAATAATAATAAGATGGCAGAGATCAATGTACCGGCATGACCGATACCTACCCACCATACGAAGTTGGTGATATCCCAACCCCATCCAATGGTCTTATTGAGGTTCCACTGGCCAATACCATAGGTAACATCCCGATAAATAGCATAGATACCGAATAACAATAACGCAACCGCAATATAAAACCCGATATACCATAAACGGCTGGGTTTTGCTTCAATGGGGCGAACGATATCTTCTGTTACCTGATGATAGGTTTTTTCCCCATACACCAATGGTTCCCTAAGCTGTGATTCGTACTTTAAATGCATCTCGTCTTATTTATGATTCCATCCCGCTGTAAGCGGGATAGTATTTTTATTGAATCAACTTTTGGAAAGTTTTAGAACTTTCCAAAAGTTCTAGTGTGCCGCTTGTTCCTTCTTTGCTCCTTCGTGTTTCTCAGTTCCTGTATGCTTTTCTTCTTTACCAGCCTCATGTTCTTCATCTGCATTGCGAACCTTAGCCATATATGTTACATTCGGCATTACGTGCAATTGCTCTAATACATAGAACTGACGGTTAGGATTTTCCAACCTTGTTTTGGTGATGGAACTTTCCTTATCGTTGGCATTGCCAAAATTGATAGCGTTGGTAGGACAAGCCTGCTGGCATGCCACTTTGATATCGCTGTCAACCATTGGTCTGCTTTCTTTTTTAGCTTTCAATTTGCTTTCCTGTAAACGCTGAACACAGAAAGAACATTTTTCAATCACACCACGTGAACGAACGGTCACATCCGGATTCAATACCATCCTGGTAAGATCATCGTTCATATCCAGCACTACATCATTGGCTGTTTCGGCCATATTATCAGGGAAGCTATCAGCACCTGTATAATCAGCCCAGTTAAACCTACGAACTTTATAAGGACAGTTGTTGGCACAATACCTGGTACCGATACAACGGTTATAAGTCATCTGATTTAAACCTTCACTGCTGTGGTTGGTTGCTGCTACCGGACAAACGTTCTCACAAGGAGCATTGTCGCAATGCTGGCACATCAACGGTTGGAATACCACTTTTGGATTATCCATATCACCACTGAAATAACGGTCGATACGTAACCAATGCATTTCATGACCACGTAAAACTTCCGGCTTACCAACTATGGAAACATTGTTCTCAGCATTACAAGCAACAACGCAGGCAGCACAACCAGTACAAGTGTTGAGGTCAACACTCATTCCCCATTTGATACCTGGTCTGTCATAAACTGGATAAATAGTACCCTGACTTTCAAATTTCTCCAAACCACCCCATGGCTTCAATTCAGCATCACGCTCATCACGGATTTCAGTAGGGTTATGTTTGAATTCGGCAAGGGTTAATTCTTTCATTACTTCGGTACGATTGCCCTGGGCAGTATCGTAGCGACTATGTGTTTGGGTTAAAGCAACTGGATATTTTTCTTCGGTAAGTGTAACTGTTACATTGCTATTGATGAAGCTAATAGTAGCTCCGCTAAGGCTGGCAAATGGGAAAGCATTCTTTCCTGTGCCCACTACAGATTTACCTAATTTTTCACTACGGCCATAACCAACAGCGATACCAATAGTATTTTCTTGAGTTCCAGGAATGATCAGTGCAGGCAATTCCACACTTTTACCATTCACAGATACTTTAACTACTTTTTTAGGAGGATTTACTTCATAATCATCTGCCTGACCACCATTATTCAGATCAATACTTAATAATGTTCTAGCCATGGCTGGTGAAACTATTACGTAGTTATCCCATGTAGCACGTGTAACCGGATCAGGTAATTCCTGTAACCATGGGTTAGCAGCACCCTGACCAGCACCAATAGCGATTTTTTCATATAAAACCAATTCAACGGCTCCAACTTTAACCGTAGCACTGATAGCAGTGTTAGCGGCTGCAACTGCAGCACTGTTGAATCCTGAACCAGTTAGACCAGCAGGAGCTGATGGATTAACTACACCATCTTGCAAAGCTTTATTCCAACCATTAACGCCACCTAAATTGGCGCTCCAGAAAGTTTTGAGGAAAGCCAGGTAATCAGCTGGATTACCAGACCATTTCAACAAACTATCCTGCCACTGACGTGTTTTGAATAATGGATAGATAGTTGGTTGTATAAAAGAAAAATGACCAGTAATGGCTTCAGCATCACCCCAACTTTCAAGGTAGTGATGATCAGGAATCACAAATTTGCAGAGTTCTGTTGTTTCATCCTGTTTGGTATTGAAAGAAACCGTAGTCTTTACTTTTTTAAGTGCAGATTTAAATTTATCCGCATCAAACCAGGAATAAGCAGGATTAGCACCATTTATCAATAAAGTGCCTACAGTTCCTGCATTCATCTCATCAACCAATTTGGCGAAATCAGCATCTACACCCTGACGGATCAGTGAGTTAACAGTCCAATCAATTGTTTTTCCACCTGCACCAATAGCTTCATTGATAGCATTCACAACAATTTGTACATTAACATCATTACTGCCCGCAACTACCAGTGCAGCACCTTTATTTTCATTCAGCGCTTTTGCTGCTTTTTCAATACCTGCTTTTAGTTTGGCATCCGTGATACCGGCAACACCTTGTCCATTTACAGCACTTAATAAAGCAGCTACAATAGCACCAGTTTGTGAAGGGCGGTGTAAATATTTTTCATCTGCATTAGAACCTGTAAGGCTGGCAACACTTTCAAAATGGATGTGTTTGCTCATGGAAGGATTCTTCTCATCCAATTTCTTACCTGTTGCATATTGACGCGCAAATTCAACCGGGCTTAACCATGTACCGAGGAAATCGGCACCGATGCTTACGATCGCTTTTGCATTTTCAAAATGATAGGAAGGGATGGCTTTCTTTCCGTAAGTAGCTTCATTAGCTAATAATAATCCGGAATAAGAAATGGCATCATAAGTTACGTGACGGCTACCTGGATATTTTGCCAGAAACTGCGCAATGGCTGCTTTGGTAGAAGGCGAAGTAACGGTACTGGTTAAAACAACAACCTGTCCGCTGATAGAAGCGGCAACCGCTTTATCAATTGCTTCAAAAGTGACTTCCTTACCATCAATAGTAGGGAAACGTAAACGGGCTGTATCATATAGGTCCAAAACTGAAGCCTGTACACGGGCAGAAGTACCGCCTTTCGTAATAGGACTTAGTTCATTTCCTTCAATTTTAATAGGTCTTCCATCACGCACTTTTGCCAGAACGCTTACTACATCACCATCCTGAACATAGGTAGTAGCATAGTAATTGGAAATACCCGGAACAATGTCTTCGGGTTTATTGGCAAATGGAATGGCTTTCTTTACGGGCATTTCACAACTGGCAGCAACTGCTGCAGCGGCTGTGCTGAAACCTACGTATTTCAAAAAGTCTCTTCTTGGCGCTTTGGCGTGTAAAAAGCCTTTCCCTTCTTCTTCTGAAACAAAAGGTAATTCTTCTTTGAATTCGTCTTTTACATCTTTGTTGTAAGCGTCAGACTGATTCAGCTCTCCAAAACTTTGCCAGTGCTTTTTTTGCTCCATAATCTAATTTGAAAATTTGAGAATTTGGAAATTTGAAAATGCAAATTAGCTCCTCAAAAATCCTCTCTCTTTTATATTACAATTATATGCTGCTAGTTGAAAAACTCATTTGAAATTAAGAGATGAAAATTCATTTTCAAATCTTCAAATTTTCAAATTCTTAATAGTGACATTTCTGACACTCAGTACCACCGATCTTTGCAACCGTAATTCCTTTAGTACTATCCAATTTACCATTTTTCAGCTGCTCATGGTATTTTTCATAGATACTATAGAAACCATTGTCTTTGAATTGTACTTTGGTTTCGCGGTGACAGTTGATACACCAGCCCATGCTTAGATCGCTGAACTGCTTTACTTCATCCATTTTCTGGATCTCACCATGACAGGTCTGACACTGCACCTGGCCTGCTTTTACGTGTTGTGAGTGATTGAAATAAACGTGATCTGGCAGGTTATGGATACGAGCCCATTCAACAGGTTTTGCTTTGGTAGCATCCCATGGCTTGCCTTCTTCAAAACCTGCATATTTGTAAAGTTTCTGAATTTCTGCAGTTCCGTTTACTTCCTGACCATCTTCATTATAGATCTTTTCGCCTTTGTATTCATTAATGGCCAAATGACAGTTCATACATACATTAACAGAAGGTATGGTAGCCTGTTTTCCCTGGTAAACACCAATATGACAATACTGGCAATTGATCTGGTTAACGCCTGCATGCACTTTGTGTGAATAATATATAGGTTGTTCTGGCTGGTAATCCTGGCTACGGCCTAAGCCCATCGCACCTTTAGAAGTTAGGTAACCACCCACAATAAACAATACCACAGTAACCAAAGCGATATAACTTTTGTTTTTCCAAAATGGAACGGGTTCAATAGCTGCATGACCTTCACGCTCGTCGGCCAGTTTCTTCAGGTTTGCATTTACCTGTAATAAGGTAAGGGCAATCACTGCAAGGATCAGGGTAAGGATACCAAATAATAAGGTATTGTCTCCTTCAACAGCTTTAGCACCAGCAGATCCGGCTGCGGCAGCTGGTCCGGCACCAGGTGCAGGAACAGATTTGATATAACCCAGCATAGCATCAATCTCCTTATCTGTTAAAGATGGAAACTGGTTCATAGCCGTTTTATTGTACTCATTGTACAGGTTATTGGCATACGCATCTCCGGTTTTTAAGAATGCGGCACTATTCCTTATCCAGGAATATAGTTTGGCTTTTTCTGGCCAGCGGTCTTCCACCCCAGCCAAAGCTGGACCGGTTAACTTCTTATGTACCGCATGACAAGCGGCACAATTGGTCTGGAAAAGGGTCTTCCCATCTTGTGCATTTACTGTAGTGCCCAAAAAAAGGCTCAGGAAAAGGATGGTTCCGGTGAAATAGGTTTTGGCGAAACGTTTTATAGAAATCATATTCACAAACGTGGTTCTTGGTGTGGAAAAATATCCGTGAACGGCTGCAAAAATATGACAGGAAGCTGACAAAAACGCAACCTTTAAAAATTTTTTTTGTCCTTATCTAGCCTGCGTTTCAGCGGATTGGGAGTTAATTGTTAGAAATACTGTCCAACATTTATAGGATAAATCAAAAAATCAATCATTTCGTTTTCTGTAAAGTTTACTCAACTTTTTGTGCCATTTTTGGTGCATGTTTAAACGCATGAAGGAAAAATGGGGGGTTACTGCTTCCCAATTCGTTGTTATTTTCATTGTTTTTGGCTTAACAGGTACTACAACCGCTGTTCTTACCCGCTATGTTACCAATTGGCTGGGTATGGATGCCACAACCTTCTGGTTATGGAAACTTTTGCTCCGATTAGGCATGTTACTAATTGGTTATCAGGCAATTCTGCTTACTTATGGCGCTCTTTTGGGTCAGTGGGCATTTTTCTGGAAATACGAGAAGAAAATTTTGAAGAAATTAGGGATCTGGAAGGGAGAATCAGATCCTGGTATAACAAATGCATCCAATAATACATTCCCGAAACCTCAAACAAGGCAGTTTAGACATGTTGCCATTTTTGCTTCGGGGGCAGGCAGCAATGCAGAAAAAATAATCAGCCATTTGCAAACTCATCCTTTTATTAAGGTTTCTCTGATAGTATGCAATAAAAAAGGAGCGGGTGTCATCAATATTGCTGATCGTAATGGCATTCCTGTATTAATGATTGAGAAAGAGCCTTTTTTTAGGGGCGATGTCTATATTTCTCAACTGAAGCAATATGGAATCGATTTTATTGTATTAGCAGGATTCTTATGGAAGATCCCTGAAACTTTGATCAGGGCTTATCCCAAACAGATCATCAATATACACCCGGCATTATTACCCAAATATGGCGGTAAGGGTATGTATGGCCAATATGTGCATGAAGCAGTTATTGCTGCTGGTGAAAAAGAAAGTGGCATCACTATACATTACGTGAATGAACATTTTGATGAAGGCGAAATAATTTTTCAGGCAAAATGTTTGGTAGATGATCATGAAACAGCCGCTTCCCTTGCGCAAAAAATTCATGTATTGGAGCACCAATATTTTCCAGGCATTGTTCAGAAAATACTGGAGCAATAGCGCCTTACTTTTTTCTGTTTGCTGTTTAGCGGTAGTTATCTCAATGTATATTTTGTTTTCTAACCATAGTTTAAGAACTTGATGGCAAATTGATGCCTTATGAGAAAAACGATGTTTCTGATTGCCTTAACTGCTTTTTTACTGAGTTCCCCTATTCAAGCACAGGTTTTAAAACCCGGTGTTCCTGAACAAAATGGATTTTCATCGGAACGATTGCAAAGAATTGATAAACTAATTCAACAATACATAGATAGTAACTGGATCGCTGGTGCCATCGCCATTGTTGCACATAATGGAACGATCGTTTACCACAAAGCCATTGGTTACGATGACAAGTCAACCAATAAATTATTACAGAAAGATGCAATCTGGCGTATTGCATCGCAAACCAAAGCCATTACCAGTGTTGCTGTAATGATGTTGTATGATGAAGGAAAAATATTACTAGATGAGCCCATTTCAAAATATATACCTGAATTCAGGAAGCCAGTTGTATTGGATAAGTTCAACAAATCAGATTCCAGCTATTCTTCCATTCCTGCAAAAAGAGAAATCACTATACGTGACCTTCTCACCCATGTTTCCGGGATCGGTTATGCGCAGATTGGCAGCGAAACCATGAATGCGATCTATTCGAAAGCGGGTGTAGTAGGCGGTATCGGTTTGAAAGGAGGATTACTGGCCGATAATATTAAAAAACTTGGCAAACTTCCTTTGGTACACCAACCGGGAGAAAAATTTACCTATGGATTGAATACCGATGTATTGGGATACCTGGTGGAAGTAACCAGTGGTATGAGTCTGGATCAGTTCTTCCGTAAAAAGATTTTTGATCCTTTGGGAATGAAGGATACTTATTTCTATTTGCCCCAAGAAAAACAAAATCGTTTGGCCATGCTTCATTCGGATGATAAAACAAAGCATGTAGAAAATACCCCAGAGATCATTACAGTTAATGGAACTTTTTACAGAGATTTTCCAATACTGCCAGATGGCAGTTTTTACTCGGGTGGCGGCGGATTGGTTTCCACAGCTTTGGATTATGCCATTTTCATGCAAATGTTACTGAATGGAGGCTTATATAATGGCAAACAAATATTAAGCAGAAATGCCATTCGTATGATGACCAGCAGTCAAACCAATGATTTAGACAATGGAAAAGGCATTAAGTTCGGACTAGGTTTCCAAATTGTAACGGAAGCCGATGCAGCCCGCAATATCTCATCAACCGGCACTTTTGGTTGGGGTGGCATGTTTGCATCTAATTACTGGATCGATCCTAAAGAAAAAATAGTTGGACAATTTGTATTACAACATTATCCTTTCAGTCATGGCGATATTACCGAAAAGTTTAGGGTGGCGGTGTATCAGGCTTTGAAGTGACAATGAGTGAATGATAGAATGAGTGAATGATAGAATGATAGAATGAGTGGGTGAGTGTTTTTTTTAGCGGTTAGTGAAATTAAAATGAGGTACTTTAAAAGGCGAATTATTTGCCAATTGAAGTACCTCTTTTGTATGTAAAATCTTGCATCTTGTACCTTGATTCTTGTTCCTTGATCCTTGAACCTTGTTCTCTAATCTTTCTTCTCACAAGTATTCATACCAAATATGGTGTAGAGTGGACAGAAACTAATGAAGGATGTTGCCAGAAAAACGGCGCCAAAAATAACCAATACAAGGCCGATAGTTCCTGTTACGGTACCGGTAAAATAGAGAACGGAAAATAGGATGGCTGCAATTACCCTGATGATGCGGTCTGTGTTACCCATGTTTTTTTTCATAGCATTCTGTTTATGGTTTTTTAAAATAATTGATAATGAGAGCGAGTATAGTTGCAAAGAGTATACAAAGCATGCATACTAGCAGCAATTTGAGCCATTTATTTTTCAAGTATTCGAAGGTTGGTTTCTTTGCGAAAAATCTATTAACTCAGTAGCATTATTACAATCATTGATTGATTTTTTACCGCTGAGAACAAGAGAACGGGGAGTTTTCGCAGAGATATTTGTAATCACTGATCTTAATACTTCTTAAATATAAGCAGAAATAACTATAAATACAATAGCAAGAAGGCGTTTAGAACAAAGTTCTTGCTGGGATGAAACAATAGATTGTTATTCTACATTGACATTAGAAATTCCCTTCCTCCTTCGCTTAAGCTTGCGCCTCCGCTAAAGCTTTGGCGACACGCGGATGGCGGACAAGTCGGACAAGTCATTCAAAATTCCCTTCAAAATTCAAAATTTCTTGCTCAAAATTCAAGATTCCTCAGCCTGGCATGCGGGAAATATATTTCTCGATCTCCTTCACCTGATCCAATACCTGTTTGGTTTTGGGCTTACAGGCTTTGGCTTTGCGGAAGAAATCTTTGGCGGCCCTGAACTCGCGCTTATTCATGAAGATCTGGCACATGCTTAAGTAAGCAACGGCTTCACTTTCTTTATCAGAAATACCGGCCCTGATGGCGGCACGGATATAGGTTTCTCCCTGTTTCAGATCGCCACGTTGCATGGCCATCATGCCTAATTGCAATTTATTGGCACCTTCGGCTTCGGGCATGGGTGAGCCAAGGTCAGAACTTTTTTTCAGGTGCTTTTCGGCCGTGTCAAAGTCCTGCTTCATCATGGCCAGATTACCCAGAATGGTATAATAGGTAGATCGAACAGGCTTATACAATAAACCAGGATACCAGATGGTTTTAAGTATTTTTTCAACTTCTTCAATATTGCCCTTCTCCATCGGTTCCTGAATCAAACGCATGGGGCCGATAAAGAAATGACTGGCAATGGCTATCACTGCTATAAAATACAATACAAAAGAAGGCCAGAAGCCACTGGTTACATTCACCAAAATGGCCAATACAAGGGCCAATAAACCTAACCAAAAACGATACCTGATTATTAAACTATAAAACTTCATAATTTTTTTTGAGAGGGGCAAAGGTAGGGAAAGTCTGGAGACTGGGGGCTGGATACTGGATGCTAGATGCTGGATACTGGATGTTGGATTTTGGGTGGGATTTAGTTTTTTGCGTCGTTGATCTCGATAAAATAGCCGTCGGGGTCATTTACCCAGATCTGTTTTACGCCGTCTATACGGGTGGTTACCTGGCCTAATACGCCTTTGGAATCGCGGTAGGGCATGTTTTTTGCCTTTAATTTTTGTACAAATGGATCAACGGAATCTACGCTGATACACATATGGTTATTTAAATAATATTCCTTGGGTTGTGTGGCTCCCTGAATGACGTGCATGGCCACGCCAGGGGCAATGGAATACCAAATATGCCTACCATCATGAAAGGGCTCTGGAATGGTATCAAACTGAAACATATCATCATAAAAAGCCTTGGTTTTCTCCAGATTAACCACATAAATGGCCAGGTGGTTGAGTTTGCCCTTTGGTTTGGTTTGTGCTTTTAGGGTAGTTAAAAAGCAACAAGAAACTAAGATAGCTATCAGAGAAGGCAAGACTTTTTTCATTTGTAAATTTTAATGCCCTGAAAATAAGCAAGAAATGTGAATATGCGCTTAAATGCAAATGAATGAAGCGGGAATAGGAGAATCTATTATTTTTGCAGCCCCTGAAGTAAAGTTAAAAGTGTTGCGTTAAAAGTTTAAAGTTGATTTTGCTTCTAACTTTTCACTCTACACTTTTAACTAAGTTCTCCGGTCCCGTAGTTCAATGGATAGAATAGGAGTTTCCTAAACTCTAGATGCAAGTTCGATTCTTGCCGGGACCACAAAACACTCAGAACCCTTATTTAGTAAGTGTTTTGTTGTTGTAAGATGTTTTCTTGATTTAATTTAATTGTGTTATTTGTGTAGCAAAGTTAGATCTTATTGAAAGTGATCTGATTTAGGCGGTTGGCAGAGCGAGGACTTTAAGAACAGATGCTAAAGTTGAGGTGCATTCAAACTTCCCATTGAGGATTAGCTCAAGGTTTATGTAATTAATTTTCAAAGGTTATATTTTGAAATCTAAGTTGTATATTTAATCCCCCTCTTGAAGAAGCATTCTTCTTTGTACTACATAATTAATCAAACATTTAATCCATCAAGGCATGAAACAGTTTGATCTGAATATTGAAAAAATCCTTGAAAACTGGGAAATATATCACGCGGTCCGTGAAATAATCGCTAATGCATTGGACGAACAATTGATTACTAATACTAAAGAGATTGAAATCTATAAGATAGGTGATGATTGGGTTATTAGAGATTATGGTAGAGGCATAAGATATACAAATCTAACTCAGAACGAAAATCAAGAAAAACTAACAAATTCTAATGTTATTGGAAAATTTGGTATTGGTTTGAAAGATGCGTTGGCAACTTTTGATAGAAGCAAAATATCAGTACTTATCAAATCAAGATATGGAGACATTACTTTATCAAAAACATCAAAACAAGGATTTTCTGATATAGTTACTTTACATGCAAACATTGATGACCCATCTGAACCAAACTTAGTTGGTACCATGTTTATTATAGAGGGTATAAATGATGAATCAATTGAAGCTGCTAAAAGATTATTCTTAATTTTTTCGGGAGAACAAATAATTGAGACAACTAAATTCGGTCAAGTAATAAAGAAAAGAGCAGAATTTGGTAATATATATATTAATGGGGTAAAAGTAGCGGAAGAACCAAATTTCTTATTTAGTTATAACATCACAGAAAAAACAAAAGCTATTCAAAAAGCTCTAAATAGAGAAAGATCAAATGTAGGAAGGACAGCATATACTGATAGTATTAAAAAAATTCTCCTTGCGTCAAGTACATCATCTGTTGCAAAAGAACTGGCAAACGACCTTCAAAATTACAATGAAGGATTACAACATGATGAATTATCATGGATTGATGTCCAAGAACATTCAGTTAAAATATTAAATCAAACAGAAAAAGTAATATTTGTGACATCCTCTGATCTGATACTACATAGAGATATGATAGATCAAGCCAAATCCAGTGGTCATACAATAATAACAATTCCAGAAAATTTAAAACAAAAGATTAGTGGTAGCGTTGATTTTTCAGGAAATTCAATTGTTGATATCTCACAATTCGTATCACTTTATAATGACAGCTTTGAATTCAAATTCGTAAGCGAAAGTCAATTGTCTTCAATGGAGTTAAGCGTATTCAAACAGACAAATTCCATAATAGAAATAATTGGAGGTCTCCCTGATAGGGTGAAAGCTATTAAAATATCTGAAACGATGGTTAAGGAACTATTTTCTTCTAATGAAACACTAGGGTGCTGGGACCCAAGTACAAACTGCATTGTGATTAGTAGAAAACAACTAAACAATCTGCAAGACTATTCGGGAACATTAATACATGAAATAATTCATGCAAAAACCGGTTTTGTAGATGTCAGTAGAGAATTTGAAACAGCATTAACAAACGCAATTGGTATTGCATGTGTGGTAGCAATGAATAAAGCACCAACAAAAAAATCTTGGTTTGGTTTCTGAGTCTAATCTGTAAAGCCAAAATCTGAGTTCTAATGAAGAAACAAAAAGGTAAATACACAAAGTTTAAATACTATAAAGAGCTAGGTCTTTATTATTTAAAAACAACACCAAGTTTTTTAAAGGCTCTCTTTCTTTTATCTCTTGTTGTTGTTTTGTTTTTGACATTGAAATGGGGTAAAGATTCAAACTTTCAACCAATAGGCGTTTTGATACTCTTACAAATAGCATACGCGACGATAGCAAGTGTTTTATTTTATTTAATTACTGTCTTATGGCCCCTACAGACAAAGAAATTAAAGTACAATTTATTTATACAAAATAGCTCAGCTCACATTCACATTAGTATATCAGACTTATTCAAAAGTTTTGCCACTAAAGAAGAGACCAGTAATTTATCGAATGAGTTTTTTAAACAGGCCAATTTGAAACGTTTAGCAGAATCAGTAGACGGTTCTAAGCCAACAAAAATTATTAATACTGTTATTGTTTTTCAAAATCCTTATGATGCTACTCTCCATATAGTAAAGGCTATTGAGGAAAAGGCTGATAGATTATTAGGACTAAGTGATATTCTTTCCATTGAAACTATGGATACATTAAGCACCTTATTAAGTATTAGTCTCAATCTTAAATTGATATGCCAGTTCTCTAGACAAAAAGAATTTAAGTTTGTCAGTTTACAATTGTGTGAATTATACATGCTTACAGACTTGCTATCAAGGCACATTCGTAATGACTTTTCTTTCCGTTATTTGTATCATTACATTAATATTAGAAATAGAGAATCACCTGAATCAAAAGACTTTTACAGTGTTTTTTTTAGTAAAAAAACAGACTGACAAATCAGGATTTTGTGCTTCTATATCATACATCTTTAGATATTCATTTGGAAAATCCTTAAGATTGAATGTGACTATTACTTCTGATTTACTTCGTATGGCAGCAGCAAGTATATGACGATCATCTTTATCAGGCAAGGTTAATCCATTTACAAGCTCCTCAAATCCTGTAACATTTGCATCAGGAAACGTTTCATTCATTGCATTTACAGTTTTTAATAGTTGTCTATGTGATAAATCAGGTCTTTTTTCTAAAAGATTTTGAACCCACTCTTCATGAATAGAATTTGTCCATTTGGGCTTGTACAATCCTTCACAAGCAAGGTTCATCAATAAATCCCTTATGGGAGCAGGATAAAGTACATTGGCATCTAATAAAACAATAAAATTGGATGAGTAGTGCAGCATTAGTATCCTAAATTGAGTTCCTGTGCTTGTTTAGCCAAGAAAGACATATTTTTCTCTTTTGACATTTGAAGCTTTTTCTCATAATTAATAAGATCTTTCAATTCAATCCTTCGATGTGATCCTGCTTTTGTAAATGGTATTACTCCAGTTTCCAATAATTTCACAATATGGGGTCGGGATACGTTCAGCATATCAGCAGCTTGTTGCGTACTTATAATAGCATCAGAAGGAATTAATGTAAATGATTTCCCCTCTGCCATATTCGAAAGAATATCAACCAAAAGTGAAAATGCTTTCTGTGGAATACTAATATATTCTACATCATGTTGAATTTTAATCCTTACCTGACCCGAATGTCCTTTTAAATACCTTCTTGATTTATTACCTAACGCAGTAACACATGTTTTTGCAATTTTCTGTTCCTGTTTGTTGGGAATTTCAAATACCGCATCCATAATAGTGATTTTCTAAGTTTACTAAAGATATATAAACGAAATAAACGAAACATAGAAAGTTTGTTAAAATATTATGAGTTTAGCCAATTGCTTGACACCCTGATATATTAACTTATTAGTAATCAATGCTTATAGGTATTTATGCGCAATAGGAATTTACAAATATTAGTGGCAAGTGCATAAGTGTTTTGTAAGAATTACATGACAATGCATTCTTCTAATAAATTTGCTAAGATGGGCTTTTGAGGTCAGTATTATCTCGTCTTGCATTAAGTGAGCAACATTATAATCCAAAAGTGATAATGATAATAGAAACAATCTCTTCAGCACTTATTATATAATAATATTTTATATATTCATGTAACAAATTCAGTATCCATGAAATACCTATTTGCACTTAGCCTTACGCTTCTGTGTTTTTCATTTCAGTTAAAAGCACAGCAACTTGCCGAAGCATGTACTACTGCTAAAAAAGAGAATAAGCTCATCATGATAGTTGTTGAATCGGAAAAATGTATTCAGTGTAATGATGTGGCTAACCAAGCTTTCTCATCCGAGGTTTTTAAAAGAGCAGTTTTAGCAAGTTGTATTTTATTGCGTGTTAAAAAAATACCTGAAGCATTAGATGGGGTTTATACAACTTATTCTTTTAGTGAAGATTTTTTTGGGGCAATTTATATTGATCCGGAAATGAATATTTTGAATGTATTCCAAGGTAGTGCGTCGTTTTATAAAAGTTATCTCGACAACTTGGAAAAAGCCATTAAAGAAAAAGAAAGCCCTATTCCAAAACTGAATGAACTGGTCACAAATTATTATGGAAAAACAGGAACATTTGAAGCAGCCTATCATTTGATTGAAAAGATAAGAAGTATCGGGCTTGAGCCTAAAGGAGATCTATTGGATGACTTTGTTCAAAAAGCGCCAACAGATTCAGCAATTTCACTAAGTTTCTTACAGTTTATTGAAAGAGCGGCTCCATCCATAGGTTCTACTGCGCAAATCTATGTTGAAAAAAACCGTGACAATTATAATATGGCATGGTACAGAATGTCGCAACAGGAAAGAGTTTCTATCAATAAAAGAATCTATTATAAATCTTTACAAAAAGCTATTGCCAATAAAGATCAACAATACATGTTTCGAGTGGCTAATGCAAGACAATCCAATTTTCAGTCATCACCTCCTGAAAGGTTACAACAAATGTATCAGGAAACATTTTTACAATATTATAAAGGAGTTCACGACAGTTCGAGTTATTTAATGAGTGCCACCCGCTATTATGATACATATTTAATGACTGTGAATGTGGACAGTATACTACATGTAGATTCGATCAAAAAAGCAGGCATTTTCAAAATCCCGCCTACAGGGTCGAATCTTTCAACCAGTATGCCTAATACGCAAATGATTGGTTTTGCCCCACAGTCCCAATTTTATGCAAATGCTTTGAATGATGGTGCTTGGACAATTTATACTTACACCAAAAAACCGGAATACCTGAGTAAAGCACTTCTTTGGGCAAAAAGAGCCAATGAATTTTTTGAACAGCCTGAAATCATCGATACCTATGCAAGACTTTTATATAAAACCAATAATAGGGATATTGCCATTACCCTTGAAAGCAAAGCCATCGAACTAAAAAAATTAAGAAGGTATCCAACTGCAGATTATGAGCTTGTGCTTGAAGCGATGAAAAAGGGAGCAATAAAGATTGACGAGTATTAATTAAGGATAAAAATATCTGCCATTTAAAGGGTGTACATATGAAATATGATTTTTTTCTACACTTTGGCTGAAGTATTCCAAATAAGAAAAGCCGCAGATTCGCAGATTGAATTTCTAATCTGCGAATCTGCGGCTTGTTTAACTGTAACTACTTAGTGCGACAGTTTTTAGGGATTTAACATAAATACATTAGCTCTCCAACAAACCCTGCGAATAATCCCTGCAACGTTTGGTTTCTTTCACTGCATCTGAACCAGCGGGTATTTCGTATTCCAGTTCTATGGTGCAAGGGAATTTATATTTCTTCTCTTTCATCAATGTGAGGATCTCTTTTAATGGTGTATCCCCTTCTCCCCAAGGCATATTCTTACCGCCATTGGCTTTTGTTTTCCTGTCTTTCAAGTGCATACTGGAAATGAATGCATGTTTGGTCTCGATCAATTTCAACAAACTTTCTTTGGTATTACCGGCTGCCATATAGTGACCGCAATCGAGGTTCAAAGTATTATAAGGCGATTGAGCCAAAGCCGTATCCCAAGCAGTTTCTGATGCTTGTAAATGTGCATGGTAACCGATATATACCTTATGTTTTGCAGCCAGCTCTCCTAGTCTTTTTGTCTGCAAAGGATCAGCAGGTAATTCCACACTTACAGATGTTGCGCCTAATGCTTTGGCGGCACGGAGCGAATATTCCACTTCTCCATCTGTATTTTCCGGAGCCAAAGAATTGGGTTTGTAAGCAAAGAAATAAACACCTGCTGCATTGAATTTTTTACGAACCTCTGCAAATTTATCCATCGAAATAGATTCTCTCCAGGCTGCAATTGTTTGTTGGTATTGTTTGATTTGGGCTTTTGCTTCCTCACTCAATTCAGGTCTTGGCTGACCGGGAACTCGTGGTGGCATTTTTACCGGGTTAGCTGGTTTACCTAAATAGTCTTCTACTTCATCTCCTTTTAATTCAACGGCATTGATATTACTATCTATACAATACTGAAGTATTTTATCGAGATGAACGGGCATACTTCTGTAAGAATAAGTGGTCACACCAATTTGTACTCCCTTAACAAGCGAATTGGGTTTGGTTTGAAAAAGTCCACCGGCAAAAGCAGACTTTCCGGCAACAATTAATCCAAAAGAAGCAAGTGAACTTTGGTAGAGGAATGCTCTACGCGAATGATTTGATGACATGGCAGCAATTTTGATGATCAAAAAATAGTGGATTAAATATAACCTGTTCTTTGATCATTTCTTCATGAATTCGGTGATCAGAACGATTTTGCCGCTCAATGCGATAGGGCTTGACTTAGTTTACAATCAATATATCTTTCAACCACAATTCTCTGGAAGAGGAACCGATCATTACACGAAATTCTCCGGGTTCAACAACCGTCTTCATTTGCTCATTCAACATTTGCAACATATCTGGCGTGATCTTGAATGCTACATCCTTGCTTTCTCCTGCTTTCAAATGAATACGTTGAAACCCTTTCAATTCTAATACAGGTCTTGCCACAGAAGCAATCAGATCGCGGATATACAATTGCACCACTTCATCTCCTTCCCTATCTCCGCTATTGGTAATGGTTGCATGAACCATTACCGATTCATTTTTTTTGATCAGCTTTTTATCGAGACGGATATTACTGTAAGTAAATTTTGTATAACTCAACCCATAGCCAAAAGGAAATAAAGGCAATCCTGTAAGATTATTGTAATCATCTCCACGTCCTGTAGGTTTATGGTTATAGACCAATGGCAATTGTGCTTCGGATATGGGAAAACTAATGGGTAATCTTCCGGCAGGATTGTGATCGCCAAATAATACATCTGCTACTGCCCTTCCACCCTCTTCTCCCGGATACCATACATCCAATAATCCATCCACTTTATTCAACCAATTATCCATAGTAACAGCACTCCCAGCAACTAAAATAACGATGACGGGTTTTCCGTTAGCTGCAAGCTTTTGTATCAATTCTTCCTGATGTCCCGGCAAGTTTAACATGGCACGATCCTGAAATTCTCCTTCCTGAATACCCACTGTTACAATTGTTGCATCAGCATTATTGGCAATTTTCACTGCATCATCAATTTGTTGTTCCCAATTATTGGGAACATCCATATTTGTGATCAAATGAATATGCGCATTGCCATTGGTTTCATAAAATTCAACCCGGATCTTATATGCTGCATCTTTCACAAATTCCTGATCCGTTAATCGGGTATGGTAAGATTGCTTGTTCCATTGATCAATCACCAAAGTATCGTTGATATATAATCGAAATCCATCATTCCCCTCCAGACCGATCTTAAACTTCCCGGTCTTTGTTGCTATGAATTTGCCCGTCCACCGAATGGCGTAATGATCAGCTGCTAATAAAGGGTCTGGTGAAAATAAGGTCCAGTTAAAATTAATTTGTTCGTCAATTCTACTTATCGCAGGTTTTCCTGTAAAATTTAGATTAGAAAAATATTCTGCGCTTAACCCTTTCGCTGTTTTTCCGATTACTTCTGTAAACAGATTTTCTGCAGAAATGATCTTCCATTCAGGCGACTTCCTTCCACATCCTTCCGCATAATTTATCTTTACCGCATCTCCTAGTTTTTCGCGTATGCCATCCAGGATACTGATCTTTTGATTACCCGGTCCGCTGTATCCTCCCAACCTGGCTTCCACTGCATCCGGACCAATCACTGCCAGGCTGCGGATTTGTTTACTTAAGGGCAATATGCGATTTTCATTTTTCAATAAAACGATCGATTCCAAAGCAGCTTGTTTGGCCAAAGATTTATGCGCAGTATTGCTCACCCATTTTTCCGCTTCCCTTTCTGACACATAAGGATCTTCAAATAATCCCAATTCAAATTTTGCGAGGAGTACACGACTTACTGCATCATCGATTCTTTTGGGATTGATCTGTCCATTCAGGAAAGGTTCGATAAATAAGGTATGATGGTTGTAATCGGTTTGAAAGATCACATCCAATCCATTGGTGATGGCTTTTGCTCCGGCATCTGCATAATCCTTTGCCGTGAAGTGTAACACGTTGGCGCCACCCACTGCACTGGCATCTGAGATCACGAAGCCTTTGAATTGCCAGTTCTTCTTTAATTTTTGATTGAGTAACCAATCACTGGCTGTACTCGGACTTCCATCCAAAGAATTATAGGCGGTCATGATAGATCGCGATCCACCTCTTTCAATAGCTGCTTTGAAAGGAGGCAGGTACACTTCATCCAATAATCGTTCATTAAAATGAATGGGGTAACTATCTCGTCCACCATCGCCTACATTGGCAATAAAATGTTTGGGGGTTGTAATGATGCTGTTCTTTTCAAATGGTTTTACATAAGCCACTGCCATTTCGGAACTCAGAAAAGGATCTTCCCCATAGGTTTCTTCTGTTCTGCCCCAGCGAACATCAATGGCAATATTGATCACTGGTGTAAGTACATCTCTGATACCCCTAAGTTTTGTTTCTTTTGCAATAGCAGTGGCTACCTGACTCATCAATGCAGTATCCCAGGTGGCAGCTAAACCAATTGCTTGCGGGAAAGAGGTAGCACCACTTCTTACCAGTCCGTGCAATGATTCATCAAAAGCAATAATGGGTATACCCAAACGGGTACTTTCAACAAAATATTTTTGAATGCTGTTGATTTTTTTAGCCAGATTTAACGCATTTTCCGAAGTGCCATATTGCAATAATTGAGCAGCAGCATTATTTCCCTGAGATGCCGCACTAACTTGAAATCCGAAAATGCCCTTCTTGTATTTTGACGCATCATTACCCAGATCACCTGGTATCATGAAGAGTTGCCAGAACTTTTCTTCCGGTGACATCCTTTGCAGTAGGTCTTTCACCCTTTGCGCTACAGGTATTGATTTGTTTTTGTAAGCAGGTTGCTGCGCACTTGTATATAATCCGGCACAAATCAAAAAACTGAAGAGCAAAAAGCTTGAACGCATATTCATTTGATTAGATAGTTCTTTGGAAAGATAATAATCCTCAGTTATCTAATAAAAAACATCTTTATGCATCAAGCATTAAGCTACTAAATCTTGATTTAAGTAGATCAGCCACTTCATCCGCAATCATCTTACCCGTCGTTTTTATCTCAACAGGTATATGCTTCATCGATTTTTTCTTACTGATGGTCCGATGCAATTCATATTTGGTTTCTGATGGACCTGCAATCAGTAGAAAAGAAGCTGTATTCGGGATATGCTGAAGCACTAGTTTCATGAAACGATGTAACAATTTATTGTCATGGCCTTGCTTATTTTTTCCGGAATCTAAAGTAGTATTTAGAAGCCGGCTCTTGTTGCTCGTTTCTCCTTTAAAACGAACCCTTGGCTCTATATCTGAGATTACTGCGTCTGACATGGCAATGCCTCTTTCATCTATATTTACGATGATGGCTTTCTTATGATCGATCCAAACTGCATATCGAATCATTTCTGTATGATCATTTTTCATATAGCTGCTTTTGATTGAAAGGAAAAGTTAGGAAAGATCCTGGCTGATATCTATGACAAACATCAGGTTTGTCTATAAATAAATATTGTTGAAACAATGATAAAGATGCCTTGTATTTGAATTTTTACCTATCGAAAAATCAGGTTGAATATATTAACATATCATTCAATCAAAATCCAGTCAATGGTTAAACAATGCAAAGCTTAATTAGATAGTATCTTCTGAAAATTAATTTCTTACCATTAGTTTCTTTGCATTCAATCTTCTCAGTATAAACATGCAGATAATAATAAAAATCATTCCAGCTATACCTTCTAAAAACAACATCATTTTGCTGTTAAATCTGTCGTGCGACCAGCCATCAAAAACCGTCATATACGCAACAGATATATTACCAATGGATGAGAGTAAAGCAAATTTAGTTGCAACATTGTCCTTACCAATTGCATATAAAACAACTGCTGTAAAACCAGCATACACCATGCCTGTTCCTAAATTATAAACCAAAACACCACTGATATATACCCAAGGTTGATAGGGCATCAATGCCATCACCATCGGTACCAATGCGCAAAAACTTGCCACTAACAGGTAAGCAATCCAAACGCCTTTTTTATCAGCTAAAAAGCCTCCGATCACACAACCGATGGCACTAACCAATCCACTTAATACGCCTGTAACCAATGCAACCGTATCTGCATCTGTTTTCCAATCAACCGCTATTGCAGACCAAACATTGGAAGCAGCACCAGAACCAATGGGTACAACAATTAGAAAAATAGTAAATAAAGTTATGGGCACTTTGAACATAGCAATAAGATCTTTCCCCATGCTTTGTATCTCTTTGGCTATGTTTTGTTTTTTCTGATGCTGGATGTCTTGAATAAAAAAGATGACTAAGGATGACAAGACAGAAAGTACACAGATAAAAATTCCTGCGATGGTAGCATCATAATGAACCGTTAACCATAGACCCACACCACCTCCTGTTCCAACCCCTGCTAAACTTCCAGCCTGGTACCATCCGGAAGCCTTACCCTTGTGATTTTCATCAATTCTTTTAGCCATAAAACCATTCACAGGCAATAATGTAAAGGTTCCTGCAACCTGTGAAAAGAATACGATAACAGATAAAAAGAGATCGTCTTTAACATTGAGCTGTATTGAGCACAAGACCAGTATGGATAACATGCTGATGGCTGATCCGATCCAAAACCATTTCTTTAAACTTAAAGAAAGATCTACTACTGGCCCCCAAAGAAAACGCCAAACATTGGCAAAAACAGCCAATGCGATAATGCTGGAAGTTTTAGCAACCGAAAAGCCCTGTTGCGTAAGCAGATAAGGAAGGGCTACAGTAACAAAGCCCTGACTCAAGCCCTGCGGTATCACTAGAAAAAAAATATAAAAAGGTTTAGTGAAATTTTTATCGCTCATGATGGTTCAGGAAACTTTTACCGCTTATAAAAACTATTGATTAGAATAATTATGACTAAGGAATTGCCGGATTCAATTTTGATTGTATGATTTGCACACCCAATTTATTTTTCACGTAAAGAAATAATCTGTAATTATCCGGATAATCATTTGCCCGAAAACTAACCTGATTACCTTCTCCCAATAACTGCATAGAAACCGGATTTCCATAAACATCATATTTTACCAATTCCCATCTGAATTGCAATGGATCTTGATCAGTAGCCATTTCCCAATGATTGTTTCGGAATATTAGTGCATGGTAGCTTAGATCTGTTTGTTGTACAGATGGAGGAAAAATAGTTACCGTGGGTAAAAGAATTTTTACAATTGGGAAATCTGCAGGTTTTGGTAATCCATTCCAGTAATGCCTTAATTGACTTAATTCAAACTTATTTCTGCCAAATTTATCGTTGAGTCCGTCGAAGGTTACAAAGTCTTTTGTTTCTTGGTCTTGCCAGTTAGAGATAAACACTGCTTTTGCATCCTTGGCTTTTTTGAGGTAAAATTCCGGACTTATCTTACTGTAAAACCAAGCTGCATTTATATTTACCAGCTGTTCAATCCCTGTTGACTGCTCATCCTGAATCACACCAAATGCATCGATCAAAGGAATATTGGCATGCAGTACATTGGTGATAAATTGAAGCGACTTATCCGCATAAACATCCACAGTTAGAGGTCTCTCCGCATCTGTCTTTTTTATTTCAGTTGCAAACTGTTTAAGCCAATTAATATAATTTTCCTGTTGCTTAAAAAGTTCTGGTTTTGCATAATACAAATTGAGCTTCTGTAAAACAGTATTACTGATATTCCAGGATAGAATTTGTTTATTTCCTTTCAGCTCTTTAATGGTATGCAGCGCTTTTTGGATAAAACCTTCCATAGCTTTCTGATCATTCAAAAAAGTATAGTCATCAGGCACCCAAAAACTATATTGAATATGCAGATTTTCCTTCTTAGCTGTTTGTAAAATATTATGATCAAATATTGAAGGGCCATATATTTTGATAGTATTGAATCCTGTTCGCTTGATTTCTTTAAAATCGTTAACCAATTCTTTTTTTGTTAAAGAATGAAAATTCTTTTGCCAGTTTTGACCCTTCCGATAAGTAACACCCGTAATATTATTGAATGCTGCCAGTTTATTATTATGGCTGGTATCCACTTGTATGCTTTCTTTTGCTAGCAAGTTCAAATTGTTCGTGCTTACTGTTGCGGTTTTAGGAACAAATTGCTTTAACCAATTATTTTCAGCTATGCGCCAGTCTAAGTTTTCCGATACTGTTATATCTGGTGAATTTTTATCTAGACCACTATTAAACAATACAAAGGCATTGATCTCAGGAAAATTTGTTTGCATATTCTTGAATGCATCTGCAAACCATTGTTCTTGGCTACTTTCTTTTTGGAGGGTACCCATTTCGGCCAGCATCACTGGAATACCTGATTGAAAAATGGGATTTTCATGAAATGGACGGTATAATTGGTCCATTGTGTAAGATTGTTTATCCGGGTTTAGATAACTATAATCCAAATTCGTTACACCAATCCAGTCTACATAGTCAGGACCAGGAAAATAAGCATCAACTGCTTCCGGTTTCCAGGGATTCCATACCCATATTACATTACTTACACCGTTGCTATTGAAAAAGTCGTGAACATATTTCCATGCTGCAATAAATTCTTCCGGCGTATTGCCACCTGATGGAGACCATGGATAACTGGGATTATCCGCTTCATGTGCAAACCGAAGAAAGACCGGTCTGTTAAGGGATTTTATCTGTTTTGAAAATTTATCAATGTAAGCATCATATGCTCCGCTTTTTATGCGAAACAACATTTTCTTATCAATGATAGCGGTATCCGTGCTTTTGGTTTTAGTAAACAATGTTTGCCATGGCTCCCATGTGATCATGGGTATAGATTTTTTCTGATAAATAGAATCCAGTAAACCCATGGGCAGGAAACTTTCTGCTAGTCCTCCCCAAGGCAGATAAAGTGATACTATTGAAAAATGCATTTGGCTTTTGGCTTCCAATGCAGCAATAGATGCCAAAGAAGGTAAGCCATTGGTTTGTATGGGTGAAAAAATACCCGAATAGAGCATTCCATCTACATGTTTTATTGGTCTAACCTTTTCTGTATCAAAAATTCCTTTGGTTTTGGCAAGATATAGTATGATACAAAAGAGATAAATAACAATGGGTGTGGCTGTATACCTAAGCATTGCATAGATACGGCGTCGAAATTTCCAAAAGGAAGCTTTGTAATAGTAGTACTTGCTAACCATTTGTCCGATAGGATCGCCCTGCTTCCAGCTGGGTTTAAGTTTGTTTTGCATGCCTGCATAGATGGTCACAAATAAGATCAAACAGTTTAAAGAGGCAAAGCCCGACATAATAATTGTATATGGGCTCCAATCATTGAATAGACCAAAAATAACTGCACCTAGTGTGGTAATGATCAAGAATATATTGGGCAATTGCAATTTCCAATTGCTTTCTTCATTGGCATCTTTGGGTGTGGGAATATAGGGTACTTTTTTTCGGATAATCGTATAAACAAATCCAACAATAAAAACCCACCAGGTTCCTATCATCAATAAACCACCAATTACATGAAAACCTCTTTCTTCTTCTTCCATCACCCATTTCTGAACAAAATGTCTGATAAGTATAATTGACATAATCAATGGAAAACCGATAATAAAGAAGCTGACCATCCCCAATTTAAAAGGAATCTCACCTGTTACTAAAGAAAGAATCGGTATTAGAAAATTGAGTAAGAAAACAATACCAGAGAGATAATAAACTGGAATGAATGCATAATGCAATTTTTGTAGCCAGGTAAATTTTGTAAAGAGCTTTGGATATGAAGTAACCAACAACTCAAAAACACCACGTGCCCATTTTAATTGTTGGGCATAATAAGCTGTTAATGTATTGGGCACCAAGCCACGTGCCAATACCTTAGGTACATAAACAGATTTCCAGCCTTTGGCATGCAGTTGCATGGCGGTATGCATATCTTCAGCCAATCCGGCTGCATGACCTCCTATCGAATCCAATGCAGCTCTTCTGAAAGTACAATTGGCACCAATGGCCAATACGGTACCATACTTATTCATGGTCATCATGATCGGACCATAAAATTGAAAGGTTTGCTGACAGGCGCCTTTGGCAATTAGTCCATCATCGAAATTATAATATGATTGTACCACCTGCACAAAGCCAACAGCAGGGTCATTGAAATGGTCTACGATACTATCTAAAAACTCCGGAAAGGGTACATGATCAGGGTCGAGTATCAAACAAATTTCACCTGTAGCATATTGCAAGGCATTGTTGATATTGCCTGCTTTTGCATTTATTTTTAAGGTTCTTGTTATGTGTTTAACGCCTAGTTTGTTACAGAATTCTTTTAGATAGGGATCATCTGCCTCATCACATAAATAAGTGGTATGCGGATAAGTAATGGCTTGAATGGCCGTTAATGTTTCCTCAATCATGGCATAGGGTTCGCCTTTACAATAAGTTGTAAAAACATCCACACTATATATCTTTTCTCGGGGAGGATCAGCCGGTACAGTAATAAACAAATAATGCAACCATTCTAATAAAATCTTGAAACAAATAAAAAAGATGAAAACTATTAACATCCAATATAATGGTGCATATCCAATTGCATTTTTATCTAAAAGCATGTTCAAAAAGAAACACATACTTAGAAGACCTATGAATATCATAGACCTTAAAGCAATTTTATCCTTTTTGGTTGGCGGTATCACCGCCTGCGCTCTTTTGATCATTTAGGTTTTTGTATTACATAAAACGGAATATTTGCATTTGCCGTATAACCATGCTTATTATAAATACTTACGAATAATCTGTAGGGACCTTCTTTGACTGGTATGGGAATTAGTGATTTTAATTGTACACTGTCATAACAAATGCTGGTGATGACTTGGGGTCTGATAACACTATTTATATTGTCTTCTTTGTACCAGTCCTCTGGATAAATTTCCCATTGTATCTTTTGCAGGGAGCTGTCCGTTTTCTCTAATTTAATTTCTGCCAAAGCGTTTTCACCAGGTTGAAATAAAATATCATCATACGCATTTTTTTGGTTGATGAGAAAGTCTTTGATTTTAGGTGCCTTATGCTCAGGCCATTGGTTTGTCCATATATATTGTGCAGCTGAAACCGCAGCGGTTTTATATCCCTGATCATCAAACAAACTAAACCAGGTATGGGTGGTTTCCTGTTTCTGTCCCCAATAAAAAATAAAAGACCCTAAAAACCTTGGATCATTTACCGGCATTTTTTCCTGGTACCTATCCAGGTAAAGTTTTGCTTTTAAAGTACTAGAAGGTTCAAGAAATGCTCGCCAGGCAGTAGGTGCATCGTCACCCCATGGTCCATTGATGCCCCATTCCGTAATCAGATAAGGGCCTTGCCAAAGCCAACTGTACATTTTTAATTCTTTCTTCAATGAGCCGATACCTCCAAAAATATTGAATGATAGGATGTCGATATTGGATCGCAACCGAAGGTTAAAGATCTGAGAGGGCTGAAAGTCGATCATTGTAGTTGTTACAGGATGATCGGGATCATCTGTATGAATCATGTCAACAATCTGATTAAACGCACGGTAAAATTTATTGTATCGTAAACGATAAGGGAAATGCAATTCATTACCTACACACCACATGAGTACAGCAGGATTATTTTTGTATTTATTTACGATTGCTTTTGCAGATTGGAACTGCGCCAACACGTTTGCTGTATCTTGGTAAAAATCTAAATAGCTACTTATATGAATGGGAAGTCCAACAATGACCGCTATATTATTTTTTTGGGCATTTTGTAAAACAGTTTGCAAATTGGTTGTATCCCATATTCTTATCGTATTTCCACCTGCAGCTGCCAGGTCTTCCAGATGGGTAGAACCGGCTGCCCCTTTAATGGTATAAGGTTTTCCATTTCTATAAATGGTATACTTGCCATCAGATTCCAGGATGTAATTTTTCAGATTTATAGATGATTTTCTCTCACGGGAACAGCTAGTTAGTAAAACTACCAAACACATCAATTGAAATAAACGATAGTGCATCTGCAAAAAATGTTAGACTAACCTGTTTTAAATTACCTACTAAAGTTAATATATTAATCTTCTCTTATATGGTATTTAAAGCAATTACTTTATTAAGTCAAAACATCCTTTGAGAAAATAAAAATTGATACCTGTCATTATTTAAAAAAATAGATTCAAATACTGCTCATTCTTCACAAATGCAACCAAAAATATGGTCCGAATATTTGATGCGAAAAACAAGGGGTGACGGATTTATTTTTATCAAATTAAAAAAGTCTGAATAACTTCAAACCTCATAATAATAACACCCTATGATCAGGATTCCTTTTGAAGAAATGAAAGCCACTATCAAAACCGCCTTTCTCAATGCGGGTATGCTGGAAGAGAAAGCCGATATCTGTGCACAAATTCATACCGAATCAACCTGCGACGGGGTTGCATCACATGGCATTAACCGGGTACAGCGATTTGTAGAATATATTCACGACGGATTAATTGACATCAACGCAGAACCCAAACTGGAATTGAATCTTGGCGCCATGGAAGTATATAATGGCCAAATGGGTCCGGGTATTTTGAACGCTATATTTGCCATGAACAGGGCTACGGAAATAGCCGGGAAAACCGGTCTCGGATTGGTAAGCTTAAAAAATACCACCCATTGGATGCGTGGCGGCGCATATGGATGGCTTGCTGCATCCAAAGGGTTTATGGGTATTTGCTGGACCAATACAGAATCTTGTATGCCTGCCTGGGGTGCAAAATCTGAAGGTATTGGCAATAACCCTTTTGTAATGGCTATTCCCAGAAAGGAAGGTCATCTGGTATTGGATATGGCCATGTCGCAATTCTCTTATGGCAAAGTATGGGGAACAAGGGATAGAAACCAGAAACTACCCTACCAGGGCGGATTTGATGCGGAAGGTAATCTTACAGATGATCCTGCCATCATTTCTGTTACCAGGCGCATTTTACCCATGGGTATGTGGAAGGGCTCCGGGTTTTCTATCATGCTGGATCTGTTTTCTGCCTTACTTGCGGGAGGTAATACTACTGCAGGTATTGATAAAATAAACAAAGGTAGCAGTGGCAGCAGCAACCAGATCTTCATCGCTATTGATCCTTTGAAAATAAGTTCGATGGAATTTATTGAAAACGCCATTCAGGAAACCATTGCACAAATAAAAGCTTCTACACCAGCTAAAGAAAATAGTGAGATCTATTATCCCGGAGAACAATCGCAGAAAACAAGAACGGAAAACAGGAAACTGGGAATACCTGTTGATGAACCTGTATGGAACATCGTGAAAGAGCTGGCAAGCAAAAAAACCAATTAATCCAACGCATGAAAGCATTGTGTGTACGATCTCCGCATCAACTGGTCATTGAAGATAGGCCCATGCCGGAAATTCAATCACCTAATGAGGTATTACTAAAAGTTAAGGTGGCGGGTATATGCGGTTCTGATGTACATATTTACCATGGTACTTCTTCTGTTGCTACTTATCCCAGGGTTATTGGACATGAGATAGTGGGAGAACTGGTTGCCGTTGGAAAAGATGTAACCCATTTTTCTGTTGGCGACAGAGTTGTCATGGATCCTGTTATCAGTTGCGGCAAATGCTACCAATGCCTTATTGGACGAAACAATGTTTGCGGTCAATTAAAAGTACGTTCTGTTCATGTGGATGGCGGTTACCAGGAATACCTGGTTTTACCTGCAAATTGTATTTACCATCTGCCTACAAATATAAGTTGGGAGGAAGCTGTAATGATCGAACCCTTTACGATAGCTGAACAGGTTTGTTCACGTGCGGAGATCAGTAAAGACGATAAGGTATTTATCATGGGTGCAGGACCCGTTGGCCTGAGTATTTTAAAAAGAGTTCTGATTAGCGGTGCTACTTGTTATATTTCCGACATCATGGAAAGCAGGCTGGCATTGGCTTTGAAGTATGGTGCGACTAAAACCATTCATGCCAAAAACGAAGATGTGTTATCACGCATCATGGAATTTACGGAAGGTAATGGCGCAACTGTAGTGATCGACGCTGTTTGTTCTACACAATCATTTGAACAAACACTCCAATATGTATGTGCAGCCGGCAGGGTAATTACGCTCGGCTTCCAAAAAGAACCTTCTGCTATTAGTCAACTCAGCATTACTGCCCGTGAAATAGATGTACGTGGATCTAGGTTACACAACAATAAATTTCCCCAGGTTATTGAATATTTCAAAAATGGAACCCTATCTGTAAAAGATATGATCACCCACAGTTATCATTTTACAGAAATACATCAGGCATTAGCATTGATAGAAAATCCTTTGATAGAAAAGGGTAAAGTGATTTTATACTTTTAATTTTTTAGAAACACATCCCTAACAATATATTATTCAGTGAATAATATATTGTTTCATTTACCATATCCCATCATCTAATCTTGTGTTTTATGATAAGTGATTAATGTAACTATACCTTCCAAAGGTGTAACGATTAACAAAGCATAAGCATACAATTTTGTGTAACCATTTTCAACCAATAAAGGAAGGGATGGATTCAATTAATTGTTATGAAAAAATTATTACTCGCTATTACTTTATTTTGTTCGGTATTTCTGATGATACCATCCAGCTTAACAGCACAGGAAACAGTAAAACCTACTAGCACGCAGATACCACCGCCATTATTTTCAGGCACCAGCGGTTTCAGGGTTTGGTCATTTGGATTACACGCAGGTGCAATGGCCCCTATTGCAGCAACTGGCGGAAGGAATGATTTTTCTAAATGGGTACCTACCTTAGAATATGGTGCATATCTGAAATTGCAGGCTTCACATGTTTTGGGTTTCCAACTTGATGTTATTCGTGGAACACTGAAAGCAAACAATGACAAATTATGGGCAGGTGCTCCTCCAGTTAGCCCATTCAAATCTTTTTCATCAGACATCAACTGGGCAGCCAGTTTAAGCGCA
Source organism: Chitinophaga pinensis (assembly GCA_943371675.1). Classification (GTDB taxonomy): domain Bacteria; phylum Bacteroidota; class Bacteroidia; order Chitinophagales; family Chitinophagaceae; genus Sediminibacterium; species Sediminibacterium pinensis_I. Next base: position 25,945 of record CALRVT010000016.1, on the reverse strand, counting down.
GTGGTTACATTGGGTAATATCAATTGGTCGCAGCTGAAAACTTCTATCCAACCATACCTCTCTGTAGGCGGTGGTGCGGTTAATTTTAAAGCTACAAACGTAACATCAACTGGCACTACTGTTGACTTCAATCCCAATGGAAGCAATACAGAATTTTATATGCCTTTTGGCCTAGGCATTAGAGCAGGTTTATCAGAGAGTATCAATCTAGACCTTGGCTATACCATGGCTTTTGTTGATGCGGATAATATTGATGGTTATTTTAAAGCTCCTTATTTAGGCGATAAATTTTCCTATGCACATATTGGTCTGGAGTTTATTTTAGGAAAAACCAGCAAACCAGCATTGGCAAGACATAACCCTCCTGCACAATTAGCTAAGCACATGAAAGACAATGATGATGCTATGCGTGCATCATTTGAAGCAAGTGAAGAGAAACATAGAAAACATATGGCAGAAATGGCAGCCATGATGGATGAAATGAAAAGACTGAAACTGGATACTGATGGAGATGGTGTTTCTGACTTCTTTGATAAATGTCCGGGTACACCTATGGGCACTAAAGTAGATGGTGCAGGTTGTGCATTGCCTTTACCTCCTGCAAAGGACACAGTGGTTAAGGTTTATAATAACACTTATGTTATTACTGATGAGGACAGAAATATTGTAAAAGAAGCTATCAGAAACCTGGAATTTGATTTTGCAAAAGCTACCATTCGCGACAGATCTTTCCCTTACCTGAACAGGGTAGCAGAAATGCTGGTGAAAAAAGGATTTAGTTTAAAACTTGGCGGACATACAGACAATGTAGGCTCTGATGCTGCCAATATGAAACTGTCGAAAAACAGGGCTGAATCAGTTAAAAATTATTTAGTAGGACAAAATGTAAGTTATGGCAAAATTGAAGCTGTGGGTTATGGAGAATCACAGCCAATATCAACCAATAAAACTGCCAAAGGCAGACAAGATAATAGACGCGTAGAATTTACTATCTATTGATTGATTATATATCATACCAAAGTAAAAGGTTTGCAGAATATTCTGCAAACCTTTTCTGATGAAGCAATAAGAATGGAATGTAATGAATAATTAAACTGAACTAGTGTTGAATAAAGTGTAACTTGTAAGAAATGCTGGTTTAGGTTTTCCTCTTCTTTGTTTAATTAATGCTTTTCATTTCATTTTTTTGGCTGCAAAGACATACTAATATTGAGTTTTACCTAGTTTATCCCTTTGTTGTATAACTGCATTGTAAAATAATATCGATGCATTTCATTTTTTCAGTTTTACCTGAATACACTTAACTATGAAGCTTTTCATCAAATATATGGTTAGCCTGCGATGCAAAATGCTGGTAAAAGAAGAGCTACGTAAACTCGGGCTTCATTTTATCATTGTTGACCTGGGAGAAATTGAGGTAATGGAAACACTTACACAGGAACAAATGCAAACATTTAGCAAAGCTTTGGCAGTATCCGGATTGGAACTTATGGATGATAAAAAAGCCATTTTGATAGAAAAGGTAAAAAATGTTATTACAGAAATGGTACATCATTCAGATGAATTACCTGCATTGAATTATTCAGAACATATTAGCAATAAAATAGGATACGATTATACCTACCTGTCCAATTTATTTTCGGAAGTTAAAGGCATTACTATACAGCAGTTTATCATTCTCAATAAAATTGAAAGAATAAAAGAGTTGATCATGTACGATGAACTCAATATTACAGAAATAGCCTGGAAGATGAATTATAGCAGTGTAGCTCATTTGTCTAATCAGTTTAAAAAAATAACAGGTTATACACCATCTCATTTCAAACAACTCAAAATCAAAAGACGAACCCCTGTGGAAGAGTTAGGCAATAATAACGCAAAATAAAAATATTCAAAATGCCAGAAAATAAGATTCATGATTCTGAATATGCCAGAAGCCTGATTGAAGCCAGTCTTGACCCATTGGTAACAATTAGCAGTGATGGCAAAATTATGGATATGAATGAAGCCACTGTAAACATTACTGGTGTAACCCGAAAGAATTTAATAGGAACTAATTTTTTTGAGTACTTCACAGAACCACAAAAAGCAAGGGAAGTATATAAGGAAGTATTTGACAAAGGATTTGTTGCAGACTACCCACTTACCATCAGAGATCATAAACTTACAGACGTATTATTCAATGGATCAGTTTACAAAGATGAAAAAGGTAACGTAATGGGTGCGGTGGTTGTTGCAAGGGATATAACCGAACAAAAAAGGATAGAAAAAGAATTCTTTGAAGCCAAGGTTTTTGCAGAACTGGCAACTGTAATTGCCGAAGAAGCAAAGAGAAAAGCAGAGGATGCCACCAAAATTGCTGAAACTGCCACAAGCATTGCTGAAGAAGCTGTAAAAGCAAAACAACAGTTTCTTTCTAACATGAGTCACGAAATTCGTACACCCATGAATGCCATCATTGGATTTACAAAAGTGGTATTGAAAACCGAATTAACAGCCAAGCAAAAAGAATACCTTACCGCTATTAAAATGAGTGGTGATGCATTGATTGTACTCATCAACGATATTCTTGATTTGGCAAAAGTAGATGCAGGGAAAATGACATTTGAAAAGACACCTTTCAAAATGGCACTTTCTATTTCGGCCATGTTGCATTTATTTGAACCAAAGATTCAGGAAAAAAATCTTGTACTGATCAAAGAATATGATGACAACATACCGGAGGTTTTAATTGGAGATCCTGTTCGCTTACACCAGATCATACTCAACCTGGTGAGTAATGCAGTAAAATTTACTACTACGGGTAACATTACCGTAAGTGCTAAACTTGTTTCAGAAAATGAAGACAGTACCACCATTCGATTTTCTGTAAAGGATACTGGCATTGGAATTCCAAAAGAAAAGATTGATAAAATATTTGAAAATTTTCAGCAAGCAACAAGCGGCACCTCCCGTTTATATGGCGGAACAGGTTTAGGGCTAGCAATTGTAAAACAACTGGTTGAAGCGCAAAATGGTGAAATCAGTGTTACGAGTGAGATGGATAAAGGATCCTGCTTTAGCTTTTTACTCAACTTTAAGAAAACCACCAGCGAAGCAGCAACTGAAGATTTATTGGTAGAAGTAGATGCAGATATTAAGAATATTAGCGTACTGGTAGTAGAAGATATGGCTCTAAATCAGCTTTTAATGAAAACATTATTAGATGATTTTGGATTTGAAAAAGATATAGCCGGCAATGGAAAGATCGCCATAGAAAAACTGCAGAAGAACGAATACGATATTATACTGATGGACCTTCAGATGCCTGAAATGAATGGTTTTGAAGCAACAGAATTTATCCGGAATGAAATGAAATTGACAATACCTATCATTGCCTTAACGGCAGATGTTACTACGGTAGATCTGGCCAAATGCAGGGCAGTAGGCATGAACGATTATATAGCCAAACCAGTTGACGAGCGATTATTATACAGCAAAATCATTTCATTGGTTAAGAAACCACAACTAATTGATACCAAAGATAGTTTCGATAACAGTGGGGCGTTATTGAAAATAAGCAGGTGTATAGATCTAGGATACCTGAATCGCCGTACAAAATCAGACCCCCAATTAATGATGGAAATGATCAACCTATACCTATTGCAAACACCTCCTTTGATACTTGCTATGAAAGAAAGTTTTCAAAAGAAAGATTGGAAATCCTTACACGATGCATTGCATAAAATGATTCCTTCTTTTTCAATTATGGGCATTAGTGCTGATTTTGAAAAAATGGCGCATCAGGTAAAAGAATATGCAGGTATACAAAATGAAACCGAGAAAATAACAGAAATGATTATTAAATTGGAGCATATATGCAACCAGGCATGTCTGGAACTCACCGATGAATTTAACCTGATTAAAACTAAGTTCCATGACTAACAAGCAAAAAATAAAGTTATTTCTGGTGGATGATGATGCCTTGTTTCTGAAATTATTGGAGATAGAGTTTCAGCAAAATGCCGATTTTGATATTACAACCTTTCCTACCGGTGAACGCTGTTTAGACGCTTTGAATGAAATGCCAGATATTATCATCCTGGATTATCACCTGGATGGTATTGATAGAAATGCTATTAATGGAATTGACACATTAGACAAAATAAAAGCATACAATAGTGAGATCCCCGTGATCATGCTCTCCTCACAGGATAAAATTGAAGTGGCAATTAATTGCATGCATCATAAGGCCTACGACTATGTAGTTAAAAGTGAAACTGCTTTTATACGACTACAAAAAAATATCAGTGACCTGTTCCGGTTAAAAAAGATAGAGAAGGAACTGAACTGGTATATGGATAAGATGTAATGCAAACTTGTTCTATCAAACCCATTCAACATAAATCAGTAAAACATACAAGTATCTTTTACATACCTGCAATGATACTTTTCTCTTATAGTACGATTTTTACTAAGCAATAATTCTATTGCAGATTGGCGAAATAAGATGGTCTACATTATTAGTCTTTCGCTCATTTCAAGTTCAAAATAATTAAACCATGAAAAAGAAAATTCTTTTTTTTACACTTATACTATGCAGTTTCATCAGTGTAAAGTCAAATGCACAAATTAGCCTAGGCATCAATATTAATATTGGACAGCAACCAATATGGGGGCCGGTAGGTTATGACTATGTAGATTATTATTATCTGCCAGATATAGATGTGTATTACAATGTTCCGCAAAGGCAGTACGTGTACCTGGTTGATACTCGTTGGGTTTCGAATGGCAACTTACCGAGCAGGTATCGGGGGTATGATCTGTATAGTGGATACAAAGTTGTACTACGTGGCGACAGACCATATAGATATGCCCAAGAGAATCGATTGAAATATGCTTCCTACAAAGGCAGGCATGACCAGGCATTCATCAGAAACAGCCGAGATAATAAATACTTTGAGAATAAAAACCATCCCCAACACAAAGATTGGAAAAATGAAAAAGACAACAAGAATGATGACAAAAAATCAGATAATAATAAAAAAGGAAAAAAAGACAAGCATTAAGAAGTAGGCTTAACTGATTTATTCAATAAAAAAGCATTTCCTTTTGTGAAATGCTTTTTTATTGAAGACGTAAAGGATGTAATAAAAGCATTCAATGATATAACAAAAATGGCAGGGAATACCACCAACTTTACTAAGTGATAATGCATTCACATAAAAATTAAAATCATGGAAACTTTAACGGAATTAAAGGGTAATTGGAATGAAACAAAAGGAAAGCTGAAACAAAAATTTGCCAAACTAACAGATGATGATCTTTTGATGGTTGATGGTAAACAGGAAGAATTATTGGGACGATTGCAAATTGTTTTGGGTAAAACCAAAGAAGAACTAAGAAAAATTTTCGCCTCTCTATAAATTAAAATTTCGTCATTCAACTTAAATAAAACCTACCATGAAAAAATCAACAGGAATCATCATCGCAAGCCTTTTTCTAACAGTACTATCTATTACATCCTGCTCTACTCCTGCCGAAAAAGTAGCCAACGCAGAACAAAAAGTAACAGAAGCCAATAATAAGCTGGACAGTGCCAATAAAGAGTATATGGAAGACATGATCCAGTACAGAAAAGAAAGCAACGAAAAAATTGAAGCAAATAATAAAAGCATTGCTGAGTTCAATGCCAGAATTGCAGAACAAAAAAAGGATGCCAAAGAGGAGTACAGAGAAAAAATTGCTGAATTGAATAAAAAGAATGAAGACATGAAGAAAAGAATTGACGAGTACAAAGCTGATGGAAAAGACAACTGGCAGCAGTTTAAAACAGAATTCAACCATGATATGGAAGAACTAGGCAAAGCTTTTAAAGGACTAACCGTTAAGAACAAAAATTAATAACTACAACAACAAACCTGGCTTCATATAAAAAACTAACATGAAAAAACAATTATTTCTATTCGTAATAACCGTTGGCTTGCTTTTACCTGCATTAGCTCAAAACAAAACATATTCTGAAAAATATGGCAATACCTTCAATATTGGGGTAGGTACTGGTTTGGGCACTTATGGTTATTACGCATATTCCATTCCAGCCATCCATTTGGATTATGAATTTGATGTGGCAGGTTCTTTTACTTTGGCACCTTTTATAAATTTTTATACCTACAAGGATAATTATTACAGAGAAACCATTATTCCTATTGGTGTTAAGGGTTCCCTGTACCTGGATAATGCTTTAAAAGCGGGCAGTAACTGGGATTTTTACCTGGGTGCCAGTTTAGGATTTTCCATCAAAAACACGGTTTGGGAAAATGGATTTACCAGCTCTTCCAACAATTACAGAGGGCCGGGATCTCTATACCTTGTTTATCATGTAGGTACCGAATACCATATTAACCAAAAAGTAGGCGCATTTTTAGACCTCTCCAATGGTATTTCAACTATTGGCTTATCCTTTCATCGTTAAAATCAAAATCTATGGGAAACATTTTGTACGCTATAGCAGTCATTTTAATCATTGCCTGGCTAATTGGATTCATCGGTTATAATGCAGGAGGTATTGTACACATACTCCTTGTAATAGCCGCTATTGCTATCTTATTAAGAATTATTCAAGGGAAGAAGCCGATATAGCAATCATCTCTTCACTTTTGATGTAAAAAAACCTTATGCTATGCGTAAGGTTTTTACTTTACAATACAAGCTATAGATATTTTTTCCCGTTAATTCCTATGTTACAACTGAAAATCTTAACTTGAAATCATTTTGCAACCTTCCTACAACAAAACTGATTTTCATGAAACGAATTTTCCTGTCCAGTGTTCTTTCAGCATTACTGCTATTCTCCGTTACAGGCTATAGTCAATCCATCACTACACCCAAAGAACATTTTGGTTTCAATATTGGCGATAATTATATGCTGGCTACATATACCCAAACAGAAGCCTATTTCAAAAAAATAGCTGCCAGTTCAGATCGTGTAAAACTAGTAGATATAGGCCTTACAGAAGAAGGTCGCACCCAATACATGTTTGTTATTTCCAGTCCGGAAAACCTTAAAAACCTGGAAAAATACAAACAGATTGCCCAGCAACTGGCAAGGGCAGAAAACCTCACAGATGAGCAGGCTCGCACATTAGCAGCCGAGGGCAAAGCAGTAGTTTGGCTGGATGGAGGCTTACATGCCACTGAAGTAGTTGGCGCACATCAACTAATTGAGATCGTTTACCAATTAAGTAGTAGAAAAGATAGCGAAACGGAAAAAATTTTAAAAGATGTGATCATTTTGGCAGCGCATGCAAATCCTGATGGACAGGAACTGGTATCCAACTGGTATATGCGCGAACCCAATAAGGAAAAAAGAACCACCCAATTCTTACCCCGCCTTTACGAAAAATATGCGGGTCATGATAACAACCGTGATTTCTACATGTTTAACCTGAAAGAATCGCAAAATCTGGGTAAGCAATTATTTCTGGAATGGTACCCACAGATCATGTATAACCATCACCAAACAGGTCCTCCCGGTGCTGTTGTTGCCGGACCTCCTTTTAGAGACCCCTTCAACTATGCATTTGATCCTTTGGTAATGACAAGCTTAGATGCAGTAGGCGCTGCCATGATCAACCGCTTGAATGCTGAAGGCAAACCTGGTTATACGCAAAAAGCCGGTTCTGTTTATTCTACCTGGTACAATGGTGGTTTAAGAACTTCTACCTATTTCCATAATATGGTGGGATTGCTGACTGAAATAATTGGGAGTCCCAACCCAATGGATATACCTGTTGTGCCTGATAGATTGGTACCTAGCAGTGCCAACCCTTTTCCTATTCAACCGCAAAAATGGTATTTCAAAAACTCTATCGATTATTCGGTTTCATTGAATTATAGTGTGTTCATGTATGCATTAAGACACAAGGATGAATTACTCTATAATATCTACAAGATGGGCAAAAATGCCATCAACAAAGGTGAAAAAGATAGCTGGACATTATCTCCCAAACGATCTGCAGAAATAACAAAAATATTTCAGGATGGTCAGCAGGCAAACAGAAGACCGGAAGCAGCCGGCAATGCGCCAACTGGTTTTGGTGGCGGCAATGCCATACCGAAAAAAATATACGATAGTGTTTATAAAAATCAATCATACCGTGATCCCCGTGGTTATATCATACCAGCCAATCAGGCAGACTTTGCTACAGCAACACGTTTCATCAATGCCATGCTGATCAGCGGTATAGTAGTACATAAAGCAACAGCCGATTTTAGTGTGGGTGTCGAAACCTTCCCGGCCGGATCATATATCATAAAAACCAATCAGGCTTTCCGTCCGCATATCCTGGATATGTTTGAACCGCAGGACCATCCCAATGATTTTCAATATCCTGGTGGACCACCTGTTGCTCCTTATGATGCGGCAGGTTGGACATTGGCTTACCAGATGGGTTTTCAATTCAGCAGAATATTAAATGCATTTGAAGGACCATTTGAAAAGATCGGGTATGGACAAATGCAAAGCAATAAAAGTAATATGGCTGGTAACAAAAATACTGTGGGCTATATTTTAAACGCTGGAGCCAATCATTCTTTTACAGTAACCAATGATCTGCTAAAAGCAGGCATGGAAGTGTATAGAATACAGGATGCAGTTGCAGGCACTACCTTTGCTAAGGGTTCTTTTTATGTGCCTGTTAATGCTAAAAATAAAACAGGCATTGAAAAAATCATTTCTGAAATAGGTGTGGAAGCTTTAGCTGTAAATAAACGTCCGGAAAATACCAGCAAAATAAACGCAGCCAGAATAGCTTTGTGGGATAACTACGGTGGGTCTATGCCATCAGGTTGGATACGTTATATTTTTGATCAGTACCATTTTGTACCAGAGATCATTTATGCAAAAGATATTGATACCGGTAACCTAAAAAGTAAATATGATGTAATTGTTTTTGTAGGTGGAGCCATCCCTGCCTTAAGCACTAATGCAGCCAGTACAAGAGGCGGTGGTGGTTTTGGAAGAGAGCCCATAGCAGATTCTATTCCCGAAGAATATAGAAATCGCATAGGAAGAATCACCGCAACTAAATCTATCCCGCAATTAAAAAAATTCCTGGAAGAAGGTGGCAATATCATCACTATTGGAAGCAGCACCCAACTTGCATATCATTTAAAATTACCCATTACGAATGCCTTATCGGAAATTGTAACCGGACAGGAAAGAAATTTACCTGGTGAAAAATATTATATCCCAGGAAGTATCTTACAGGTATCAGTAGATTCAACAGATATGGCAGCTGCTGGCATGCGTTCTAAGGCTGATGTGTATTTTGATGCAAGTCCGGTATTTAATATCTTACCAGAAGCACAGATCAATGGAAGTATCAAACCACTAGCATGGTTTACGCAGGATCCACCATTGAGAAGTGGTTGGGCCTGGGGACAATCCTACCTGAAATCAGGCGTAGCAGCTTTTAAAGCAGATTATGGTGCAGGTAAATTATATGCTTTCGGACCAGAAATAACTTTCCGTGCACAACCCTATGGAACATTTAAGTTATTGTTTAATGGGTTGTACAAGTAGAGCGGGTTTGGGGTTTGGGGTTTGGAGTTGTAATATTTTTACCCTTTCTTCAAACTTTAGATTAGTAACTTTTTCTGTAGGTATTATTTCACAATGGAAACTATTTAACAATGGAAGAGGTCAACATTTTATTAGTAGAAGATGAACTGAAGATTGCCCAAATATTGAAGAAGGGAATGGAAGAAAATGGGTACCAGGTTGATCTTGCATATGATGGTATGATTGGCAAACAGTTATTTCTGGCAAATGCTTATAACCTTGTAATCCTAGATATTAATTTGCCTGAAATCAATGGATTTACACTGTGTAAGATCATGAGGGATTATAACCAGCAAATTCCTATTCTGATGCTAACGGCTCTGAGTACAACAGATGATAAAATAGAAGGCTTTGAAGCAGGTGCCGACGATTACCTGGTAAAACCATTTGAATTCAGGGAATTGTTACTGAGGATACGTGCCTTGTTGAAAAGAACCATTCAACAGGAGATTCCCTTAGGAAATATTCTAAAGATTTCTGACCTGGAATTGAACCTTGAAAATAAAGAAGTAAAAAGGGACAAAAAACTGATTAACCTAACCGCTAAGGAATTTCAATTGTTGGAATATTTTATGCGTAACAAAAATAGAACCTTAACAAGGGCACATATCGCCGAAAATGTTTGGAATATTGATTTTGATCCGCAGACCAATGTAATTGATGTATATGTGAATTACTTGAGAAATAAAATCGACAAGGATTTTCCATCAAAATTGATACATACTCAAATTGGTATGGGGTATATCCTAAAAGACATTTAAGTTTATGAAAATCAAGCTGAAAATTGTTTTGCTATTTACCGGTTTGGTTACGGCTATTTTGTTTATTCTTTGTTTATCCATTTATTTTATTTCAGTACAAAACAGACAAACAGATTTTAGAACCAGGCTAAAGAACAGGGCTATCACCACTATGAGCCTTTTAAGAAAAGTGCCTGAAATCAACAATGAACTTTTACAAAGAATTGATGAATTAACCTTGGTAGCCTTACAGCAAAGAAGTGTGATGGTGTACGCAAATAACAATAAAGTAATTTATCAATATACAGATGACAATACTGTATCTGTTGTTCTCAACAATGATATAAAAGAAAAGGTTCTTAGGTTGGGAGAATACTTTTTTACGGTTAATGCAAAAGATGCCATTGCATTAAATATCAAAGGTGTTAAAAACAATTATATCATTGTTAGCGCAGCCTATGATAAGGATGGATTTGAAAAAAACAGACAGCTAACATTCATCCTCATTTTTAGTTTCCTTTTTGGTGTTTTAATCACTTTTATTTCAGGTCTTTTCTTTTCTGAAAGACTTGTAAAACCGATTAAAAAAATAACATTAGAGGTAAAGGAAATCAGTTCAAACAATTTATCAAAAAGAGTTCCTGTAACTGAACAAAAAGATGAACTAAATGAATTATCTAAAACATTTAATGAACTCCTTAGCCGACTTCAGGAATCATTCGAAATCCAGAAAAGATTCATTGCCAATGCATCGCATGAATTGTCAACCCCATTGACAGCCATATTGAGTCAGTTAGAAATTACCCTGCAAAAGGAAAGAACAGATTCAGAATATAAAGAATTGATCAAGTCAGTATACGACGATGTAATTCATTTAACACAATTAACAAAGGGGTTATTAGAAATTGCCAAAGCAAGTGGTTCCTTCGCAGGAGCCGAACTAAAACTTTTGCGGGTAGATGAACTATTGCTCAAATTGCCTTATACTATTAAAAAAGAAGATAGTCGCTATAAGGTAAACCTGCATTTTGATACATTTCCGGATGTGGATGAAAATGTATTGATAGAAGGAAATGAGAACCTGCTCTTTAGTGCTATAAAAAATATTGTGCAGAATGCCTGTAAATATTCTCCCGACCATGAAGCATCTGTATCATTACATTTTGCATCTTCAAATATTAAGATCATCATAATTGATAAGGGTCCGGGAATTCAGGAAAAAGATATCCCTTTCTTATTTCAACCCTTTTACAGGGGGAAAACAAGTATGAACAGTTCAGGGTTTGGATTAGGATTATCTCTTGCAAATGAAATAATTACGATACATAAAGGCAGTATTTACTTTGAGAACCTACCACAAAAAGGCAGCTCGTTTAAAATTATATTACCTCTAGCCAAAAAAGGCTGACAATATCTAATGGCATCCTAACATACTCCTAACGGGTGCCTAATACCCCTATAATACATTTGTTCAAATTTAATTGGTAAAAATTAGTTAGATCTATCTGAGATAGACTTACTGTAATTCTAATATGAGTACCAGCTTGTATTACAGGCAATGTTTGCTTTAAAGTTTCAAGCTTTATGTTTAAAAAATGGATGAATTTTTTGTTGCTAATTTTACTCAGCAATTATTTAAGTGCACAAGGGCTCGAAGTTACGGGCACGCTTAGTGCTGACAATCTTTCAGTTACTGGAACAGTTGAAGGTGGTATATTTAGTGGCACTCTAAGCAGTGGCACTTCAAATAGTATTACAGCTATCGGTACGCTCTCCTTATTAACCGTAACCGGACTTGTAAATGCGAATACCATTAGTGGCACAATAACTACAATAGCCCAGCCAAATATTAGTTCTTTAGGTACCCTCTCTTCACTTACAGTTTCAGGGTTGGTAAATGCAGGTACATTAAGCGCTATCATTACCACCTCTGTGCAACCCAATATTACTTCTTTAGGTACCTTATCTACTTTAACAGTTTCAGGACTTATCAATGGTGGCACAATTAGTGGAACGCTTGTAACAGGTATTCAACCAAACATTACAACCTTAGGCGGACTTACCGCCATTACAGTTAGCGGACAGGTTACCGCCGATACTTTTTCAGGATCAAATTATATAAATATACAGTCATTGGTTAGTTTTCAGATTCTTGCAGGGGCAGGTAATTATACAGTACCCGCAGGTGTATATTCTATAGAAGTAGAAGTATTGGGAGGTGGCGGTGGTGGCGGTGGTATTAATGCAACTGTTGCAAACACTAGAAATTTTGATGGCGGTGGCGGTGGGGCAGGCGGCTATGCAATTGAGAGACTAGCTGTAGTGCCAGGGCAAATTATCGCTTATTCTGTAGGAGCTGCAGGATCAGGTGCCAATGGAACTGGAGGTGCAGGAGGCAATAGTAGTTTTTCTGACCCGGCAGGAACAATTACTGCAAATGGAGGTGCAGGTGGTACTGCCGGCACAGCAGGTAATACCGCAGCAAATACAAATGGTGGTACGGGAGGTACAGTAACCGGCGCAACAATAGGAATTACGGGAGGTTCTGGTGGGGCTGGTATACGATTTAATGGCACTTTAGGTTTTTCAGGTTACGGAGCTGATTCAAAATATGGAAAAGGTGGTGCTTCAAGGGTTGCCATTTTAAATACTGGAACTGTGGGTGTTGCAGGCACGGGTTTTGGCTCTGGTGGCAGTGGTGCTGCGGGTGAAGGTAATGCGGTTAATATTAATGTTGCAGGTGGAAATGGTACAGCAGGAACGATTATAGTTACGGAGTATAGATGAATCAGTTTATTGATTTAGTTTGTAGTTAAACCAAAATACTTTTATACCGCTACTTTATTTCGTATACCAATTATATTATGTTGGTTAGTTTGAAAATCGCTCATGAAATTATTTTTATGGCATGAGCAAATAAAAATTTTAGAATCTATTTCAAAGTTGCAAAATATTCAACATTGTTTTTTTATTAAAATTAACGCCTTAAACTAATCTCTTTCTAATGCTTACCTAATACTTGCCTAATCTCTCGCCAATACATTTGTCCAAATTGTTTACTTAATAATAGCACTAATTCCTATTTAACCTCTCAAAAAGTTTAAACTGAAATCAGGTCTTTTATTAGGCAGATTGTTGTGTAAACGCTTGAGATTTTATGTTCAAAAAATACCTATACTTTTTTCTGCTTATTTTATTCAGCAATTATGTTAATGCACAAGGGCTTGAAGTTACAGGTACTTTAACCGCTGATAACCTCACGGTTACTGGTACCATTCAAGGAGGCACTTATAGCGGCACTTTAAGCAATGGCACATTAAATAGTATCACTTCCATTGGAACACTTTCCGCTTTAACGGTAACAGGATTGATAAATGCCAATACCATTAGTGGTACGCTTACAACAGTAGCACAGCCAAATATTACTTCCGTAGGTACATTGTCTGCACTTACTGTAACTGGATTGGTAAGAGCGGGCACAGTTAGTGCAACAATCACCACTGCTGCACAACCCAATATTACTTCCTTAGGAACCTTATCTGCTTTAACTGTTACTGGGCTCATCAACGGTGGAACAGTTAGTGGAACCCTTACAACGGCCAATCAGCCAAATATCACAACATTAGGTGGACTTACCGCCATCACTGTTAGCGGACAGGTTACAGCAGGTACATTTTCGGGATCAAATTATAACAATGTAAAATCACTGGTAAGTATTCAGATACTTGCTGGAGCAGGTAATTATACAGTTCCCGCAGGAGTTTACTCAATTGAAGTGCAGTTATTAGGCGGTGGCGGTGGTGGCGGTGGCTTTAATGCCACTATTGCCAACGGTAACAATTTTACAGGTGGGGGGGGTGGTGCAGGAGGGTATGCGGTTGAAAGGCTAACAGTTGTACCAGGGCAAATTATTGCATATTCAGTTGGTACCGCCGGAACAGGTGCTAATGGATTAGGTGGCACAGGTGGCAATACTACTTTTTCTGACCCAGCAGGAACAATTACGGCAAATGGAGGATCTGGAGGAGCAGCCGGAACAACAGGTACAGCAGCAACAAATACCGCCGGAGGTGTAGGGGGCGGTGCATCAGGGGGAAGTGTAAATATTACAGGCGGTACTGGAGGTGCTGGTATTCGTTTGAATGGTCCACTAGGCTATTCTGGTTATGGCGCCAATTCAATGTATGGTAAGGGAGGAGCATCAAGGGTTTCCATATTAAACACAGGAACCGTTGGTGTAGCAGGAACTGGTTTTGGCTCTGGTGGCAGTGGTGCTGCGGGTGAAGGAGCCGCTGCAAATATAAACGTAGCTGGTGGTAATGGTACAGCTGGAACAATTATAGTAAGAGAGTATAGATAAATCAATTTGTGGTCTGTTGATAAGTATAAACTACTTAAACTACAAACCCTACATTCCAAACTCAAAACGCTATTTATGCCCCTTCCGCATATCTTCTACATCATCCATCGCTGGGCCTTGTATTATTTTCCTCCAGTCAATCTCTTTATTATAACGCTTCATGGCAACACCCGGATCAAATACCTGCTTTGAAGGGAACTCAAATGTATAGGGCGTATAATCAGGTTTATCTGTAAAAAAATCTGTCAATAAAGATGCTGTTGCATCATACTGATTTACATAAGGCACATTTAATACATTGTAAATCGTTTTCAAGATAGACCCAAAATTAGCATGGGTATGTGATGTGTAATTCTTCTTCACATAGGGACCAGCCAACATTAAAATACTTCTGTGCGCATCAATATGATCAACACCTCCCTGTGGATCATCTTCTGTAATCACTACCAGCATATTCTTCCAATATTTTGTTCTGGATAAAAAATGCAACATCCTGCCCAAAGCAAGGTCATTGTCGGCTACATAAGAATGTGTAAATGGATAGCCATCTGCTGGCCTTGGTCCGGAAGTATGGTCATTCGGTAATTGAATAGTAATTAGTTTGGGCATCACTTCTTTACCCTTCAACCATTTTTTGGTGAATTCAGTTTCAAACTGATCCGCACGAAACTGGTCGGGGATATTGGTATTATAACCAGCATAATTTCTACTGGTTCTAGACCATAATGCTTTTTGCATGGGCACCATTACGGCATGACCGGCACCGGTTGCTGTATCGTACCATTTTTCTCTTACATGTGCGGTTTCATTGGCTTCTCCAAAATTGTAGAAAGGAATTTTCTTTCTGTCAAGGGCTTCCCAAATACCTCCCTTCTCTGCATAATCTTCCGGATCCATGCTGCCTGTTGAACCAGGAAAACGGCGACCGGAAGCTTTAGAAAAAAGATTAGCTGATTTACTTACACTGGAATTGGTCTCTACCCATTCATTCGGTATCACTCCCATCATCCAATGGTGACCATGAATTGATGCATCACTATCACAATAAAAATTATCTGAAAAAGAAAATTGCTTGGCCAGCTTGATATGATTTGGGGCCACATTCACATTACTCACAAAAGTCTTGTCTCTTGCCGTTGCCGTAACATTCAACCCAAACCTGGCAAGGCTTGCATCTCCTTTACCCGTTTCCAACTGACCCAATACTTCATCATAGGTTCTGTTTTCTTTGGTGATGTAAACGATGTATTTGATGGGACTTACCGCAGAACCAGGTAAAACAGGCAATGGACTTGCCTTATTTTCTTTGACTTCATTTACCTGAAAAGTATTGCTGATACACTGTTTTGTATAAGCAGCAAGAATCTCTTTAGATGGTAGTTCTATTTGCTGAAAACTTCCTAACTGAATATCGCCAATATAAGTTCCGGCAGGTGGTCTCACAAAACCCTTGCCACCATTGGGTCCTGCACCATAACCCCGGCAGGATATTACATAGAGTGTTTTTTCATCCCTGCTCAATTGTACCCTGGAAGTGCCCCATCCCGCAGGAATTAACCCAATCGTTTTTTTTGTTGCTATATCAATTACTGCTACTGCATTAAAACCCAGCAATGCTACATATAATGTTTTTTCATCCTTACTCATCGTAATTCCAAAAGGCAATAAACCCCGGTATTGATCAATCAAAGGATCTACCTTGATAGGAATGGTGCCGGTAATTTTATGGTTTTTGTAGTCGATGATAGAAATATTGTCGTTGGTGGCATTGGTTACATAGGCAAACCGGGAACCCACTACCAATGAATTAGGACTGGAACCGCCCACTACTTCTGCATCTTCCACCATCTCTCCTATCTGATAGCCGGGCTTGTATCTATCAGTTACTTTATTAGTACTTAAATCAATGGCATATACACTCATAGCTTCCGGTGCGAGTGGACTGCCTACACCCGGTACTTTTCTGCCATTCAAAGTATAACCTTCAATGGCATTTTTAGTGCCATCACCATAGGGATGATATGGGAGTAATAATGTACTGTCGTTAGTATCTTCTTTCAAATCGGGCAATAGTGGATAATCATACATGCCCACATTGGCAACCAGGGCGATGTTTCGGTTTGGACTAAGTGCCAGTCCGAATGGCTGCCTGCCTGTAGGAATGGATGCAGTTATTTTTTTTGTTTGGAGATCAATTCTAACCAAACGAAAATTGCCCCTGTCGAGCACCAGCAGTTCCTCTTTGGATTCATTGTAAACCAGGTCTGAAGTAAAACTATCATCAAAAGATTTTCCATTAACAGTGCCATTTAAACTGATAGAGTCCAGTCTTTTATATGCCACAATATCATAAACGATCACAGCCCCATTATCTCCGCCACTGAGGTAAACTATATTGTTTGCTTTGCCGAAAGCCACACCTAAAAAAGAACCATTAGATAAGGGAGAAGGAATTTTTTCGTCGTAGGATGGTACCCTAGTATTTGATAGATCGCCATTGTTGATTACAGTAAATACACCATTGTGTAAGGTTACCGTTTTTGACCCATCTGGAGATATGGCCATGCCAAATGGATCATGTGTAATGCGGATGGTTTTACCTGCTGGTGTAAGGTGCCTGCCACTGGGCAATACACTGGTACCATTGATTTGAATTTGGGTATACGCGTCCTTACCCGGCACAGATAATACTTTTCGGGTTTGCTGGGCAATTCCAGATACGCATACTAGGAATGAAATACTAATACTGAGATAAGTAACCAAGCGAAACGACATAGGATGTAGTATTGATATGGAGTAACAAGATACAGCCAAAGCATTTATTGTCAGACATATTCATAGATACTTCATACAAATTTTACTATTTGATAACCCGTTGTGCTATTAAACTAGCTTAGGAGAGCGAAGTGTTCTTTTGTGTGAAAAATAATTGCACACTAAGGCACTAAGGCACGGTTATAGTCATTCGGGAGACAGTTCGGAGAAAGTAAAATCAATGAATGAAGACTTTTTGGTGAAAACCCAACAAAAGCATAATAATTGACGAATGTTGAGTAAAGAATTTTGATTGTTGAATGGAATATAGATTGTCGATTGATTCATGATTCAAATTTCACTTCAACCTTCAACATTTCTTGTTCAATATTCAAAATTTACTTCCATGCGCTTTCATTCTTTATTTTTCGAAGAGTTAAGACTCCATATCAGTTATAATATGATGAGAGAGCGCGTAGCGGGTTAATTCGGAGTTAGTGGTGAGATCCAGTTTGTTTAAAATCCTGCTTCTATGGGTGCTCACTGTGGTAAGGGCTAAAGAAAGTATTTCTGCAATATGGGTGATGGTTTTACCCAGGGCCAACATTTTAAAGATTTCCATTTCCTTATTGGTGAGTTGTTCATGCGGGGGATTATCTGAAGCTGTTTGCGTTAAAAGTTTCTCGGCAATTTCGGGCGTGATGTATTTTCTGCCTAGTGATATCCTTTGAATGGCCGCTATCAATTCTTCCGGAGCAGAGTTCTTATTCAGGTATCCAGCACCTCCGGCTTTTAATACCCTTACTGCATATAATTCTTCGGGATAAATACTAAGAATGAGTACAGGAATTTCAGGTTTGATCAACTTGATTTGTTCCAGCGCTTCCAATCCACCCCTACCGGGCATATCCAGATCGGAAATCACCAGGTCCCAATCTTCTCTTTCCACTTCCTTAACCAATGCTTCCCCATCTGCCACTTCTTTGATCGATACAGAAGGATATTCATCTTTTAAAATCTGGATCAGTCCTCTACGTATGAACACATGGTCATCTGCTAAAAGCACTTTTTTAATATGGCGGATAGGACTCACGAACGGAAAGTTACTGCATCATCATTTATAATGCAATATAAAATTAACATATTTCAACATATAATAGAGGCTAAGAAATAGCAGTTCTACATCTTTTCTACCCTTTTTGTAGCATTCCTACTACTAAAAAGGCATCCTTTCATTCGAATACTTCGCCCATAATACCGCTACGGGATTTATCAATTTCCATAAGGGTTTGAAAAGACCATTCATTCGAAGGAATTATCAATGATACTCTATTTCACAGGGGTGCAGGATTTTTTCTCTTTGTACTGTGAAAGGCAAGAAAGATTAACCACTTCAAAAACCGATTTTATGAAAACGCTAAACATCACCCCGAAAATGAGAACCGGTTTAACTGGTGGCAAATGGTTCCTGGCTTTTGTGCTGATGACTACGCTTTTTGCCTGTCAGAAAGAATTGGTTACTCCCTTACCTGAAAAAATGATGGCTACACCCACTGTAACCACCCTACCCTTTACCGTTCAGAACTTTCAGGTTAATACTACTGATCTTACCTTATTACAAGGTAATGAGCAAATCAAAGCCTTAGGCATCCAATGGAAAGCAGCCGGAAACAATACCGGAGTGGTTTACACCCTGGAAGCTGCCCTTACCGGAAACAATACAGAAGATTTTATAGCCATAGCCAATACAGAAATGGAAGGATTAGACATTACTGTTGGCGCCATGAATAAAATGATGTGTCAGTTGGTTCCAGCCGGACAAACAGCAATGATTGACCTGAGAATCAGGGCCAATGCCGGAAACAATGCCCCAGTTTATGGCAATGCCGTTGCCTTAAAAGTTACCACCTACTTGCCTTACAATGAATATGATGCACTAAACACTTTACATGTTATCGGCAACTTTCAAAACTGGGTATTTGGTAATGCTACACATCTTGTAAACACACAGTATGATGGCATATATGAAGGCTTTGTAAATATGGATTATCAATACCCTCAATTCCTGATGGTAAGAGATGAAGTGTGGAATCTGGCACATGTATTTACCAATATCGGTAACGGAATGTTTGGATTTGGAGGAGCTTATTTTAATGTTAAAACCGGCAAAGGTGTTTATTACCTAAATGCCAATACCAATACCAACAAATGGAATCTGGTAAAAATCAATACCCTGGGTTTATATGGTACTGCTGTAAAAAATACGACAGACCCAGTTATGGTGGCTGATCCAGAAAATATGGTTTACACCGTTCAAACCTACATGGAAAATGGAAATTTCCGCATCCGTGCCAATAACGAGAATAACCTGAAAATAGGTAAAACAATGGTAGATGGCTATCAGGTTCCGGATGTTGATGGAACAGATTTTACCATCGAAAAAGCAGGTTATTATACTGTTACTGCTAATCTCCGCCTGGCAGGTAATTACCAGATCACCGTTACTAAAACCATTCCAAACAATAACTAATCAACCAATTTCCATTCCTATGCATAAAACCAAACTAGTGTAAAATCCCGTTTTCTTATCCAATTTCCAGTGTTTAGCAAGTTTAATGCGAACACACTTTCCAAAGAAAATCCACTTATTATTCTAAGTGGATTTTTCTTTACGATGAGAACAGTTTTGAGTTTAGCGTTTTGAGTTTAGCGTTTTGAGTTTAGGATTTTGGGTTGACGATTAAGAACTACTCAACCAAAATGAATATTGAATGATGAAGGACTTGCTTGTCCTCCGAAGCTTCAGCGAAGGAGGATCCGCCATAGCTTCAGCGAAGGAGGATCCGCCGTCCGCGTGTCGCCAAAGCTTTAGCGGAGGCGTAAGCTTTAGCGTAGGTGGATGTTTAATGTTGAACTGAATATTGAATGTTTGATTGAAGAAAGCATCAATTATACAGACTCCCTTGTCCGCCGAAGCTTCAGCGAAGGAGGAAGCATCCTACAAAGGTATCACCGCCCTTATCTCCGTACCCTTTCCAATAGTAGATTTGATGTTAATACTGCCATGTAAACCAAACACCCTTTCTTTCATACCGATCAAACCATGATGAAGAGCAGTATCTACTTTGTTAACTTCAAATCCTTTCCCATTATCGCGAATAAGTAGATCAATGGCTTCATCTGTTGATTTCATTACTTCAATCTCAATCTTAGTAGCTTTAGAATAACGTATCACATTGGTTACAGCTTCCTGCACAACTCTGTAAACAGGCAAACTAATCTTAATGGGGAACTTCTCTTTCAAGCAATTAGAATTGAATTGAACTTCCAGTTGAACGTGTTTGGTGACAGAACTGATATACCATTCAAGAGCGGCATGTAAACCTACATCTTCCAGCATAGCAGGGTGCAAAGAACTGTGGATGCGCTTAAAAGACCCAATGGTTTCGTTTACAATGTCTGATACTTCATTCAGTTTCACAGAAAGGTCTTCTTTGTTATCGTCCATGTGTTTTAATACCCAGGCTATGCCCATGCGCATGGCCGTAAGGTATTGGCCCAGTTCATCATGGATCTCACGGGCAATCGTTTTCTTTTCTAATTCACTGATGTTTTGAAGATGCCGTGCCAGATCTGTTAACTCTTTGTTGGCAATGGTAAGCTGCGCTTCTTTTAGTTTAACACTGGAAAGGTCAATTGCAGTGGTAGAACTATGGATTGGAATACCGTTTTTATCATTGTGCAAAACAACCACCTGCAATACCGGAATATGTTTGCCTGATTTTGAAATAAAAATATTTTCTCCAACCCATTTTCCTGAATTTTTTATGGCTATCATTAAATTGTTATCATCTTCAAAATTACTTGTAGAAAAATCTGATATACGCATTTTACTTGTATCCTCATTTTCCCCAATTTCCAATACCTTTCTGAAAGCTTTATTCATGTATAAAATATTCAAATTCAGATCTGACCTGCCTATATATGCAGTCGAATTTTCTATAAGTTCAACCAGTTCAAGTTGTTCTTCTTCTAATTTTCTTACTTCAGTAATGTCTTCTTTTACGGCAACAAAATTGGTAATATCACCTACCTCATTTAGTATGGGACTAATGGTCACATACTCCCAATAAAGTTGCCCATTCTTTTTTCTATTACAAAATTCACCCTGCCAAGGTTTCTTTAAAAGAAGTTGCTTCCACATTTCTTGAAAGGATTCTGCAGGTGTTGTACCCGATTGCAAGATCCGCGGGTTCTTACCTTTAACTTCATCAAAAGTATAGCCGGTTATTGTTTCAAATGCAGGATTGGCATACTCAATATCACCTTTTGCATCTGTAATAACAATAGATGCATTGCTTTGACTGATAGCTGTTGTTATTTTTTGTATTTCAAAATCAGCTTTTTCCTTTTCAATTTCATTTTCAAAAACCTTTAAAGCAAAACTTACATTTTGTGCAATACGTTGTAGAAGCGAAATCTCTTCTACATTAAAATTGTTGATGGTTCCGGAATAAAAGGTCATGATCACATCTACTTGTCCATTCACCAGTACCGGTAAGCAGATAGAAGAACGATAATTTCTTTTGAGTGCTTCATGCCTCCAAGGAGCCATGATCGGGTCATTGGCAATATCATTACAGAAATAATATTTACCCGAACGATATGCCCTGCCGGAAGGTCCCAATCCTTCCGGTAAATTACTTTGTGGAATAATCCTTACAGCGTCCAGGTAGCCATCTTCAAAGCCCGCCTTGGCGAGGTATTTAAATGAATATGATTCTGGGTCAACAGTGGCCAAATTAGCAAAAATAAAATGACCTTTAGAAACGGCAATAGAACAAATACCTTCAAATAATTCCTGCCTGTTGTTTGCATACAAAAGCAGGTCATTGATACTACTAATGAATGCATAAAGTTGTGTTGTTTTGGCAACATTTCTTTCCGCAATTTTCTCGTTCGTAAAGTCCCTGAAATAAAT
Source organism: Chitinophaga pinensis (assembly GCA_943371675.1). Taxonomy (GTDB): domain Bacteria; phylum Bacteroidota; class Bacteroidia; order Chitinophagales; family Chitinophagaceae; genus Sediminibacterium; species Sediminibacterium pinensis_I. The sequence goes on along the minus strand of CALRVT010000016.1, from coordinate 3,506 downwards.
AGAAATACCTTTAAGAGCCGGATAAATGGTCACTTCATATTCTCTGCCATTTAGTGGGTGAAAGAATTCAAAACTTTTGTTGATCTGTTCGTGAAATGCATCGTTCAACAATTTTACCTTTCCATGATCGATTATTTCAAGCAAGTAAGTTAATAAGTTAGTATTCAGCAGTTTTGTTTCTGGTATATCTAATAAGTTGATTACATTCTTGTTTGCATATATAACTTTGAAGTTTTCATCTGTACCAATAAACACATTGTCCATCCTTTCAAATACCTCCACAATCATTTCTGTTTGTTCCCTGATCTTCTTTTCCAGATCTGTATTCACAGTTCTGAGTTCTTCCGCCAATGCTTCAATTACATTTCTATTTCTATTAAGTTCCGTAATATCAGTTGCAATTGCAAAGTAACCTACCTCAACCCCTTTCTTATTTTTAAAAGCATTGATATTCATGTACAAGTCGAGCTCATTACCCAATGTATCCAATCTTTTTACAACACCATTCCAATGCCCATTTTCATGGAGGCTGGAATTTTTACGCTCAATCACATTGTCATTATCAATTGTACGCAATACTTCATCCACATGATTTCCAAGCATCAACATCTTATCTTTTTTGAAAAGCTTTTCTGTTGCTGGATTCACATACGTTAGCCTTAATTCTGTGTCAGACATTAAAATAGCATCAGACGATTGATTGATGATATCAGCGGACAACTGATGCTTAATGGCAAGGTTTTCCTGAATTTTCAGCTGCCTTAAAAATCGAAGAAATGTTAATGTAATTACAACAAGTGTATTGAATATAGTGAGCACAAAGACAATGAAAAGAGAAAAATTGGTTTTGGTTTGACTTTCACTTAATTGATGTGACCCAGTAAAACATTCATTCACCAAAGCATCATAATTTTTTTGATAGCCATACACCAAAAGGCTATCCTTTGGATTCAATAAAAGATCAATGGCTTTTTGTGGGCTACCGGAAACAGAGAAATAAATAATGGTGTCTGCAAATAACTTTTTTTCCTTCATGATGCTATCCACCCTTAGCAAGGTTGTGCAGTTAAACAAACCAGAACTGCAATGGGTTTTAAGCTCACCCAATGCCCTTTTTGCCATCTCAAAACCCTTGTAAACTTCATTCACCGAATGCCTGTCATTTGCTAATAAGAAAGGCTTTTCATTTCTTTCAATATAGGTAAGTGAGCTATTTAATGAATCCAGGTGACTAAGAATAACAGCATATTGATGCTGTTGTGCGCTTTGCAGGTTACTTTTTCTAATATCAGTATATTCCCAAATAAATAAAATGATAAAAGCGATAAAAATTACCAAATAGGTTAGATAGATATATTGTTTGTTTTTTTCAAATTTCATTGTAACATATTAAGTAAAATGATAACAGGAAGATACCATCATTTAATAAGGAAACTAAGAGCAGAAATCATTGGGTGGTAATCATAAAAATACTATATTTCTCAACATACTTGGTTAAATCCTCGCTATGTTTCCCATTAGGAGACATAGCAATTTGTACGATTCACTTGATGTTATTATTTCAATTGATGATATATCATTCAATCCGAACTGTTCCCATTCGGGAGACAGTACTGAGAATAAATGAGTTGTTGGTGAAAACACCAACAATGGCAAAGAGTTCGGAAAATGAATGACTTGTTGGTGAAAACACCAACAAGGGCATAAAGATTGACGAATGTTAAGCAAGGAATTTTGATTGTTGAATGGAATGATAATTACCGATTGATTCATGATTCATATTTCACTTCAACCTTCAAAATTTCTTGTTTAATATTCAAAATTTACTTGCATACCCTGTCTTATTTGGTGAAAACACCAACAAGGGCTAAGTCATTGACGAAATGCAAACTGTCTCCTTATGGGAGACAGTTTGGTAAAAACGTACAATAATATGTTCTATCTAGTAATAGTAGGTTTTATTGACTTAGGGATTCTTCCTCTTTATCCATCTTTTTCAATTTATGGTAAATATTATCTATTAAAAGATAAGAACACAAAGACATAAGCATGAATTCTTTATTACTCATAATTTTTCGATCCTGATCAAAGATATAAATAATCAAATTAGCGATGGTTCCTACGGTCAGGGCTACCATAAAATTGAGCAAGGTTTTACGTGTCATACTATTTGATTTTAATTTTGATTTGCATGGTATAAACAAACACTAAACTGAGCTGTTATAGCAGCAGCCGTTAACCAACCCGAATTTTTAAGAATAAATTTTCCTAGAGTCGATATAGCAGCTGATATTCCTTTGGCGGCAATCAATTTATCAATGGTTGCCAAACTAGCATATGATGCTATTAACGATTCTATAATGTTCTCTGCACAAGATAATAATTCATCGGAAGAAATCCTATAGGATTGTGCCTGATTTATAAAATCTCCCAAATTTAATTCTACAATTTCCTGTAGCTCATTTTCGGGAATATCAGAAGGTATACTGTAATAAAGTGCTTCTAAATCAATAGGTTCTGAATTGTCTTCCGGATTAATATACTGCTTACGTGCCAAAGACGGTTCTGAAAATGATCGAATTGTTTTGTACTTCAATTCAGGATTTGCGGAAATGCTGGCCTTTGCTTTGCTATAAAATTCTGTAGCCACCACTCGATAATTGCTTTTAATCCGCATTTCCAATTCTTGATCGGATAGGTTTCTAAGCCCCGGAATTTTTTCCAAAAGCTTTATTTGTTCAACAATATTGCCCAATACCAATACCCTTAATTTTTGTGGGCTTTTTGCATAGTTTCAATAGATGCTTTCTACATTATCCTGAGAATGGGCATTCAAAGTAGACATGTCCTGCAAAAACATGGCCCTTTTTTCAAAACTAATTTGCTGGTTGGTATAGGTTAGCAAATCTAATTTCCTAACAATATCCCTTGCCACATAATTGCGAAAACTGTTGTTGTCTTTTAGATCAATCTGTTCCGCCACCGGCTCTATCTTGTTTTTAGTACTTGCAAATAGCACCATAGAACAAAAAAACAAATAGATGAATTTGTATTTTTTCATAGTTGTTAATTTTATTGCCTACTCTTTGAAGTGTTTTTCGGCTAACACACCTGTATGTGCACTACATGGGTCAAAAGTATCTACAGAAATAGGTGCCAGACAATCGTTAAAACACCCAGATTTTGGGTTTCCGCTTGAATACGTGAAAACACTTTATCCAATTGCGCAATGCATCATCGTGTTTTATTGAATGGATGGCTATTTGTGTGTTGTTTTTACTTAAACCGGCGTTTCTTCTTTGCGGTTGCCCTCCGGGAGACAGTTTGGAGAATGAAATATTTCAATAATTGAATGTCTTGTTGGTGAAAACACCACAGGTGTTCGGAAGATATTTATCTTAAATTCTCAATGCACTAACAAATACCCACACTGGGGACTAAAGTCCCAAAATGACTTTTTTTACTATTTATTCCATGCTCTGAAGAGCATGGCAAAGTTTTTAAGA
>CALRVT010000015.1:0-103872 GCA_943371675.1 Chitinophaga pinensis | reverse complement strand
GTTACCCAATTGTACAATGCTTCTAAATTTTCAGGTCGTACCAAAAAGAAACTGGGGATCGGCATCTTCAATGCGATCGGTGCGCCCATACATGCGATCGTTGAAAATAAAACAACCAAGCAAACAACTTCTATTGAAACAGAACCGCTAACCAATTACAATATTATTGTGCTTGACCAGGCACTATCAAACCGCTCTTCACTTACTTTAACCAATACCAATGTATGGCGGAGTGGTGGTAATAGAAATGCCAATGTAACTGGTATCGATGCCATTTTATACGATAAGGGCAACCGACATAATTTTACATGGTCGGGCAAATACAGTCAGATCACTGGTATTGATAACTACAACGGTTTTAAATCCGTTACTTCCTATGCCAAAGTGAGTGGCAATATTCAATACTTATTGCAAAACACCATCGTTTCTGAAAGGTACGATCCTAACGACCTGGGCATTCAACGTGCACCCAATAACTTTTCAGGTATAGCTAGAATTAGCTATAACATGTTTACACCTACGCGTAAATTTTTGAGTTATAATTATAGTCTTACCGTTTTACCCGACTATCTCTACAAACCTTTTAAGTTTTCCAATATTGTATTACAGGGTAAAGGCTTCTGGTTTTTTAAAAATTTCTGGGATCTGACCTTTCAGGCAAACTGGCAACCAGTTTGGCAAAGGGATTATTTTGAATTAAGAACTGAGGGCCGCATGATGAAGAAAACGCCCTATTGGTATGCATCTGCATCTGGAAGTAGCGATAGCCGGAAACGATTTTTTCTCAGGTACCAATTGGGCTTTGCAGAATCGCCATTGCCTAATGATCCTTATCTAACATTTCAGGTTGCACCAAGGTATAGATTCAGCGAACATTTCAGCCTGGATATTGATGTTACAAGGATGCATGATCATGGTAACTATGGCTATGCATTTCGGGAAGCATCGGGTGAACCTGTTGCTGGCAGAAGACAAACCACCAGCGTTTCAACCATTGTAAATGGCATATATAATTTCTCATCCAGGATGAACCTCTCACTTAGGGCCAGACATTATTGGAGCAAGGTTTTTTATGAAACATTTTTTTATGTGGATGCGAATGGAGAACTATTACCACATGCTTTTGTACCCGGGAAGGATCAAAATTTTAATGCTTTTAACTTAGACATGTTTTATACCTGGGATTTCAAATACGGAAGCAGACTGATCATTGGTTACAAAAACTGGCTGGGTAATGATTTTCCTATCAATGGAAACGATTATAAAAAGTATCCTGGTAACCTGCTACAGGTGTTCAATCAGCCGCATGGGAGTGAATTGACAGTAAGATTGATATATTATATCGACTATCTTACCCTAAAAAGAAAGCATACTACAAGTTAAAGATGCCTGTTTTTTTTAAGATGTAAATATGTTTGCTTCTTAAGTAGAAATATTTTGTTTCTGATTTACATGAGGCTAACCAAAATAAGCCACAGCAAGCCTGTATGTATTACAATGGGCTTCCACAATCAGTTTGATATCGGCACTATAACCTCCGCCCATGGCTACTGTTACAGGAATCTTATGCTCCTGTAGGGTTCGCAGCACAAATGCATCCCTTTTCTTACAGCCATCTATCGTAACTTTTAATTTTCCGAATTTATCGGTATCTAAAATATCCACCCCCGATAAGTAATAGGCAAAATCCGGTTTTACTGTATCTATAAGTCTAGGTAAGTTTTCCTGAAGTTGTTGCAGGTAAGTTTGATCATCAGTGCCATCTTTGAGCGGGATATCTAAGTCGGATTTTTCTTTGTGAAATGGATAATTGTGTTCGCCATGCATACTGAATGTAAAGACCCTTGGGTCGTTTTCAAATAGTTTAGCAGTGCCATTCCCTTGATGCACATCCAGGTCGATGATCAATATTTTTTTGGCGAGTTGTTCTGCCAGCAGATAGTTGGCGGCTACAGCCATATCATTCAATAAACAAAAACCTTCGCCTCTTTCTTTAAATGCATGGTGCGTGCCTCCAGCAATATTCAATGCTATACCATCTTTCAATGCCCACAAACTGCCATCAATCGTGCCTTGCGTAATGATCAACTCCCTTTCTGTTAATTCGGGTGATTGTGGGAAACCTATTTTCCTGATTTCTGAAGCTGATAATGTTTGCTGTAATAGTTTGTCAACATATGCCGCATCATGAGTGCGTAAAACAGTATGGATAGCGCAAGGCTCCGGACGGAAAATATTCTCTTCATTGATCGTACCCTCATGTATTAATTGTTCCGGGATCAATTCATATTTCAACATAGGAAAGCGATGACCTTCCGGCAGAGGATGCGCATAGATGGGATGATAAGCAATACGGATCATTTGATGGCAACTAATGATTGGTTAACAATGGCAAATACCGTATCTGCTTTTTTCTTTTTAAGAATGGCTAGTCCGCTAAATTTACTGTAGGCAGGCAGTATGGCCATTTTTGGAGAGAAGTAAAAACAGGGAAATTGTAAACTTTGTTTTCCCAAGCCCCTGATCGATATGCCCGGATGTAAATGACCAGAAAAAAAATAGTTGGCCTTATCCTTTTCTGCTTCCATATCCGCAGGGTCATGCACAAATCCAAAACCCTGAAGAAAATACGATTGAAGCACAACTTCTATGGCAGCTTTGTTATACCATTCCTTATGCAAAATATCATGGTTCCCCTTTACCAGTATAAACCTTATCTCTTTAAAATCTAGTCGCCATTTTACAAATAACTGCAATTCCTTATTGTCCTCACTATGTATCAGATCTCCCACTATGATGATTTGTTTGGGTTTAAAATGGGTGATAAGATCTCCCAAACGCTGCAGGTCTTCACTGAAAACTTTTTGCGGTACGGCAATGCCATTTTTTCTGAAATGTCCTGTTTTACCTAAATGCAGGTCAGACAGTACCAGGGCTTCCTGCTCCTCCCAATAGATACAACGATGCACGGTAAGCCAAAAATGGTTGTTGTGTATGATATGTAGAATCGGGGCTGTCATTATTTTTCTAACTGTGCCTGCATTTTTCTGATCCTGTCTTCCAGGGTTTCTGATGAGTAATGATTCCGGTTGAGTCCATCTACAATAATAGGAAATGATAAAGGTGTTAACTTTTGTGGAAAGCATACCACTACTTTTCCATTACCTATTCTTTGCAATGCCAGTCTTAATCGCACTTCATCCATTTGTTGCAGCATTACTTCCTGGTAAGCCTGTTTTAATAAGATATTATTAGGATCAAATTCGTCAAATACCTTGAAAAGTAGGGAGGCAGAGGATTGCAGGTGTCTTGCTTTTTTCTTTTCCCCCGGCATACCCTGAAATATCAGTCCACCAATTACAGCAATATCCCTGAATTTTCTTTTGGCCATTTCTGTGCTGTTGATACTTTTCTGGATATCGGCTAATAGATCGTCGGAACTAAAAAGTTCCATGGCATTGGCATCATCTACCGGAATGGGTTGATCACTTAATAATTCAAACCCATAATCGTTCATGGAAATTGAAAAGGTGATGGGTGTTATTTTACCAATACGATGGGCCAGTATAGCACTCATGGCTTCATGAACCTGCCTGCCTTCAAAAGGGTAGACCAATAAATGGTAACCATTTTTATCAGTTATCTGTTCCACCAATAATTCATTGGCTTGGGGAATATGTGAGAGTTCTTTTTGCAATAAAAATAGTTCGTGCAAACTTTCTAATTCTATAGAATCCTCTTTTACTAAAACCTTATTGAAAGTTTCACGCAGTATCTGACCTAAATTGGCGGAGAGGCTCATCCTGCCGCCCATCCAGGAGGGAACGATAGATTTTTTGGAACTGGATTTTCGAACCATGACACTCATGTCTTTGATGGATACCAGTTCTAGGTTTCTACCTGCCAATGTAAATACATCTCCCGGCGACAACCTACTGATAAACCATTCTTCTATCACACCTACATAACCGCCACTCAATAATTTTACTTTTAACATGGCATCACTAACAATGGTGCCAATATGCATTCGATGTCGCATGGCAATTCTACGATTCTTGATCTGGTAGAGGCCATCCGTGATTTCTACTTTTTTATATTCATCATATTGGTACAGTGCTTTGCCACCTGTTGTGACATGTTGTAATAATTCTTCCCATTCCTGTTTGGTGAGGTCTGCAAAGCAATGTGTTTTTTTTACCTCATCAAATAAAGTATCCTGCCAAAAGCCCTCGCCAATAGCCAATGTACACAGGTACTGCAGGAGAACATCAAAACAAAGCAACATGGGCTCTTTGCTCTCAATAGCTTCAACTTTGATGCCCTGCTTTAAAGCAGCAACTTCTAATAACTCTAAAGAATGCGTTGGTAAAAAATAAATTTTACTGGTTTCGCCTGGCCTGTGTCCACTTCTTCCTGCACGCTGTAGAAACCGGGCAATACCTTTGGGAGATCCTACTTGGATCACTGTATCAACCGGACGAAAATCTACGCCTAAATCAAGACTGGACGTACAAACCACCGCTTTTAATTTTTCGGTGTGTAGGGCATCTTCTACCCATAAACGTAAAACCTGTTCAATACTTCCATGGTGTAATGCTATGGCACCGGATAACTGTGGTGCAACGGTTAGCAGGGTTTGATACCATGTTTCACTCATCCCCCGGGTATTGATAAAAATTAAAGTTGTTTTACTTGCCTCAATGATGGGAATAAGTTTGTGTGCAAGCTTTATGCCCAAATGCCCTGCCCAAGGATAGTTTTCAATGGTATCCGGAAGGATAGAGATGACTTCTATCTTTTTATCGATCTTTGCTTTTACAATACTTCCTTTTTGTTGAATGGATGCCAATAGCACATCTTTTGCTTCTTCCAGGTTGCCAATGGTGGCGCTAATACCCCAGATACTGGGCTGCTTTTTTTTAGTAAGCTTGGTGGAGGTTGTGGGCACTTGCATATGCACCAATCTGCTGATAGCGAGTTCTACTTGCACGCCTCTTTTACTGCCTAATAATTCATGCCATTCATCAACTGCGATAATGCCCAGTTCTGAAAAAAAAAGGGAATTGTTTTTTTGTGCCAATAACAGGTGAAGGCTTTCTGGTGTGATCAATAGTACATCCGGTATCTGCAGTTTTTGTTTTTGTCTTTCCGCAGTATTCGTGTCGCCATTACGGATGCCTACTTTCCAGGGTAAGCCAAGTTCTACGATCACTTCTTCCATAGCCCTGGCTATGTCTTTTGCCAATGCCCTAAGTGGTGTGATCCATAAAAGCCTCAGTGCATTCTTTTTTTTAAGCTGGTAACTATCAGGGTATTCATTAATGTAAGCTATCACGGCACCCAGAAAAACAGAAAATGTTTTTCCGCAACCGGTGGGGGCATTTACCAGTCCGCTTTCATGGTTCAATATTTTTTGCCAGCTTTCTTCCTGAAAAGCAAATGGCTGAAACCCTTTATCAGTAAGCCATTGAGATACAATTTCATATCCTTTTGATGGGTAAAGCTTCATGAAATTGATGCCCTGTTATGTGATGGAATATTTGCAGTACAAGTTAAACAAGAAAACCTTCCGTTAATAAGAAGATTTGATCTTGCCATTAACTTTTCTGATGAGTAATAATTTTTTATTCTCCCGATAATCTGTACCGATTGATTCTTGGTTTCTTTTTACCAATTGAATATCAAAATCATGAAAAACTTTATACTCTTTATCAGAAAGGTGGTTGATGATTTGTTGCTTGTATTTTAAGAACAAGTGAGCAAAATGGTACATGGTTTCAAAACCTTTGAATGCCATATCACTGGGCCTTATTGCAAACCGGGCATTGTATTTTTCTGTAAAACGAATGCCCTTGTCTTCTGAGCGGTTAAAATTATAGGGTGTGGTATATATAATATCCAGGTTGTTGCTAATGTCTCTGATTGCATCCCAGGTGGGCATTCCGATGGCAATATTTTTATATTTTTTAGAACTGCTCAAGGCTTTCGAAAGTTTAATGCCAAAGCTTTCATAAAGTGATCCGCAGATTACTATATTTAACTTATTCGAATCCAGGTAATCGGAAACCTGCTCTGTCATAATCGTATCGGGCAATTCGATCACTTTTATTTTTAAGGGGCTAGCTACTGCTTTTGTATTAAGGTCCATAAAAATTTGCTGAATCATATCTTCTGCATCGCCTTTCCTTCTGAAAAATTGAATATTATTGGTTGGGTAAGTTCTGCGTAGAAATTTATGTAATGCTTCCAAATGCGTATGCAAGCTAGGATTGAGCATTATAAAAAATGGGTTCTCTGTTATGCCGCCATCATTGGGGAAGGTTGCAGAAAGTAATGGAATGTTTTTTTCAAGCGCAAAATCTGCTAAGCTTTTGATCTCGTTTCTGTTGTTAAAAGATGCGATCATCATTCCTACATCCTGCATTTGGTTGGATGACAATAATGCATCCAATGAATCTTCTGGCATTTTAGAATCATAGATCATTACTTCCAAAGCCTGCTTTTCTGCTTGTAAGGAGTCTATGGCTAATTGTACACCATTGTAAAAGTCGAGACCTGCAAGCATATATTTGGGCAGGTTGTTTTTCCCAAGTTTATATTCCTGTTCTTTAAATGCAGAATCAATGTATAAGGGAGCAAATACAGCAATCTTAACAGGTATCTGTATTTGCGATTTTCCTTCCTGCACAAAAAAGGAAACAAGAAAAACTAAGCCGATTATTTTTTTTATGTGCATTGTTTACTTCATTAATTTAATTATTCCCACTCAATGGTTGCAGGTGGCTTACTGCTGATATCATACACTACCCTGTTTATTCCCTTTACCTGGTTAATGATCTCATTAGAAATATCTGCTAAAAAAGTATAAGGTAAATGCGCCCAGTCGGCCGTCATTCCATCAACGGATGTTACTGCTCTTAATGCTACTGTAAATTCATATGTTCTTTCATCACCCATTACACCCACACTTTTAACAGGTAATAAAATAGTACCTGCCTGCCATACTTCATTATACAGGTTGGCAGTTTTCAATCCTTTCATGTAAATATCATCTGCGGCCTGTAGCATTTTCACTTTCTCTTCCGTTACTTCTCCCAGAATGCGGATTGCCAAACCAGGACCCGGAAAAGGATGTCTGTTGATCATATCAGCAGGGATGCCCAATTCTAAGCCAACGCGCCGTACTTCATCTTTAAAAAGAAATCGCAGGGGTTCAACTAGGTCAAGGTGCATGATATCTGGTAGTCCGCCTACATTGTGGTGCGATTTGATCGTTTGCGATGGGCCGTGTACACTTACACTTTCGATCACATCAGGGTAGATGGTACCTTGACCAAGAAATTTTACACCTGCTATCTTTTTTGATTCCTCATGAAAAACATCAATGAATAATTTACCGATCACTTTTCTTTTTTCTTCCGGATCTGATTTGCCTTTGAAAGCATCATAGAACATTTGTTTGGCATCTATTCCTGTTACATTCAAACCGATGGTTTTGTATGTATCCAATACCTGCTCAAATTCATCTTTTCGCAAAACGCCATTGTCAACAAAAATTCCATGTAGTCTTTCGCCTATGGCTCTGCTGATCAATGTGGCTGCCACTGTACTGTCCACGCCACCACTCAATGCCATGATCACCTGACTATCGCCTATCTGCTCTTTTAGTTTGGCAACCGTTTCATTTACAAAAGAAGCGGGTGTCCAATCCTGCTGGCAACCGCAGACTTTGATCAGAAAATTTTGAATGATTTTTTTTCCTTCAACGGAATGGTACACTTCCGGGTGAAACTGAATACCATAAAGGGGTTTGGTATTGGCATCCTGTTTTCTGAAACCGGCTATAGGGATACTTTCGGTAGTGGCCAGTATGTCGAACCCTTCCGGTAAAGCTGTGATCGAATCACTATGACTCATCCAAACCTGTGATTGTTCGGATACATTTTGGAACAGAATATCTTGTTCTTGAATATGCAGTTTTGCACGGCCATACTCGCGTTTATTGGATTTATCGATTCTGCCTCCAAATAGTTTGGCTGTAAGTTGTGCACCATAGCAAATGCCCAATACAGGCACTTTTTGAATAAAGGATGCAATATCTACTGTAGGTGCATCTTCTTCATTTACACTGCAGGGCGAACCGCTCAAAATAATTCCCTTTAGTCCGGGTTCAATTGTAAAAGGCTTTTGAAAAGGGATGATCTCACAAAATACATTGGCCTCCCTTACTGCTCTGGCAATCAATTGGGTAAACTGGCTTCCAAAATCAAGAATGAGTATTTTTTCTGTCATGTGGCGAAGATAATTCAAATTTTGGTGGTTCAAAGGCATTACAAGCGGTTAAGAAAGCTAAAGGAACGGGGAGGGATTCTTAAGGTTTCTATTTAACTTTCCGTTATAAAACTATATTATGAAACGGATCTTTTTGTTACTTTTTATTGGCACCCTATTGGTAAGTTCTTGTGATGAAATAGGTTGGAAACGGATCAAGGGGAGTGGTAATATCACCACATCAGATCGTTCTATTAGCAGGGCTGATCAGGTCAAACTGGCTGGCAGTTTTGATGTGGAGATCACACAGGGGGCAACAACTTCCGTTAAAGTAGAAGCTGATGATAATTTCCAATCTTATATTATAACCAGGGTGGAAGATGGTGCTTTGGTGATCAAAACAAAAAATAATGTAAGTTTCTCATCAGAGCACCCCATCAAAATATATATCACCACCAACAAACTGGAAAGATTGGTCTTGGCCGGATCTGGTAATATAGTAGGCAAAGGCAAATTCACAGGTGGAGATAAACTTAGATTGCAAATTGCCGGTAGTGGTGATATTGAGATGGAAGTAAATACACCGGAGATTGATGCTGATATTGCTGGTACTGGTTCCATCAAATTAAGTGGGGAAACTAAAAAAGAAACCATCAGTATTGCTGGTGTGGGAGATTTTTATGCAGAAGATTTAAAAGCAGAAGATGTAAAAGTAAAAATTGCCGGAAGTGGCGATGTTAAAGTATTTGCTGATGTGAACCTGGATATAAGCATTGCTGGTGTTGGTTCTGTTTTCTATAAAGGCGCTGCAACCGTTAAACAGAAGGTTTCAGGAAGTGGCGATGTGAAGAAGATCGACTAATATATCCTATTCCAACATTTTAAAAGTAACCTTATGGGTTACTTTTTTTTTGCCTGAAATCCAGCATTTGAAAGGCTTTGGCATAATAAATTTGGCTTATTAACCGTTTAAAATGCAGATTATCAACTGGTTTGATTTTTTTTTCTTATTTTAAGCCTGAAATCCAAGCTGTATTCATGAGTACCCTACAAAAAATCTTATTAGTTGAGGATGAAGTTAAATTAGGTAAGATCGTAAAAGAAGAACTCGAACTCAATGGCTATTCCACAGATCTGGCAGTAGATGGTTTAGAAGCATCAAAGATGTTTAGTCAGAACTCTTACGCCCTCGTATTGTTAGACATTAATCTCCCTTATAAAAATGGTTTCGTTTTGTGCAGGGAGTTTCGTGAGCAGAATGATCAAATACCCATTATCATGCTGAGTGCGGCCGGCGAAATTCATGATAAAGTGCAGGCATTCAATATTGGCGCTGATGATTATATAGTTAAACCCTTTCACTTTGTAGAATTGTTCGCAAGGGTAAAGGTTTTCCTCAAAAGGTCTGACCCACCAACCGAAACGGATAAGATCTTTATTGAAGACCTGGAAATCAATTTCATCCATAAATCTGTAAAACGAAATGGTGTTTCCATTAACCTGACCGCCAAAGAGTTCACCCTCCTTGTATTATTGGCAAGAAACCGGGAAAGAGTGATCTCGAAACAGGAGATACTGGAAAAAGTGTGGGACCTTAGTTTTGATACCGGTACGAATACCATAGAAGTGTATATCAGTTTTCTTAGAAATAAAGTGGACAAACCATTTGATCATAAACTGATACATACAAAACCGGGATTTGGTTATTATATCAAATAAATACCTGGTTCTATGAACCTGAAATCAAGACTATCAGTAGTTTACAGCATTTTTTTCTCTGGCTTATTGTTATTTATTTTATTGGTAATTTATTTGGTGAATGATCATAACCGTGAAACTGAATTTTATAAAAAGTTAAGTGAGCTCGCGGTTAAAAGCACTTTAACTCCTATAACTGACAATACATTTCAACCATTCCATATTTCAGATGGAAGGTTCTTGCACCTCAATGCCAATGGCGCTTTCCTGCAAAAACTACCAACAACTGTACAGGTATTGATAGAACCTGCAACGCTTAATAAACTTAGATCAGTTTCGGAGTATCGCTGGTACGATCAGGAGAATCGCCAATATCTGGGGATTTTTGAAAGTAAAAAACAGGAAATATATATTATCGGGGGTTATGACAAAGAAGGCTTTGAAAAAACCAAACAATTCGGCATTATCCTGTTTTTTGTTTGGGTGATCGTTGTTCTGATCACAACGCTGTTTTCTTTCTTTTTTGTGAAAAAGGCATTTCTTCCCTTAGCACGATTAAACCAGCAAATGAGTGCCACTACTTTGCACAATCTTGGGCAAAAGATAGAAATGCATACAGCCAATATTGAGATCAATGAAATTGCTGAAAATTTTAATGGCATGTTGGATAGGTTGGGAAAAGCTTTTGAGTTTCAAAAAAGTTTTGTTTACCATGCTTCACATGAGTTACGCACACCTTTGGCTACCATGCTTTCACAAACAGAATCTGCACTTGCCAGAAACCTTACTGATCAAGAATACAAAGAATTATTAGTGTCACTAAAAGAAGACCAGCAGGAACTGATAGAATTAACCAATTCACTATTGATCATTTCTCAGTTTGAACAGATGGGGCAGGTAAAAGACTGGCCCATACTGCGTATTGATGAAGTTTTATATGAAGCCATGGCGCTTACCAAAAAGATGTTCCCCACTTTAAGTCAGGAATTCATTTTTGGTACCATGCCCGAATCCGATGAAGATTTTGTGGTAAATGGAAATGCTTCTTTGCTCAAATCTGTTTTTTCTAACCTGATCAAAAATGCCTATTACTATTCCACAAACCAGAAAGTAACAATCACGCTGGAGTCTGATGGACAAACCCTTTTGATTCATTTCGATAATGAGGGTATGCAATTGCCTGCGGATGAAAAAGAAAATATAATGACACCTTTTTTTAGAGGGGGCAATGCACTTAAAACAAAAGGCTACGGCTTGGGATTGGCCATTGTGTATCGTTTCATCACCATACATAAGGGAACGATCACTTATACACCTATCTCTAACGACATCAACAGGTTTACCATAACACTGAACAAAGCAGGAAAAAATAATGACTGAAAATAAAAAACCAACCTAAAAGGTTGGTTCTTTAAATTATATTTAATTGACTTAAGATTAAGCCACAACTTTTGCTTTCTTAGCCAATTTACTTTTCAAATTAGCAGCTTTGTTCTTATGGATAATTCCACGCTTAGCCATTTTGTCGATCATTGATACAACATTCGGTAATTGCTCTTCATATACCTTTGCTTCAGTATTTGATTTCAGGTCACGGATCGCATTACGGGTAGTTTTACCATAGTAACGGTTACGCTCTCTGCGCTTTGTTGCTTGTCTAACGTCTTTCTTTGTAGCTGAATGGTTTGCCATGTTCTGTTTTTTTCAGGACGGCAAAGGTAAGGGCTAAGGATGAAATTGTAAAATTTAAATGAAAAAAGAAGGAAAAAATACCTAAATAACCAGCCTTTTGGAAAAATAATCCCTTTTTAAGCCGGATTCTCAACAATCTCAAATCAATCCTTTCTCAATTAACAGTTATTTATGCAAGGTTTCTTAATAGAATTTGGCTCTGTTTATCTGTCCAAACACCGATATTTGTCGACTATTTGACCTAAAAGATGTTCAATTAACAACAAATGAAAGACTTTTCATATATCACAAATTCGCACCCATCTTATATTGAAGATCTTTACAAGGAATTTGTAAAAGACCCATCCAGTATTGATCCAGATCTGAAAAAGTTTTTTGAAGGCTTTGATTTTGCTGTTTCAAATGGGGTTGCTGATGCACCTACAACTGATCAAACAACAGCATCCACCCATATTGACTGGATGTATGAAATAAGGGTGTATCGCCTGATATTGGGTTACCGTAACAAGGGTCACCTGCTCGCAAAAACAAATCCCATCAGGGCCAGAAAGGACAGGGGAGCAAATCTGGAATTATCTTTTTTTGGTCTTTCGGAAGCTGATCTTGACAAGGTGTTTTATGCAGGAAATCTAATTGGCTTGGGGGCAGCAAGTTTGCGCACCATTCTGGCTCACCTGCAAAATACCTATGCAAATCATGTGGGAATTGAATATAAATATATCAGTGACCAGAAAAAAGTTGATTGGCTTACACAGGAGATGGAAAAGAATTTTTCAGCTCCATTGCCATTAGATAAAAAGAAGCGCATTCTTGAGAAACTGAACCAGGGTGTGATGTTCGAAAAATTCTTGCACACCAAATATATCGGACAAAAAAGGTTTTCTCTGGAAGGTGGTGAAACAACCATTGCAGCTTTAGATGCGATCATCAACGTGGCTGGTAAAAATGAAGTGCAGGAAGTGGTGATCGGTATGGCACACAGGGGCAGGTTAAATGTATTGGCCAATATCATGGGCAAAACCTATGAACAAATTTTCAGTGAATTTGAAGGAACAGCCGTATTGGATCAAACAATGGGTAGTGGGGATGTGAAATACCATATGGGATATGGCAGTGAAGTGCCAACTGCAGACGGTAAGATCATGCACCTGAAACTCATGCCCAATCCATCTCACCTAGAAGCCGTAGATCCTGTAGTGGTGGGCTTTGCAAGGGCTAAAGCAGATGTAATGTATGCCAGCGATTTCGATAAGATCCTGCCCATTTTAATTCATGGGGATGCATCAGTAGCCGGTCAGGGTATTGTGTATGAAGTTTTACAAATGAGTTACCTCCGCGGTTATTATACCGGTGGTACCATTCATTTTGTGATCAATAACCAGATAGGTTTTACCACAGATTTTGATGATGCCAGAAGTGCTGATTATTGTACTTCATTAGCTGCCATGGTTCAAGCACCCGTTCTGCATGTAAATGGGGATGATCCTGAATCTGTAGTTAAATGTGCCGAAATTGCTACCCGTTATCGCCAGGAATTTAACAGCGATATTTTTCTCGATATGGTATGTTATCGCAAACATGGCCATAATGAGGGTGATGATCCAAAATATACACAGCCTCAGTTATATGCATTAATAGAAAAGCATCCGAATCCCAGGGAAATCTATACCAATTTTCTGATCGAGAATGGAGAATCTGATGCAAAGGAATTGGCAAGGGAAATGGAGAAGAAGTTCTGGGGTGATTTGCAGGAAAGATTGGATGAGATAAAACAGAATCCACTTCCATATCATTATCAGCAACCCGAACTTGCCTGGAAAAGTCTTCGTAAAGCAAAGCCTGAAGACTTTGATTCTTCTCCTAATACCGCAATTGAAGAAGAAGAAGTGCGGGATCTTTTTACCAAACTCATGCAATGGCCATCTGATTTTCAACCACTGAAAAAAGTGGAGAAATTGTTGCAGGAAAAAGTGAAATTATTAGAAGCGGAAAATAAAATTGACTGGGCTACTGCTGAATTGTTGGCTTATGGCTCATTGGTAGTGCAAGGTAATTTGGTAAGGATGAGCGGACAGGATGTGCGCCGTGGAACCTTTAGTCACAGACATGCCATCCTGAGAGATGAGAACACCAATAAATCTTATAACCGCCTTAATCATTTTAAAGAAGGGCAGAAAAAATTTAAAATTTACAATTCCCTATTGAGTGAGTATGGTGTTCTTGGATTTGAATATGGTTATGCCATGGCCAATCCCAATGCTTTGGTCATATGGGAGGCGCAGTTTGGCGATTTTTGTAATGGCGCACAAACAATGATCGATCAATTTATAGCAGCAGGCGAACAAAAATGGCAAAGACAAAATGGGGTAGTGATGTTATTACCACATGGCTATGAAGGCCAGGGCCCTGAACACAGTAGTGCCCGTATGGAAAGGTTTTTACAGTTATGTGCTGAAATGAATCTCGTGGTTACCAATATAACCACTGCTGCTAATTTATTCCATGCACTCAGGAGGCAATTAACCTGGAGCTTCCGTAAACCATTGATCAATTTCTCTCCCAAAGGAAATTTACGTAATCCGGTAACATACAGTCATATCACAGAATTTACCAAAGGCGGTTTTAAAGAATTGATCGATGATGCATTTGTGGAAGATGCAACACAAGTAAAGAAAGTATTGTTGTGTACAGGTAAATTGTATTTTGAAATGGCCGATAAACAAATGAAAGAAGCCAGAAAAGATATTGCCATAGTTAGGTTGGAACAGATCTATCCATTGCCTTTCAAACAACTGGAAGTATTGCATCGTAAGTATAGCAAGGCAACCTGGTTCTGGGTGCAGGAAGAACCATTGAATATGGGGGCTGCTACATTTTTACAAATGAATTTGAAGACCATCAATTTTGGAGTGATCAGCAGAAATGCAAGTGCTTCAACGGCCACTGGTTACCATAAAGTGCATGTTCAGGAACAAACTGAAATTATTGAAACAGCGTTCACTATTTAAAAAAGTGTGGGCATAACTTTTAAATTGATTTAATTGTATGATAGCTATCAAAGTTCCTACCATAGGAGAATCCATTAATGAAGTAACCCTTTTGAAATGGACCAAAAAAGCAGGAGAGTGGGTTGAAAGGGATGAGGTAATTGCAGAACTGGAAAGTGAAAAAGCCACTTTTGAAGTAAATGCAGAGCAGGCAGGCATTTTACAAACTGCTGCTTCTGAAGGTGATACCTTACATATTGGTGATGTATTGGCCAATATTGATGAAACTGCCAGCAAACCAGAAGGAATACCTGCTAAAACGGAAGCACCCGTTGCTGCTACCCTTGCATCTGAGAAAGAGGTAAAACCTGCTGCATATGCCCCTACACCCGAAGTAAAAGCGTCACCTGTGGCCAACGCCATCATCGCCGATAAAAAAGTAGATACAGCATCTATCAAAGCAACTGGTACGGGTGGTAAAATATTGAAACAGGATGTACTGGAAGCATTGGCCAACCCGGGAAAAAAACCAATGGCCGGCGGTGAATTGTACAGCAGAAATTTACGAAAGGAAAAGATGAGCAATCTGCGCAAAACAATCAGCAGAAGACTGGTAGAATCGAAGAATACTACCGCTATGCTCACCACTTTCAATGAAGTAGATATGTCGCGTATCATGGATACCAGAAAATTGTACAAAGACAAGTTCAAAGAAATTCATGGGGTTAATCTGGGGTTCATGAGCTTTTTTGCAAAAGCATGCGCCATTGCATTGGGTGAATGGCCTACAGTGAATGCTTATATTGATGGGGATCAACTCATCTTTCATGAATATGCAGATATCAGTATCGCGGTTAGTACACCCAGAGGGTTAACTGTTCCCGTTATGCGGAATGTGGAAAGTATGAGTATGGCAGAGATCGAAAAGAAAGTGGTGGAATTGGCTGGAAAAGCAAGGGACAGTAAATTAACAGCAGAAGATCTGCAGGGTGGAACTTTTACCATTACCAACGGTGGGGTATTTGGCAGTTTAATGAGTACTCCCATTATCAATATTCCACAGAGTGCTATTTTAGGCATGCATAAAATTCAGGATAGACCCATGGCAGTTAATGGTCAGGTAGTGATCAAACCTATGATGTACCTGGCTTTGAGCTACGATCACCGGATCATTGATGGCAAAGAAAGTGTGAGCTTTCTGGTAAGGGTAAAAGATCTATTAGAGAATCCGGAATTATTGCTGATGGGGAGGGACCCCGTTAAGACATTACTTGAGTTGTAAGCCCCCCCCCAGCCCCCTAAAGGGGGAGTTATGCTGGATAACTTATCTATATTTGACCTGTTGCAATATTGCAACAGGTTTTTTATTCCCCCTTTAGGGGGTTGGGGGTGGTTATGAGATTTCAATCTTATTTTAATACAGCTTTACTTCTATTAAGTCAATATGATGGCAGCCAACCCCTATTGCATTTTCTCAAAAATTATTTTTCACAAAACAAGAAGCACGGATCAAAGGATAGAAAATGGATCGCACATATCTGTTATAATTATTTCAGGTTAGGTCATGCTTTAAAAGGAGAAGATATAGCAGAAAGAATGCGTGTGGCTATCTTTCTGTGTAATGCATCGACAGGCGATTGGGCAATTTTATTTACACCGCATTGGATAGAAAATTGGGAAGAAGCATTATCGGATAGAATAAATTTCGTGCAGAAAAACTATCCCGATTTTTCTTTGGATGATATTTTCCCTTGGACCCATGCGTTAAGTGAAGGCATAGATAAACAGGCTTTGCTACTATCTTTTTTCATCCAACCCGATTTATACTTAAGGGTTAGGCCGGGCCATGAAAAATCGGTAAACCAAAAACTAGTAGCTGCGCAAATCCCTTACAAGCAAATAGGAAAGCACACACTTGCCTTACCCAATGGCAGTAAGGTAGACAGCATATTAGAAATGGACAAGGAAGCCGTTGTCCAGGATTACAATTCCCAAAGAGTAGCCGAATTTTTCCCCCAACTCAAAACTCAAAACACAAAACCGCAAACTTTTCTTTGGGATTGCTGCGCTGCCAGTGGCGGAAAGTCAATTCTAGCTTACGATCATCTTTCAAATATTGATTTAACCGTTTCTGATGTTCGACCTTCTATTCTAAAAAATTTAAAGGAAAGGTTTGAGCGTGCAGGAATAAAAAAATTTAGTTCATCTATTGCAGACCTAAGTACTTCGACATTCGACATTCGACATTCGACATTCGATATTCTCCTCTGCGACGCCCCCTGCTCCGGTAGCGGAACCTGGGGAAGGACGCCTGAGCAATTATACTTTTTTAATGAAGCGGAAATGCATGCTTATGCTGCATTGCAAAAAAAGATCGTGCAAAATATACTAACCGCTATCAAGCCCGGAGGATTTCTTCTTTATATTACCTGTTCTGTTTTTAAAGTGGAAAATGAAGTGATGGTTGACTGGTTGGTAAATGATCAATCACTTCAATTGGTTAGGCAAGAAGTTTTAAAAGGCTATGCAATAAAAGCGGACTCGATGTTTGTGGCTTTGTTGCAAAAAAAGTTTGAGTAGTTTTCTTAGCTTTTAATGAATGAAACATGCAATTAATTGCGTCGTATTTTCTGAATCAAATGAGTAGTTGCTTTTAATAAATCTAAACCAACTCACCCCGCTGTATAATACCACCACCAATCACATCATTGCCTTCATAAAATACGGCGCTTTGTCCGGGTGCAATACCTTTTACATTTTCGTAGAACCTTGCACGGATGCCATTTTCCGAGGAATATAAATTACTGAGTGCTCCTTTGTCTTTGTAACGGATCTTAGTGATGGCTTCCATACCATCACTGATGCCATCGTATTTCATCCAGTTAATACGTGCCACCAGCATGACATTCTGTTCCAGATCTGTTTCATCGCCCAATACCACAGTATTTGTATCCGGATTAATAGAAGTTACATATACAGGATGGCCTAAAGCAATATCCAGTCCCTTTCTTTGGCCAACGGTATAAAAAGGATATCCTTTATGTTGCCCCAATTTTTTGCCTGTTTTATCTACAAACCAGCCGCCATTTACTTTTTTTTCCAATCCGTCTACACGCCTTTTCAAAAAGCCTCTGTAATCATTATCGGGTACAAAACAAATTTCGTAACTCTCACTTTTTTTGGCCAATTCAGGGTAGCCCATATCTATCGCCATTTGACGTATGGCAGATTTACGGTATCCCCCTAAAGGCAACATGGTTCTGCTAAGAAGCTCCTGGTCAAGCCCCCAAAGCACATAACTCTGGTCTTTGGTTTCATCTAAACCCTTACTGATCACATATCTGCCATTATCGTGTTGCCTGATGGTTCCATAATGTCCAGTTGCGATGAATTCGCAATCCAAAGCATTGGCTCTTTTTAAGAGTGCACGCCATTTGATATGTGTATTGCACATCACACAGGGATTGGGCGTTCTGCCGGCAAGGTATTCTTCCACAAAATTCTCTATCACAAAATCACCAAATTCCTCTCTGATATCCAGTATAAAATGCGGAAACCCATGGTGCACCGCTGCCTGACGGGCATCATTAAAAGAATCAATATTGCAACATCCTGTTTCTTTGGTACTGGTGCCGCTACTGGCATAATCCCAGGTCTTCATGGTAATACCCACCACTTCATAGCCTTCATGGTGTAGCATAAGGGCTACCACCGTACTGTCTATACCGCCACTCATTGCCACCATTACCTTTCCTTTCCTGCTCATATACGCTTGTCAGTCTTTAATGACTGTTTTGTGAATCTGCAAAATTAAACTAACTAAGTCAAATGCAGCAGAATTGGCTGTTCTGGAAGATTACGAAAGCGGAAATTTGTGGGGAATCAGGAAAATCCTGCTTGACTTACCCTTTAAAGGGGTAACTAAAGTATTTAATCCCAATTTATACAGTGAAATAAAAGCAAATGATGCGTGAAATACGCTATTTCTGTAATTTCATTTTTTCGAGATTTACAAAAACTAAAAATCATGATAAAGCTTCAGGTAATCGGCAATCTTGGAAAGGATGCCATCGTTAACAATGTGAACGGAAAGAGTGTGATCAATTTTACAGTGGCGCATACAGAAAAGTTTAAAGATGCCCAGGGAAACCAGAAAGATAAAACAACCTGGGTGGATTGTGCTTACTGGACAGACAGAACCGCCGTTGCTCCTTATTTAAAAAAGGGTACGCAGGTTTATGTTGATGGTCAGCCCGATGTGCGCACTTACACCACACAGGATGGAAGAAATGGTGCAACACTTAGCCTAAGGGTAGCTAGTGTGCAACTGCTGGGTAGTAAACCAGGTGAAGGTGGTGGCAGCCAGGATAATGGTTCTGGGTATACCGCAGCACCAGCCTATTCACAGCCTGCAACGGCTGCTCCATCAGCCAATGAGATCACAGAACCTTTGGATGATCTACCGTTCTAAAGAATTTATTGCTTTTAAAAAGGAGATGATGAACAAGATCATCTCCTTTTTTTATCTTGGAATTGAATTCTTACGCATGAAAAAAATATTATTTCTTTTCTTATTGATCTTTTTGCAAGAAAGCATTTACGCGCAGAATCAGAAATTTCATACAGAAGTTTTAGTAGTTGGTGGAACTACTGGCGGTATTGCCGCCGGTTTACAAAGTGCCAGAACAGGTGCTAAAACAACCATCATTGAACAAACAAATTGGCTGGGAGGCATGCTAACAGCTGCTGGCGTAAGTTGTACCGACGGAAATAATGCATTGCCCAGTGGCTTGTGGGAAGAATTTCGTCAGGCATTGTATGCGCATTATCAAACTAAAAACCTGGCAACAGGTTGGGTAAGCGAAACCTGTTTTGAACCGCATGTGGGAGATAGTATTTTTAAAGCCTTTGCATTACAAGAAAAAAATTTGCAGGTACAATATGGCTGGTATTTTGATAAGGCACTCAAGAATGGTACTAAAATAATGGGGGCAAGTTTTACCAATCTAAAAGGTGACAAACTGGAAGTAACCGCCGATATAACGATTGATGCAACAGATCTGGGAGATGTTTTTGCTTCAGCTGGCGCAGGTTATGATCTGGGTACGGAAGATAGTTCGCAAAGTGGTGAAAAAATTGCTCCGGGAAAATCAAATGTGATCCAAGACCTAACATGGGCGGCTACTTTGCAAGATTATGGTAGATCTGCAGACAAGACCATTGAAGCTCCTCCGGGGTATGATCCTAAAAAATATTATTGCAGCACCAGCGATGCACCTTGTTTTGAAAAGCCTTATGCATTCAATACTTTAAAAGTGTTGGATTATGGTAAACTTAGGGTAACTAAAGGCAGACCCAATAAATACATGCTCAACTGGCCGCCTCATGGCAATGATTCATACCTGGATGTTGTAGAAATGAAAGCCATCGATCGCGAAAAAGCCTACACTGCTGCAAAAAATCAAACATTAGGTTTCATCTATTTTTTGCAAACAACCCTTAAACAAAAAAATATAGGTTTTGCGGAAGATGAGATGAACAAGGGGATGGCCTTTGTACCTTATCATCGGGAAGGACGCAGGGTGAAAGGAATTGTTAGATTCAACATTGATCATATTAAATCTCCTTACCAATATCAATTATACAGAACAGGTATTTCGGTAGGTGATTATCCGGTTGACCATCACCATGGTCAATACCCAGGAAAAGTTCCACCCATTCCATTTCCGGAAGTGCCTTCCTTTAATATTCCTTTAGGTGCTTTAATACCAAAAGGCATTGAAGGATTGGTGGTTTGTGAAAAAGGAATTTCTGTTAGCAATATTGCCAATGGAACTACCAGGTTACAACCTGTGGTACTGCTTACTGGTCAGGCTGCTGGTGCTTTAGCTGCAAATGCTGTTATAAAAAGAGGACAAAATATAGCAGGAACAGATGTGAGAGAAGTGCAAGAAGCATTGTTACAAAGCAAATGTTTTATCATGCCATTTGTAGATGTAAAGCAGCAAGACCCCACTTGGTCTATCATTCAAAAAATAGGTGCAACTGGACTAATGGAAGGAACTGGAAAATCTGTGTCCTGGGCAAATAAAACCTATTTCTATCCGGATAGTTTGATGCAATTGGGAAGTCTCATTCAAAGCATGAACAAATCATTTGGAAAAGTTTTTAAGATGGTTCCTCCCGATGCTCGGAAGATATCAGTGAGCCTCCAAAATTTAGTTGATTTGTTTAGATTCCATTTTGCAGAAATAAATAGCGATTTGTCTGTTGAATCAAAGTTGGCTTCACTAGAAAAAATATTTACTACTTATCAACTTCCAAAAAGAAAATTGACAGATGCTTTAACAAGAAAAGAAATCGCAGTCTTTTTGAACTATTTCTATGATCCCTTTAAAATAAAAGTGGATATGGATGGTAAATATTATTTGCAGGAATAAGTGTTTTCTTATTTCTTTTCAAATTGACTAACCAAATTTTCCAATTCTTCTTTGCTTACAGGTTTTAATTGGTTGTCGAGGTTAATAACAAACAGGTATCCATTATTGCCGGGAGATGATACAAAAGCCTGTACCATATTGAACTGGTCGCTGCCTAAAAATTTCCCATTAAAAATATTCCAGTCTTCTTTGGCACATAAGCAACCCATAGTGGGTGTTAACGGATAATAGGGTTTGTCTTTAAAATATTCCGGATCAATGGTGGTGCCATGTGCAATAATTTCTGTTCTCCCTATTTTACCTGCATTGAATGATTCTTTCATGGGTTGGTAATTGCGCCAATCTTCCGGAAACAGTGAGAGGTAATTGGTAAGTTTATCTTTGGTTGAATCATAGGGTAGTTGCCAGTAAACACTATCAGTCTCATGAGGCATGACCAGTTGAATATTGGGTGTTGGTCCGATAAAATTATTATGCGAAACAGCCGTTCCCTGAATACTGTAAGCACCTTGCGGAGAACTGCCATTGGTAATGAAATAGGGGAGATCGGAAGCAGACCTGGCAAGTTGTTCGAATACCTGAAGATTGCCGTTGCTGTTGCGAATAAAACTGCCATCCGCATTTTGTATGATGGCAAGTCCGGGATAATCTCTATTCCACCTTTGAAAGGAATAGATCATTTTCAAACCCGAATTTTTCTGAAACTGAAATAGGGATGTTAAGTTTGGGATTTTAGTATTTGACAGCTTTTCATGTTCATTCAAATAATCCTTCAATTCAATTAATAAATTATCTCTATTAAGGTTTTTAAAGTTGCTGTTTAATAAAGTGAACAATGCTTTTTTATCTGCATCAGTATGGTGTAACCGAAACAGGTAAATTGCCTGCATGGCAAAGAGTTTGGGCATCTTTTCCTGCTTAATTAAAAGCTTTATTTCATTTTCAAATAATGCAGGATAGGCACCGTACACGGCTTCAAGTAATGCCCTTTTAGTACTATTTTCCAGGCTTTCATATTGCGCAAACATTTTGCGAAAACCATTTTCAATTTCCGGACTCTGAAAAAGGAATTGCGAAATGGCCCAGCAAGCTTCCCGATACCGGTCTTCAGTTTCTGCATTCAAGGGTTCGGCAAAACTGGCTTTGATAGTTCTGTTTTTCAGACTTTTATCAAAATCGATACGACGCTGGTATAAAACAAAATCTGTTTGAATAGAATCTCTTGAAAACTGTGCCATCAGGGAGGTGCTGCATAAGCAGGCCAGACATAATAAAGGAAATCGCTTCATCCTATAAAAATAAGTAGAATTGTATTTATAGCATAAGACTGCTTATATCAGTAACAATCAGTACAAAGCACTTATCTTGCAAAAAGATTTCTTTCAAATAATTTTATCAAATGTTGATCACCTATACAAATCTTTACAAGTTTACCCAATCCGTTTTTTTAGCGATGGGATGCCCGGAAGCAGATGCCGCTATTGCCACAGAAGGCTTACTGGCAGCAGATATCAGGGGTATTGACAGTCATGGCGTTGCCCGTTTATCAGGCTATATCCGTTTATGGGAAGCAGGCAGGGTAAATGCAAAACCTGCCATAAAGGTCGTTCATGAAACACCATCCACTGCAGTTGTTGATGGAGATGCAGGTTTGGGTTTGGTAGTGGCACCATTTGCAATGAAAATAGCTATTGAAAAAGCAAAGATCGCAGGAACCGGTTGGGTTAGTGTTTCTAACTCCAATCATTTTGGTATTGCAGGACATCATGCCATGATGGCTTTAGAAAATGAAATGATCGGGATGGCCATGACCAATGCCAGTGCTTTTGTAGCGCCTACTTTTTCTGTGGAAAGGATGCTAGGCACCAATCCTATTGCTGTTGCCATACCCGCAGGTGAACAACCGCCTTTTGTGGCCGACTTCGCAACAACCACAGCTGCAAACGGGAAACTGGAATTATTACAAAGAAAAAGCCAGGAAGCACCCTTGGGTTGGGTTACTGATAAGGAAGGAAATCCAACAACAGATGCCAGTATTTTAAAGAAAGAAGGCCTCATGTTGCCTTTGGGAAGCGATAGAGAGCATGGCAGTCATAAAGGATATGCATTAGGCAGTATCGTGGATATTTTTTCAGCTGTATTGAGCGGAGCTTCTTATGGTCCCTGGGCACCACCATTTCCGGCTTATGTGGCGATGCCTGAAAATATGCCGGGTAAGGGTTTGGGACATTTTTTTGGTGCGATGCGCATAGATGCATTCAGACCAGCATCAGATTTTAAATTTCATATGGATAACTGGATCCAAAGATTCAGAGCAGCCAAACCAGCCGAAGGGCATGAACGTGTATTGATTCCCGGTGATCCTGAAAGAGAGATGGAAGCCATCAGGATGAAAGAGGGCATTCCTTTGGCAGAAATTGTGGCGGAGGATCTGAAAAATATTGGAGCTAAATTTTCAATAGTTTTTCCTTAGGCACGGAATAGCTGAAATCCTTTGCCGTACTAACATCTGTTATTAAAATACTTTCATGTATTTATAGTTTCAGCCTGTACATTTGCTCAAAATTTAATCATCTAAAAAATTGGGGGAGGGGGTTTCACATGAAAGTAATGAAGTTTGGCGGCACCAGTGTTGGTAAGCCGGAAAGAATGCACCAGGTTGCACAGTTGATCACAGGTTCTGAAGAACCAACCATCGTAGTGCTGAGTGCATTGAGTGGTACAACAAATTCACTTGTAGAGATCAGCAATAGTCTGGCAACTGGCGATCGCGCAGGAGCTAAGCTTAAAATAGATAAGCTGGAAGAACATTATAAAGGATTTGTAAAAGATCTACTGAAAAAAGAAATAACCTATGCAAAGGGTATTGCTATTGTTACAGAGCATTTTGAATTTCTGAATATTATTCTGCGTATTTCATTTAGTGAAGCATTGAATAAAGATATTTTGGCACAGGGTGAATTACTCAGTACCAAACTCTTTAGTGTATACCTGGAAGAGCAGCAAATTGATCATATGTTATTGCCGGCATTGGAATTTATGTCGATAGACATCAATGAAGAGCCGCAATTGGGTAGTATCAAGATCAGACTGAGTCAGTTGCTTCAGCAGCACAAGGACAAAAAATTATTTATTACCCAGGGTTATATCTGCAAAAATGCAAAGGGCGAAGTTGATAACCTGAAACGTGGTGGAAGTGATTATACCGCTTCACTGGTTGCTGCTGCAATTAAAGGTTCTGTGTGTGAGATCTGGACAGATATTGATGGCATGCACAACAATGATCCAAGGGTTGTTGATAAAACGATCGCCATCAAACAACTGAGCTTTGATGAAGCTGCAGAGTTGGCCTATTTTGGTGCGAAAATTTTGCACCCTACCTGCATCTGGCCTGCACAACAGGAGAATGTACCTGTGAAACTGCTCAATACCATGCAGCCCGAAGCAGCAGGTACGGTAATTACCAAAGAAGCCGGAAGTGTTGGTGTGAAAGCTGTTGCGGCCAAAGACGGGATCATCGCCATTAAAATAAAAAGTAGCCGAATGCTACTGGCATATGGTTTTTTGCGTAAGGTATTTGAAGTGTTTGAAAAATACCATACTTCCATTGATATGATCACCACTTCTGAAGTAGCGGTTTCAGTTACTATTGATAATGATACTTATTTGCAAAAGATCATCAAAGAATTAGAACCCTTTGGTACGGTTGAAGTGGAAAAAAATCAAACCATTGTTTCCATAGTAGGCAATGAAATTGCACAAACAGAAGATGTATTGCAGAAATTATTTAATGCTATCAAAGAAGTAACCGTTACAATGGTTAGTTATGGTGGCAGTCCCCATAATATTTCCTTGTTGGTACCCAGTGCCAATAAAACAAAAACACTTCAGTTATTGAATAAAGGATTATTTGGCTTGTAAAAAAGCAAATTAATTTGAAAAGCCGCTGAATAGTATCAGCGGTTTTTTCATTTTAAGGAGACTTGTTACCTTAGTTCAAATTAATAAAATTGTTAAGGTACATTGGTTTGATAATAGGGGTTTTTATGTGCTGTCTCTCTCATGCCCAAGTATCCTTAAAGGGTAAAGTGATCAGTTTAGATAACCGTAAACCCGTTGTTTCTGCTAATGTTTACCTGAGTAATACTTCTGTAGGCACTATTACGGATGAAGCGGGTAATTTTATCATTCATGCTTTTCCTAATGGAAGGTACGACCTGGTGATCTCCTTTATAGGCTACGAAACCTATCACCGCGAAATCCGTTCTGATCAATTGCCGAATAATCTCGAAATTTTGTTAGTGCCTGCTACCAAAGAGTTACAAGAGGTAATAGTGGAATCATATGATAAGGATGGTTGGGAAAAATGGGGTGCCATTTTTATGGAAAATTTTATTGGAAGTTCGCCCTTTGCAAAAGATTGTAAACTGAAAAATCCCGAGGTAGTTCATTTTAAATTAGATAAAAAACGTAATACCATTAAAGTAAAGTCTGATGATCAATTATTGATAGATAACCTTGCTTTGGGTTACCATATGAAATACGACCTTACTTTATTTGAGTTTAACCTGGATAACAAAGAATTTTTATACCAGGGCTTTCCCTTGTTTGAAGAGATGGAAACCAAAAGGCGTAACCAGGAAAAACGATGGATGGAAAACAGACAAACAGCTTATTACGGGTCATTGCTTCATTTCTATCGTAGTCTTTTTAGAAACAGGTTAATTGAACAGGCATTTGAAGTAAAGCAAGTGGTCAACGTATCAGCCGCAGAGCATAGGAGGGTTCAAAAAATATATAGTGGGTTCCTGAAATACATTCAGTCAAAAAATGTGGCAGGTGCAGATAGTTTAGATAAAAGTATACCTGCTATTGATTCTTCCCTTAATATCATGCAGGATTCATTGGCTTATTATGAAAGTGTTTTTAAGCAACCCAATAACAAAGTGGTGGTGATAGATAAAATGTTGACAGGAGATAGTCTGGCGTTTGCATTAGATAGTGTAACTGTTGGTATGCTGTTTTCTGGGAAACTGCAGGTAGTGTATAAACCGCTTAAAAGCATGGGTATTCAGGGTAGGGCAGGTCCTGCAGGATTCCGAATTGCACCTTTTAATTCTCAGGTACATTTTTTGAAAAATGAGCCCATTTTAGTACTTGCTAATGGGAGTTATTTTGAAGGCGATAATATGATGATCACAGGTTACTGGGCATGGTGGGAAAAGATGTGTAACAAACTGCCTTTCGACTATTGGCCCCCTAAAATAAAATAGCCACAGATTTCACTGATTAACACTGAGAAATCTGTGGCTATAAATAATTATACGATCAACAATGCATCTCCATAGCTGAAGAAACGATATTTATCCTTGATCGCTTTTTTATATGCTTCAATGGCCAGGTCATAGCCTGCAAAAGCGCAGGTCATAATTAATAAACTGGTCTTAGGTAAATGAAAATTAGTAACCAGGCTATCTGCCACATTGAATTTATATGGCGGGTGAATAAAATGGTTGGTCCATCCTTCACTTGGTTTTAATAATTTTTGTGCAGTAAAACTGCTTTCCATTGCACGCATGGTTGTGGTACCAATAGAACAGATGCGGCGATTGGTAGCCTTTGCTTTGTTCACAATATCACAAGCTTGCTGATCAATGGCATAATATTCAGCATCCATTTTATGTTTACTCAGGTCTTCCACTTCAATCGGTCTGAATGTTCCCAAACCAGTATGCAGGGTAACTTCAGCAAAACGGATGCCGGTGATCTCGCATCTTTTGATCAGTTCCTTGCTAAAATGCAAACCTGCAGTAGGCGCAGCTACCGCACCTTCGTGTTTGGCATAAACGGTTTGGTATCTTTCCTTATCTTCTTCATCTGGCTTGCGTTTGATGTATTTAGGTAAGGGTGTTTCTCCCAAATGTTCCAGCATTTTTTTAAAGCTCTCATCATCTTCATCCCACAGGAAACGGATGGTTCTGCCCCTGCTGGTAGTATTGTCAATTACTTCAGCTACCAGTTCTTCATTTTCTCCAAAATATAATTTATTACCAACACGAATCTTTCTTGCGGGATCAACGATAACATCCCATAAGCGATTGGGCTTGTTGAGTTCCCTTAAAAGGAATACTTCAATTTTAGCACCTGTTTTTTCTTTGCGGCCATACATCCTTGCAGGAAATACTTTAGTATTATTTACAACAAAAACATCCTTGTCATCAAAATATTCGATGATGTCGCGGAAATGCCTGTTTTCCATATGCCCGGTTTTACGGTCAACAACCATCATACGGCTGTCTTCTCTTTTTTTGGTCGGGTTCTGTGCAATCAGGTTAAGGGGAAGGTCAAACTTGAATTGGGATAATTTCATGTGTCTACGCTTGTTTTACGATGATAGCCACATTCAGTTCACTATCCCGCTACCAGCAGGATATGCAAAACTTCATGTTACGGCATGAATTTCGGAAGTCGGCAAAGGTACAAAAAACAGGTCACAATGCCAATTCATGCTTATGGAACCGCCCTTTTAAATGTGTATATCTATACAGAAATTCCGGGGATAGACGCTATAAGTTTCTGTGTATAAGCACTTTGTGGATTATTGTAAACCTTGTCAGCTTCACCCATCTCTTCTATTTTCCCCTTATTCATCACAATGATACGGTTACTGATATAGCGAACCACCGACAAATCATGCGAGATGAAAATAGCAGTAAAACCGAATTCCTTTTTCAGGTCATTAAGTAAATTCAATACTTGCGCCTGAACACTAACATCCAGCGCAGAAACACTCTCATCGCAGATGATAAAGGAAGGTTCTAATGCCAATGCTCTTGCTATAACAATTCTTTGTCGCTGGCCGCCGCTAAACTCATGTGGGTACCTGCTATAGTGTTCTGGTTTGAGACCTACTTTTTCCAATAATTCCATTACTTTTTCTTTTCTCCCGGCATTACCCTTGATGATCTTATGCACAAGTAATGGTTCTGCAATGGCTTCACCAATGGTCATTCGCGGATGTAAGGAGGAATAGGGATCCTGGAAAATGATCTGCATATCTTTTCTGATAGGCTGCAATTGGCTCCTATTCATTTGTAAGAGGTCTTCTCCCTTATAAAAAATCGCTCCAGCCTGGGCATCGATCAAACGCAAGATCGCACGGCCCATGGTTGTTTTACCACAACCTGATTCGCCAACAAGGCCCACTATTTCGCCTTCATATACATCAAAACTGATATCATCAACTGCTTTATGATAAGAAATGGTATTACCCAGAAATGATTTCTTACCAGGAAAATGAACAGCAAGGTTTTTAACAGAAAGCAATATTTTCTGATTGCTTGATGCGGGCTGAATTGTTTTTGGTGGGGTTGTGTCCGCAATAAATGGTTTCTCCTTAATTTTTCCATCATTCCCCAATTCCATAAAATCACTAACTACCGGTAATCTTTCACCCCGCTGATGCAGCATGGGTCTGCATGCCAGTAAAGCTTTGGTATAAGCGTGTTTGGGACTTTTGAATAGGGTAGCAGCATCTGACAATTCAACAATTTCGCCCTTATACATCACGGCTACCTGTGTGGCTATTTCAGCTACCACGCTCAGGTCGTGGGTAATAAAGATCACTGCCATATTGGTTTGAGCCTGCAGGGTACGAATTAATTGCAGCATGTTTTTTTGTACCGTTACATCAAGTGCTGTTGTTGGTTCATCACAGATAAGTAAATCAGGTTCACAACTCATCGCCATGGCGATCATAACCCTTTGTTTCTGACCACCACTTAATTGATGGGGATATTTTGAAAAAATAAGGGCAGGGTCCGGTAGTTGCACTTTTTCAAATAAGGCAATGGTCTTTTTTTTGGCTTCTTCTTTGTTAAGAGGAAAATGTAATTGAATCGCTTCCATCACCTGGAAACCACAGGTGAAAACAGGGTTGAGGGATGTCATGGGTTCCTGAAAAATCATGGCAACCCGATTGCCTCTAATAGCCGACAATTGATCTGCAGACGCTTGTAAAATGTTGGTGGTTTGTTCTCCGGTATGTAATAAAATTTCTCCGGAAAGATATTTTGCTGGTGGAGAAGGCAATAATTTGAGCACTGAAAGGCTTGTAACCGACTTGCCAGAGCCAGATTCACCCACAATAGCAACTATTTGTCCTCTTTTTATAGATATATTAATATTATTTAATGCATGCGTAGTTTCTTCCTGATTGATAAAATCGATGGACAGGTTTTTGATCTCTAAAATGGCCTGCTGCATTTGTTAAATATAATTTGTAAAAACTGATTCACCAATAGTATTGATTTTTTAAAATGATCTTTATTATTTATCGGTTCTTTATTAAATGAGGAGGTTATGGACATTTAATTTTTCGGTTAGTAAATTTTACACAAGGATTCTTTTTATTGCCACCCTTTCACCTATTTTTGCGCTCACACCTGTTAGTTTATCGATAGTTAAACTATCGTAAAAAGAAAATCATGCTTCGAAAATCCTGGTGGAAAATACTTTGTTTTTTATTATTGCTTTACACCTGCACCTATGGTTTTTTGGTTGAAGTACCTTCACCTCCCGGCGTGCCTTTAAAGGAAACCATTCGGAATTTATTTTTCCATGTGCCTATGTGGATAGCCATGATGGTTTGTTTCACAACTTCTGTTATTTATGCCATAAAATATTTACGTAAACAAAATGTTGTATCAGATATCTATGCAACAGAGTTTGCCAGAACAGGAACATTATTAGGAGTTTTGGGTTTGGTTACGGGTATGATATGGGCTAATTTTCAATGGGGTAAACCATGGAGCGGTGATCCCAAACAAAATGGTACTGCCATCGCCTTGCTGATGTACTTTGCTTATTTTGTTTTAAAAGGGAGTTTGCAGGATGAAGAAAAGCAGGCAAGAATTGGGTCTGTCTATAACATATTTGCCTTCTTCATGTTATTTCCTACTATCTGGATCTTGCCACGACTTACAGAAAGTTTGCATCCAGGCGGACAAGGCAGTGAAGGTAATCCTGGATTAAACCCCAAAGATTCATCAGATAGTATGCGCATGGTGATGTATCCTGCTTTTATTGGCTGGACATTATTAAGTGTTTGGATCACTACGTTAAGAATACGGGTACAGATTTTACATCAAAAAAACATAACTAATGAATAGGCTAAAAAAATACTTATTGCTATTGGTTGGTATGGTAGCAACCATTTCCTTACAAGCGCAAACGAAAGAAATAGCACCCCAAGGTTTTATGCAAAGCAATGGTAAAATTTATGTGGTAGTGGCCGTTGTGGTTACTATTTTACTGGGCTTGTTTTTTTATGTATATAACCTGGAAAGGAAAATAACAAAGCTCGAAAAAGCGAATAAAAACGCATAGTTGCGTTGTTGTTCAAAAATAGTAAAGGAACATATGTTCCTAAAAAGTAGGAAGGCCTGAATTAATTGATTGTCAAAAGAAAATTAATATAAAACTAAAACACATGTCAAGTCAACAACCGTATAGCTTTTTCCACAGCGTAGGGGAAAGCTTTGATAAAGCATCAAAATATACCAAATGGGAAGATGGTTTGCTGGAGCAGATCAAAGCCTGTAACAGTATATACAGTATGCGTTTTCCTGTTAAGATGGACGACGGAAGAATAGAAGTAATTGAAGCCTATCGTGTGCAGCACTCACAACATAAATCACCTTGTAAAGGTGGTATTCGTTTCAGCGATGAAGTGAACCAGGATGAAGTGATGGCATTGGCATCTTTGATGACCTACAAATGTGCCATTGTAAATGTACCATTTGGTGGGGCGAAAGGCGGTATAAAAATCAACCCCAGAAACCACAGTGTTTATGAGCTGGAAAAAATTACCAGACGATATACCAGTGAATTGGTAAAAAAGAATTTTATCGGACCTGGCATTGATGTGCCAGCACCAGATTATGGAACCGGTGAAAGAGAAATGGCCTGGATAGTAGATACTTATTCCTCTTTAAAACCTGGTGAAATTGATGCTGCAGGTTGTGTAACAGGTAAACCCATTTCTCAGGGTGGTGTGCATGGTAGAAGAGAAGCAACGGGTTTAGGTGTTTTCTACGGTATTCGGGAAGTGATGAATATGCCCGATGTGATGCAGAAATTGAATATGACCACTGGCGTGAAAGACAAGAAAGTGATCGTGCAGG
The DNA here is from genome assembly GCA_943371675.1 of Chitinophaga pinensis. GTDB lineage: Bacteria > Bacteroidota > Bacteroidia > Chitinophagales > Chitinophagaceae > Sediminibacterium > Sediminibacterium pinensis_I. The sequence goes on along the minus strand of CALRVT010000015.1, from coordinate 72,600 downwards.
GATTGGGAAATGTTGGCTACCATAGTGCTAAATTTTTCCGCGAAAACGGTGCCATCTTAGTTGCTTTAGCTGAATATGAAGGTGCTATTTATAAGGCTGATGGATTGAATGAGGAAGAAGTATTCCAACACAGAAAAGCAACAGGTTCTATCTTGAATTTTCCTGGTGCTACCAATTTGGAGAAAAGCAGCGATGCATTGGAATTGGAATGTGATGTATTGATACCAGCAGCATTAGAGAATGTGATCAATGGAAAAAATGCTGAGCGTGTTAAAGCAAAAATAATAGGCGAAGCTGCAAATGGTCCATTAACGCCAGAAGCAGATGAAGTATTCATTAAAAAAGGAGTTTTGGTTGTTCCGGATATGTATCTGAACGCAGGTGGTGTAACGGTTTCTTATTTTGAGTGGTTAAAAAATTTAAGCCATGTGCGTCATGGTATGATGGAGAAAAGATTCACAGAAAATTTGAATAGTCATATCCTGAAACAAATTGAATCCCTTACCGGTAAACAAGTATCTCTTCAGGAAAGAAAAATGATCTTACATGGTGCAGAAGAAATTGATTTGGTGCACAGTGGATTGGAAGAAACCATGATTGGTGCCACCAACGAGATCATGAATATCTGGAAAGCAAATCCTGCTATACCGGATATGAGAACGGCTGCATATGTATGTGCGATCAATAAAGTAGGTATTACTTATTCTGAATTGGGTATTTTCCCATAGTAGCAAGAATAGTTTATTTAAAATGGGTCATTGCATTTTTGTAATGACCCATTTTAGTAAACAGGAAAATCAGTTATACTTTCTGCAGCTTTACCTTTCAGCGCAAAACCTGCGTGTTCCTTTCCATTTGTAATAATGATAAAAGATGTTTGCAGCGTGATATTATAATTAAGCACCTGTTTTAAAACCAGCTCAGAAAGTGGAACGCCCATTTCCTTGCATTCAATGATCATCCAGGGTTTTGAATCTCGGTAAACAAGTATGTCAAACCTTTTTTTTAAATCTCCCAGCAATAATTCTTTCTCAACAGCTATCAATGAAGCGGGGTATTTTTTTTCAGTAACCAGGTAATGCAAAATGTTTTGTCTTACCCATTCTTCCGGTGTTAAGCTTGTCCAGATTTTTCTGATGGGATCAAATATCCATTCCTTACCTGCTTCCTCTTTAATGCGGAACTGATGAGAAGGGAACTTGATTTTTAGCATAGTATCTGATTACCGGTGCAATTTTGTAATTTAGCTTAATCGGTCCTATCAAAGATACCGCTTGAACATTGATCAAATTTGTGCTATATGAAAACGAAACAGGAAATTGTTAACAACTGGCTGCCGAGATATACCGGTGAACAACTCGAAAACTTTGGTAAATATATACTGCTCACCAATTTTGGGAATTATGTAACCATGTTTGCCAAATGGAATAAGGTTAAAGTAATTGGTTTGGATAGACCCATGCAGTGTGCAACAGCCAATGGTATCACCATCATCAATTTTGGTATGGGTAGTCCGGGTGCTGCAACGGTAATGGACCTCTTAACAGCCATCGAACCAGAAGCTGTTTTATTTCTGGGTAAATGTGGCGGCTTGAAAAGAAGGAACAAGATCGGGGATTTGATCTTGCCCATTGCTGCCATCAGGGGCGAAGGTACTTCCAACGATTACTTCCCGCCTGAAGTGCCCGCTATGCCTGCATTTGCCCTGCAAAAAGCCATTTCTACCACCATAAGGGATTACCAGGTTGATTATTGGACAGGCACTGTTTACACAACGAATAGGAGAGTATGGGAACATGATGATGATTTTAAAGCCTACCTCACCAAAGTAAGGGCCTATGCTATTGATATGGAAACGGCCACCATTTTTACGGTTGGTTTTTACAATAAAATTCCTACAGGTGCTTTACTATTGGTTAGTGATTCACCCATGGTGCCGGATGGCGTAAAAACGGAAGCAAGCGATAAAAAAGTAACTTCTCAGTTTGTTGAGAATCACTTGAAAATCGGGATAGACTCTTTAAAACAGTTGATCAATAATGGGTTGACGGTTAGACATCTTCGTTTTTAATCCTTCCATAAAAAAGGAAAGAGTATGATGGCAAGCGCTACCACCATGATGTCCAGGCCTACTAATAAAAATACCATCTGCCACCAACCTGCCTGAATAACAGATGAAAATGCAGCTGTGGCTATTTTCATCAATAGCAATAATTGTGGAATAATGATGGGGAAGCCCATAATGGCCATAAGCGCGGCCTGTTGCTGGGCTTTGGCAGCGATGGCAGCCAGAAAAGTGAAGACCAAACTCAGGCTCATTCCCCCCAAACAGGTAATGAAAACAAATTTCCAGGCATTCTCAAGTGGGTTACCTAATAAGATGGTAAATATGGCCAGACTCATCAGGCTCATTGCCATCATCAGTATAACGTTGAATATTAGTTTAGACACTACAAAATCTCTGGCACCTGCAATAGAATAGAAATAAAGCATTCTGCCCCTGCTTTCCGAAAGAAAACTTTTAGCTACTGCATTGATACAAACAAATAATTGGATGATCCAAAAAAGGCCATTCCAGGTATTGTCTTCCGGGCTGCCCATGGTTAAATACACCACATAAATGGTGGAAGCTACATACAACAAAATGCCATAGAGGGTGTATTGCTGTCTGGTTTCCAGCAAAAAATCCTTTTGGATAAGTGCTATTAGGTGGTTACGCTTTTTCATTGGCACATATTCTGCATCTGGGTTCATAGGTTTCCTTTTCACCAATCAGAACCTGACCTTCCTGTGCAGTTTTTCGATAAGATACATTCGCAATATTGCCACATTTCATACAGATGGCATGCAGCTTGGTGATATAATCTGCGATAGCCAGTAAATTGGGCATTTGTCCAAATGGTCTTCCCAAATAATCCATGTCCAATCCGGCTACAATTACCCTAACACCCCGCAATGCCAGTGTTTCACAAACATGCCCGATCTCTGCATCAAAAAATTGAGCTTCATCAATACCCACCACATCCACTCCTTCAGCCATTAAAAGAATGGTTTGTGAGTTATCTATGGGCGTTGAGGGGATGGTATTGGCGTCATGACTAACCACTTTGGTTTCATCATAACGAACGTCAATACCCGGTTTGAAGATCTCAACTTTCAGGTTGGCAATTTTTGCTCTTTTCAATCTGCGGATCAATTCTTCCGTTTTGCCGCTAAACATGCTGCCACAAATCACTTCGATCCAGCCTCTTTTTTCACCTGATATATGGGGTTCAATAAACATGTATATAATAAATTATCAAAAAATTCGTTTGTAACTTTAAATATTCCTTCTTTTTGGTAACCCCCAAATGTATTACATCCAATGGAAAGAGTAGGCACCTTGATCAATAAACTGAAAGAACAATTTGACCAGCAGGCCGATGCCCAAAAAATGGCGTTAACTGCCCAGTTGCTTCTTTCTGAGTTACAGCAGAAACAAGCACCTGCTGTAGCAGGTAATAATATTACCGTAGTCATGCCTTCTGTAAACACAAATGTACAGAGAGAGCAAGCTACGCTTGATGCCCAGCCTATTAGTGAAAATCCTTCCATCAACACCTTTGCAAATGGCTGGTTATTTGAAGAACCGGCCGAAATACCTACCCTCACCCACCAAAAGCAGGTAGTTGTTACCGAAAATATACCTCCTATTAAGAAGAAGCAGGAAAATTTCATTGAAGAATACAATACCCTTCATGCCAAAGAAATTGAAAACCTGAATGAAAAACTAAGAGAGGAAAAGCAGGAAGTAGCCACACTTTTACAGGAAGCACCTATACGTGATCTGAAGAAAGCCATTGGTTTAAACGACCGTTTTCTTTTTGTAAATGACCTGTTCAGGGGAGATGAAAATATGTACGAACGGAGTCTTAAAACAATCAATGCTTTTAATATATACCCCGAAGCTGAATATTGGATTCAAAGGGAATTGAAGGTAAAACTGAGTTGGCCTGATAATAGTGATTCTGCCAAACTTTTTAATCAGTTAGTGAGAAGGCGATTTGCATCTATATGATCCATTATTTTTTGGGTAGCTCCCGACATGTTTCTTACATAAGCTGCTGCTGCAGATGATGCGTTTTGCTGTAATTCTTTGTTTATAAAAATCTCGTTTAGGGTACTTTCAAAATCAAGACTGTCTTCAATACTGAATGCCCCGCCATTTTCAATGAGGTCAATGGCTTCCTGGTATTTTTCGTATTCCGGTCCAAATACAACAGGCTTTCCATAAACAGCAGCTTCCAAAACATTGTGTACACCATCATAGCCAAAACCGCCGCCGATATAACAAATGCTGGCATAATGGTATAACCTGCTCAGCATGCCCATATTGTTGATGATGAGCACATGGATATTCGATGGGATTTCTTTGCCGGCAAGCAGTCTTTCTTCATAATCAGTATACAAAAGCGCATCATGGTATAAGCTTAAGCATTCTTGGAGTCTATTCGAATCAATATCATGTGGCGCAATGATAAACCTGAAATCCTTGTGTGTATTTGCATAATGGGCAATGGTTTCATCATCCTCAGTCCAGGTACTTCCGGCAACAATGACTGTTTTCTCCTCACAAAATTTTTCAATGGAACTAATGGGTTCAAATCTTTGGGCAATGCTGCAAACCCTGTCAAATCGGGTATCTCCGCTAATTAAAGGAGATGCTGTTAATTGAATTGAGCTAAGTAGATCTGCAGAAATTTTTGATTGTACAAATATGGTGGTGAAGAACCCCAATATTTTACGGTAAAACCCGCCATACCATTTAAAAAATAATTGGTTTTTTCTAAATATGCCCGAGACTAAGAGTACAGGTATTTTTCGTTTATAAGCTTCTCTCAGGTAATAATACCAATACTCATATTTCACAAAGAGTACCAAAGAGGGCTTAACGATCTGATAAAATCGTAAAGCATTTTTGGGTGAATCCATTGGGAGGTAATAAATGTAATCTGCACAGGGATGATTTTTCCTGACTTCATATCCCGAAGGCGAAAAAAAGGTTAGGAGAATTTTATAAGCAGGGTACTCTTTTCGAATACTTTCTATGATGGGTAAACCCTGTTCAAATTCACCCAATGATGCCGTATGAACCCAAATGATCTTATCCTGGTTAGCTTGAAGATCAGCAGCTATTTTAGCCAGAAGTCCTTTTCTACCATTCGTCCAAAGCTTGGCTTTTGGATTAAAAAATCCGAAAAGCCAGGCAAAAGCAGGATATAAAAAGATAAATAAACGGTATAGGAACATCTGCATTTGTATAATCACTGCAAAGAAACGAATTAAAGCCATAGTTTTTCAAGGCTTTCTAATAACATAAGCACAGTGCTATTACCGCTTTTTTAAGTAATTTTGTTTGTAAATTAAGCAGAGAAAGCATGCGGCCGATTCAAATGGTGGACACCAAAACCCAGTACCAAAAAATCAAAACAGCAATAGATACAGCCATTCATTCCGTTCTGGATAGTGCCAATTATATCAATGGAAAACCGGTTCAGGATTTTTCTAAAAACCTGGCAACCTATCTTGGTGCAAAACACGTTATTACTTGTGCCAATGGAACTGATGCACTTCAAATAGCCATGATGGCTTTAAACCTGCAACCAGGTGATGAGGTAATAACCCCTTCCTTTACTTATATCGCTACAACAGAAGTAGTGGCTTTATTGAAATTGAAACCGGTTTTTGTAGAAGTAGATCCTAAAACATTTTGTATGGATCCACTCTCTTTGCGTAATGCGATCACACCTAAAACCAAGGCAATTGTACCAGTGCATTTATATGGACATGCAGCACCCATGGAAGAAATTATAAAGATCGCGGATGAATTTGGTCTTTATGTAATTGAAGATAATGCCCAGGCCATTGGCTGTGATTATACATTTTCAGATGGCACACAAAAGAAGACGGGCACCATTGGTCATATCGGCGCCACTTCCTTTTATCCAAGCAAGAATTTAGGCGCTTATGGAGATGGGGGCGCTTTATGTACCAATGATGATGAATTGGCAAGGAAAATGAAGATGATTGCCAATCATGGGCAGCAGAAAAGATATTACCATGAAATGGTAGGTTGTAATTCCAGGCTCGATTCTATCCAGGCAGCTATTCTGGATATCAAGCTCACCCATTTAGATGCGTATAGTAAAGCTAGGCAGGATGTTGCTTCCTTTTACAACCAGGCTTTTGCCAATGAACCAAAAATTACGACGCCTTTTGTTGCCGACTATAGCAAACACGTTTACCATCAGTATACATTGGTATTGAATAATGCAGACAGGGATGGCTTGAATAGTTATTTGGCTGAGCATTCTATCCCATCAATGATCTATTACCCGGTACCCGGACATAGGCAGGATATGTTTGCAGGGATGGATCTGTCGACCTATGATTTGAAGGTTACTGACTGGCTAACAGAACGTGTTATTTCTTTGCCGGTACATACTGAAATGGATAAGGAACAATTAACTTATATTACAGACCATATTTTAAAATATTTAAACAGTTAAAACATGAAAATAGCAGTAGTAGGTACAGGCTATGTTGGACTGGTAACAGGTACCTGTTTTGCAGAAACAGGTAATAAGGTTACTTGTATAGACATTGATAAAACCAAAGTGGATAAATTATCCAACGGAGAAATTACTATTTATGAGCCAGGACTGGAAAAAATATTTTTAAGAAATCTGAAAGAAGGGCGATTGAAGTTTACCACCAATCTGGAAGAAGGCATAAAAGATGCAGTGATTATTTTTCTGGCATTGCCTACACCACCCGGTGAAGATGGTTCAGCAGATCTGAAATATATATTGGGTGTAGCGAATGACCTGGGAAAAATATTGACAGACTACAAAGTGATTGTTGATAAAAGTACCGTGCCAGTAGGAACTGCAGAGAAAGTAAGGGTAGCCATTGCGAAAAATTTTACAGGTGCATTTGATGTGGTAAGTAACCCTGAATTTTTACGTGAAGGTGTTGCTGTAGATGATTTCATGAAACCAGACAGGGTAGTAGTGGGTACAACTTCTGATAGGGCCAGAAAAGTTATGAGTGATCTATATGCTCCTTTTGTTAGGCAGGGTAATCCGGTAATTTTCATGGATGAAAAATCGGCAGAACTAACAAAGTATGCAGCCAATTCATTTTTAGCCACCAAAATTTCATTCATGAATGAAATTGCGCAGTTATGTGAAAAATTGGGTGCTGATGTGGATATGGTGAGAAGAGGCATTGGTTCTGATGACAGGATCGGTAAACGTTTTCTATTCCCAGGTATCGGCTATGGCGGTAGTTGCTTTCCAAAAGATGTGCAGGCATTGATCAGGTCGGCTGCAGAAGTAAATTACGATTTCAAAATCTTGGTGGCTGTTGAAGATGTAAATGAAGCCCAGAAATTACACCTGATCCCTAAGATCAAAGCATATTTTAATGGAGATCTGAAAGGAAAACATTTTGCCTTGTGGGGTCTTGCTTTCAAACCCAATACAGATGATATCAGAGAAGCTCCGGCCTTATACCTCATAGATGCATTAACTGCTGCAGGTGCAACGGTTGCTGCATTTGATCCGGAAGCCATGAAAAATGTGCAACATACAATTGGCGATAAAATAACCTATGCAGCCAATCAATATGCAACACTTGAAAATGCAGATGCTTTGATCATTGCAACAGAATGGAGTGAGTTTAGAACACCTGATTTTGAAATGGTAGAAAGCAGGTTAAAGAATAAAGTAATTTTTGATGGCAGAAACCTGTTCGACATAAAAGTTATGGCGGGTATGGGTTATCATTATGAAAGTATTGGAAGAACAAACTAATAATTTATGGAACGCAAACGAATACTCATCACCGGAGCAGCAGGTTTTTTAGGATCACACTTATGTGATCGTTTTATCAAAGAAGGCTATCATGTGATTGCCATGGATAACCTGATCACCGGCGACCTTAAAAACATTGAACACTTGTTCAAACTGGATAATTTTGAGTTTTATCACCACGATGTTTCCAAGTTTATCCATGTTTCTGGTCCACTCGACTATATTTTACATTTTGCATCGCCTGCTAGTCCAATCGACTACCTCAAAATACCTATTCAAACTTTGAAAGTGGGTGCTTTGGGTACACATAATTGTTTGGGACTTGCCAAGGAAAAGAAAGCCAGAATTTTAGTGGCTTCTACCAGTGAAGTATATGGTGATCCTGTGGTGCATCCGCAAACTGAAGAATACTGGGGTAATGTAAACCCAGTTGGCCCAAGAGGTGTGTATGATGAGGCGAAAAGATTTATGGAAGCCATCACCAGGGCCTACTATACCTTTCATGGTGTTGAAACCAGGATCATTCGCATCTTTAACACCTATGGTCCCAGAATGCGTTTGAATGATGGTCGTGCCCTTCCTGCATTTATCGGACAGGCTTTGCGTGGCGAAGACCTGACTGTTTTTGGCGATGGTAGCCAGACCCGTTCATTTTGTTATGTAAGTGATCTGGTTGAAGGAATCTATCGTTTATTGATGAGTGATTATACAATGCCTGTAAACGTAGGTAACCCTAATGAGATCAGCTTGAAAGATTTTGCTGAAGAAGTACTTAAACTTACAGGATCTTCTGTAAAAATCATTTACAAACCCTTACCGGTAGATGATCCTAAGCAAAGGCAACCGGATATTACCAAGGCTAAAGAAATATTAGGATGGGAGCCAACCATCGATAGGGCAGAAGGTTTGAAGCGGACCTATGATTATTTCAAATCATTACCCAAAGAAGAATGGACCAAACAGCCGAAAGAATTTGAAAGTCGGATGAAATAATTAGCAACGTTTAAATGTTTTTATGTCAAAGCCTTTGATTGCAGTTTCCGGAAAGAATGGACAACTGGGTTATGAATTAGAACAAATTGCTGTTAATTATAGAGAAGCTTTCGATTTTATTTTTACAGGCAGGCAGGTATTAGATTTAAATGTTCCTGAATCTATACCTGCCTTTTTTGATCTTCACCAACCCCAATATTTTATTAACTGTGCAGCCTATACAGCAGTAGACAAGGCCGAAACAGAGAAAGAAATGGCTTTTCAGATCAATGCAGCATCTGTTGGTGTGATTGCTGAGCAGTGTAAAAAATATGGTTGTAAACTGATCACCATTTCTACTGATTATGTTTTCAATGGCAATGGCACAAAGCCTTATCCAACAGATGCTCCCTGCGAACCTGTTAATTATTATGGCTATAGCAAATGGATAGGAGAGAAGCTGGCGCTTGAAAAAAATGAAGAAACCATCATTATCCGAACATCCTGGGTATATAGCGTACATGGAAACAATTTTGTAAAAACCATGTTACGTTTGATGAAAGATAGAACTGAATTAAATGTTGTAGGAGACCAGGTTGGTTCTCCAACTTATGCGGCTGATTTAGCAGGTGCCATTTTACAAATGATCAGTTCTATTCAAAATGGCCATGCCCATTACGGTATTTATCATTATAGCAATACGGGCATAATTTCTTGGGCTGATTTTGCGATGGCTATCAATGAAATGGCGCAATTTTCTTGCCAGGTAAATCCGATCCCCGCTACATCTTATCCCACACCTGCCAAAAGACCGGCCTATTCTGTTATGGATACAAGTGATCTTATAAAAGATTATGGGTTAGTGCTGAATGACTGGAAAAGCAGCTTGCAGGTTTGTCTGCAAAAATTAAAATAATTTTTTGCATTAGAACTGCAGATAAAGCAATGCACCTGCGGCAAGAGTCATAATGGTAAGTGCTATAATGCCCATTGTGTTTGCTATCCAGCCATTTACAAACTCACCCATTATTTTTTTATTATTGGCAATGTGTAGAATGATCACAATCATTACCGGTGCTGTTATGCCATATAGTATAGCTGTATAGATCAAAGCTTTGATGGGTGTAATGCCAATATAATTTAAAGAAAGGCCGATCATCAATGATATAATGATGATGACATAAAAACCTTTTGCTTCATGAAATTTTTTGTCAAGACCTTCTTCCCATCCAAAAGTTTCTGAAATGATATAAGATAATGCACCACTTAATACAGGAATCGCTATAAAGCCTGTGCCTAAAACACCAACGGCAAAAAGGAGGTATGCAAGATTCCCTGCCAAAGGTTTCAGTGCCAATGCTGCTTGCTCTACTGTGTCAATTTGATGTACATCACCATTAAATAATACAGTGCCTGTTGTGAGAATGATAAAATACATGACCAATCCGGAAAATGTCATACCAAAATCAACATCCTGATTCATGGTATGAATCATTTTTTTATTCACTATTAATTGATTTTTCATTTGTCTTTTTTCTTCTACTTCAACAGATGCCTGCCAGAAAAAAAGATAAGGAGAAATAGTAGTGCCAAGAATCCCAACTAATATGGCAATAAACTCTTTATTAAAATGAATGGTTGGGATAAACGTAGCTTTTAGGATAGTTATAAAATCCTGCTTATATAAAAACGGAACAATAAAATAAACCAACATGACTATACACAGGTACTTCAGCGTAGAAGCAATTTTTACATAGGGCAGGTATATGATCAATACAATTAAAATGGAAGTGAAAAGTATACTGAAATAAATAGCATCAACGGAAGGGAACAACAAGGTTCCAACTGCGCCCATACCTGCAATATCAGCCCCGATATTCATGATGATGGCCGGAAAACTAAACAATAACATGAGGTATAAAACCGGTAGGGGATAATGTTTTTTTAAAGTTCCAGTGAGACCTTCGTTGGTAACCATCCCAATCCTGGCACACATTTGCTGGATCGCTGCCATTAAAGGAAACGACAAAATACCTGTCCATAAAGTAGCTAAACCATAGGATGCACCTGCCTGAGAATAAGTGGCAATACCGGATGGGTCATCATCACTGGCACCGGTTACCAATCCTGGCCCCAATAATTTCCAAAACCTGCTGATGGATGATTTTTGCTTAACCTTCTTGGTCATAGCTCTTGTGATGAAACCTAAAGTTAGCGATTCAAAACAGGCTTTTATTCAAATACTTCATATAGCAATTAAACCGGACTTTCCTGGCGCTTCTCTTTTGGTTTCAAACCATATAATATCCTGGTTATGCTAAAAGGTTTGATGAGATAACGAAAAAGTAAATAACAACCCATAAATGTAACAACTACCAAAATACACATTTTCCAAACTATCGGAATAGACAACTGAACCACATAGAAGCCTGCGGAAACAATGATTGTTTGGTGTAATATATAATAAGGGTAAACTGCTTGATTATTAAAATGAAGAAAGCGATTGGAAAAGTTCAGGTGCTTTTTGGCAAACCCAATAATCGCAAGAATTAAAGTCCAAACATGCAAGGTATTTAATAAGCCATAAGCATATAATTGTATGTTATTTTCTTTTGGCATCTTCATTTGCCACCAATAAAAATAATATAGTATCGCAATGCATCCCATAGCCATAAAAAGAAAGGGAGAGCGATATTTTTCACAAGTATTCCAAAACTTTTCTGATCCAGCTAAAAAGTAACCATAGCATAATAGCGTAAAAGAGGATAAAAACAAATACCAATCATCTAATAAACTACCCTGTTCCGGATAGTCAATAAAGAAAAAGTAATAACAGGCAAATAATGGGATGGTAAAAATAAACAAGGTGAAAGGGCCTGAAACTATGTTGATGAAGCGACTCTTAAACTTCTCTATTAGTTTTATTTTGAACAAAGACAAAACAGGTAATAATAGTATACAAAAAACAAATAAGTAAACCACAAACCACATATGGCTCCATGTTAAAGTGCCCTTCGGGTAGGGTACCAATTCCCATACTGTAGGATAAAAAGCAGTATAGCTGCCAGTGATCAATCCTCTTTGAATTTTTTCGAAATATACCTGTAAGGGAATAATAAAGAACATAGCGAATAACAAGGGGATCAATAACCTTACTATCCTTTCTCCACTAAATGAAAGGATGGATCTTTTCCTTAGTGAAAAATGAATGCCCGCTCCTGAAATAAAAAATAAAAGGGGTAAACGCCACTGATGGAACCACCACAACACCCTTGTTAGACCAATTGATTGCTCCTGGTTTTTGATCTCCCAACCAATGGTTACAAAAGGCATGGCACAATGGAAAAGTATAAGAATAAAAAATGCCAAAACCCTTATCCAGTCTATAAAATGTTTGCGTTCCGTCACTGTAAAATTTTCAATTGAAACGTGACTTGCAAAAAAATGTTACAGTACCCTTAAAATTTATAGTTATAACCTAACCTGATCACCTGTGTTTCATAATAATCATCGCTGGTATAAGAGAAATTTCCGCCGCTGATATCTCTTCTGATAACCATGGCATTCAATAGATCCGTTGCATTCAAAACCAGTTCTCCCTTGCCTTTTTGGTTCAATTTCTTTACACCCAGATCCAATGAAAACCTGGCACCTATGCGGCCTTGTGGAATAATATCAGGTGCCAGATAAATACTATTTAGTAATCATTTCAAAACGATACTTACAATCTGCAAAGGCAATTATTTAATTGTAGAAACTTAAAAACCTTTTAGCTATAGTTCTTCTGTTATTTTTCTTTTACTATATATTGTTATTCTTGATACGGGATATAGTTTTCCCATTGCCATGGAGTAAAGGTATCGCCTATTGTCTTTTCAAGTACCTCTTTAAATATCTTTTCGCCATTTAAACTATTGCTCATGATGATCAGAGCTATGCCTTTGTCAATAAAATTGATATTGTAATGTAACCATCCGTCATCGTCATGCCCTTCTTTAAAGAATGCTTTACCATAGGGCGTTTGTAATAATCCCCAACCTAAGCCATAGGACAAATGGATCTTTTCATTTTCTTTAGTAGTAAGTTCTGATAGGGTAGGAAACTGGGTTTTAGAATGAATATTAATTTGGGGTGTTACCATCATTTGTTGAAATTGCTTTTGTAAACCCTTTTGCTGCATAATGTTGGCAATGATCCTGGCATAATCTGCCATACTTATTTCCATTGAACCTGCGGCGCCTGCTTTTTTTCTTTTCTTTTTGCCTAAAACCTCCTCCTTTTCTGTATGTCCGTAGGCGAAATTATTTTCAAAACGTTGTTGCCAAATATAGCTGGCTCTTTGTAAACCCAATGGTTGAAATAGTTTTTCCTGAGCCAAGTCTTCCAGGTTTTTTCCGGTAATTTTTTCAACCACCATTTGTAATAATTTGATGCCTTCTCCTGAATAAGCATATTTTGATCCTGGTGTAAAATAGATAGCCAGTTTGCCTGTTGAATCAAAGGCTGAAGTATACGGGTTTAAAAACCACCAGTTGGGTAGGCCTGTTGTATGGCTCAAGCACATCCTCGCAGTAAATTGTTTCCATCTTTCATCAGATGCAAGGTCTGCATAGTATTCATACTGCGGTAATGGTTTATCCAAATATTGGGAAAGGGGTTTGTCAAGGTTTAATAATCCATCTTGTACAAGTTGCATACAGATATAAGCAAATACTGCCTTGCTGAGTGATGCAGCACAAAATATAGTGCCTGTATCGAGTTGCTCTTTTGTTTTATTATTCTTAAAGCCAAAAGCATTGGAATACACAATTTGGTTATTGTTTAAAACCGAAATAGCTATCCCGGTTACTTTAGCCTTTGCCATTAATGTATTTAGGGTGGAGTCAATAGCTTGGTTAGTGGTATAACTGCCATCAATTTTTTGGATCTTTTTTATTTGTGAAAAACTGAAATGAACGCAAAGAACTAAAATAGGCGTTATGAAAATTTTAAATTTCATAGATACAGTTTAGTTAAAAAGAAAGACAGTTTGCAATGCTAGTTTTAAATATAAGCCAAATAAAAATCTAAGGAAAGACTAATTCTTGGTGCTATGTTGACTGCGGAAAATCTTTATTTGAATTAATCCTATCAAAATAAAGGGGATGGTTGAACTGAGTATTTTAAAATGCGAACCAATGACACCTATAAAAAAAAGCAGGAGCATAAAAACACTTAAGCTGGCTAATCCGAAATAGCTTACCATCCTATTGGGTTTATTTTGAAATAGGGTATAGAGTAGGGCAATTTCTCCCGCAAAAGGAACCAAGATCATCGGATGTAAAATGGATAAAATATGCTGAGATGCCTGTTGAAATATTTCAATCACAGCCTGAAAGATGAATAAATGTTTGCCGCCACCCCATTCTAAATAACCAAACTGAAAACTAAGCAACAGGCAAAGATTGATTATTTTCTTCTTGGTATACATGTGCATGTATCTGAGGTGAAGGAGTCAACAAAATTACAAAAAGTTTGCATAGTGCTTAGCGCCCATATTTGTACTAAAATGAAGCCCTCATTTTAGTTTTTATAGCCCATACTCAATCCCAAATCACCCTTTACAAACAAATTCACCACTGCAGTATCAAGAGAGGGGTTACTGATCACCAAACCGGTATTCTTTTCAACTTTCACAAAAATCTCTTCATTGGGTTTCACAAACTGGGGCGAATGGGTGCCGCCATTAATGGGTGCTTTGTACACTTTTAGGTCGTGCTTTGAATCATTTCTCAGTTTTACAGAAAAATGCCCATGTTCATTATTGCCTAATAGAAAACTGTCATTGGGTTTAATAGTGGTACTAGACGATAAGGATGAGAAAATGGAGCAGGAATTCAAAAGCAGAAAAAGGGCCATTGTTACCATTGAAATTTTCATAATTCGTTTTTTAAAATTGAACAGTTATGTTCGGATGAATAATAGGGTAAAATTCAGTTTGTGAAGATGGATTACCGCCTCAATTCATTATTTGAGACTGCAATAAGGGTATCAAATGATGTTATTTAGGTATCAATTGTTGTTTTTCTTGTTTTTTAAAAGGACATACCCAATCGCTATTTAAATGAAACTTAGTTCTTCGCTGGATTTCCGGCAGTGAAACTGCGCTTAGTATTCCAAAATAATCATTAGTAAACAATTGATATTAGGTGTTCCGAATACGCAGAGTCCTCTTTCGAGAGACAGTTAAGTAGAAGTATTTTTAAGACCTTGCGGAGAAAGGAAATCCTGTCCGAGTGGAGTTTGGGGTGTTTTATCAAACGTGAGTGAGTTATAATAATTTCAATCCTTTACCTCCCTCATGTTTAGGACGTTATGCCACTTGTAGTAAGGATTTAACCTGATAAATTGGGTATGTATACATAGTATATGTACAAACAGACATTGCATCTGGGGCGATTTAAACCTATATACACCATGTTTGGCGGTTCCTGGCACTGGAAGTAAAGGGTTACTTCAATAAATAGGGTATATATACTACGTATATATACCCTATTTATTGATTGGAAGTTTCACCTATCTCCATAAAAAGGTGACAAAGGGGGATTTTTGTTAGATTTTTAGCTATTTTCCTAACAAAACAGATGTCTTTCAAGTGAAGAAGTTAGTTTAATATATTTTTAATAACTTTTAAAATTAATTGATAATCATAATAATAAACTTATATTTGTGTAATAAACCTATGTAGTTTATCAATCATTTTTAGTTTATCAAGTGACTGAGTTAGAAGGATATATCGCCCAAGTAAGCGGAGAGGAGGTAAGGGTGCGTGCTGTCCCTGATGCCAAACGTAAACTGCCTTTTTACATAGGAGAGGCTTATGAATTTGCTGTTGTTGATATTTTCCAACACCGATTTTTCCTGGCTGAGTTAAAGGATAGCAATTTTACCGTTGGACAGTTGCGTAAACATGTTGATGTGATCAGGTCCGAATTGCTTGTACAGGTCATTCTTGTTCTGCCTGAAGTAGATGCAATGTATAGGAGCCGTTTGGTGGAGCAAAAAGTCAATTTCATTTGTCCGGGAAAACAAATGTTCATCCCTTTCCTGTTTATGGATCTCAGGGAACAGTTTGAAGATAAAGGGCGGGAAACAGAAAATCAGACCTTGCTTCCTTCTTCACAACTTATCCTGCTGCAACATTTTTATGACCTTAGAAAAGGAGAGATAGGTAGTATCACATCTTTTAAAGAACTCGCCGATGAGCTCAAATATTCACCGATGGCAATAACGAAAGCCGCAGCCGAATTGGAGCGATACGAGCTTTGTACTGTTTCAGGAAAGAAGGAAAAAACTCTCCTGTTTATAGAGGATAAAAAAACGTTTTGGAAAAAATGTAAACCGTTTCTTGTTTCTCCTGTCCAGAAAACCATATACGTTGACACATTACCAGACCGCAAACTGTTAAACGCGGGAGAATATGCATTGCCTTTTTATACTGATTTGAATCAAGGCGAAGAACCAGTGTACGCATTGGGTAAATTTGATTTTCAGTATCTGCTCAAAAGCGGGAGCTTACCAGAGCAATATGAAAAGGAAGGAAATTACAGGATTGAGATCTGGAAATACGAACCTGAAATCCTGGCGCGGATTAACAAATCGTGGCTGGATTATGTTGACCCTCTATCTCTTTATCTCAGCCTTCGACATATCAGGGATGAAAGGGTTGAACTTGCATTAGAACAAATAGAACAAAAATTTATTTATGGTTGAGGGATGGGATACATTTAGAAAATATCTGGCGGAATTTCCGGAAAGCTATGTAATTATTGGTGGCACAGCCATGCAACATGCATTAGACAGTGCACCGAAAAATCCGCGAATTACCACAGATATTGATATGGTGCTGGTTGTTGATGTTTTGGACGATGCATTCATGGGTGCATTCTGGACAATGATCACAGAGGGTGAATATGCGTCACACCAAAATGTAGAAGGAGAAAAGAAGCAATATTGGCGTTTCAAGGAACCGCAAGCAGAAGGATTTCCTGCAGAAATTGAAATTTTCTCAGGAAAACTTGATTTACCATTTCCACTGATGCCGGGCGCTAAGTTTACACCTGTACCTGCAAATGGGGACGTGCCAAGTCTGTCGGCAATCCTGATGGATCAGGATTATTATGATTTTCTTAATGCCAATCATTCTATAAGAGATGATGTTAAGTTAGCAAACAACAATGCGCTTATATGCTTAAAGGCAAAAGCGTGGTTGGATCTCAGGGAACGAAAAAAGAATGGCGAAAACATAGACAAAAGAAAAATTTCCAAACACAAAAATGATGTGTTTCGTCTTGTAGCATTACTAACTCCAGATACAACAATTCCAGTTCCCAATTCAATCAAAACTGATCTCTTTACTTTTGCCAGTGTGGTAGAAAATGAACTTCCTGATCCGGTTCATTACATGGATATGGGTTTAGGAAAAATTAAATCAGAGAGCATACTGGAGTTGTTTAAGAATGTATTTATGATCAATCAAAAGGAAGAATAAAATTATTAAATTGAAATTATGTCAAATATTGACAGCAAAAGCAAATTAACTGAACTTGCAATACACCCAATATTAGTTGGGTGTATTGCAAGTTCAGTTAAAACAAAAAAAATCAATTCTTCGCGGGATTTCTGGCAGAGACCCTGCTTGTAGTATTCCAAAATAATCATTTGTAAACAATGGATTGTATGTACTCAGAATGCGCAGCGTTCTCTATCGCTAGACAGCGGAACCTGCATCAACAATAAGTTCTGCATTAAAAGATTAGCTTTGCACAATGGATGAACAGGCTCCCAAACCCCAACGCCGTATTCGTTATAAAGGAACACATCCAAAATCCTTTACTGAAAAATATAAAGAGCAACAACCAGAATTATATTCAGCCGACATTGCAAAAGTGATGGAACAGGGTCGCACACCCGCAGGTATGCACCGTTCTATTTGTGTGAATGAGATCATGGATCTTCTCAAACCCATGCCCGGAGAAATTGGCCTTGATGCCACACTCGGTTATGGTGGCCATAGTGCAGAAATATTAAAACGTTTACAACCAGGTGGCGTACTTTATGCGGTTGATGTAGACCCTTTTGAATTGCCACGCACCAAAGAACGCCTAGCGGCATTGGGTTATGGGCCGGAACAGGTGGTGATCAAAAAAATGAATTTTTCAGGTATCGATCAAATTGTTTCAGAAGCAGGTTTGCTAAATTTTGTGTTGGCCGATCTGGGTGTTTCTTCCATGCAGATCGATAATCCGGAAAGAGGGTTTTCGTTTAAAGTAGAAGGGCCATTAGACTTACGCTTAAATCCATCCAGCGGAAAATCTGCTGCTGCTTTTTTAAAAAACATTTCGGCTGAAAAATTAGAAGCATTGTTTTTTGAGAATTCAGACGAACCACATGCAAAACTGATCGCAGAAACGATCGTAAAAAATATTGCAAGGGGTAATGCTATTACCACTACCACACAATTACAAAAGATCATTACAGAAGCAATGTTGACTGTTTCAAAAAAAGACCACAAAGAAGAAGTAAAGAAGTCTTGCCAGCGATGTTTCCAGGCATTGCGCATTGCGGTAAATGATGAGTTTGGTGTGCTTGATAAATTTTTGGAGAAATTGCCTGCATCACTCGCGCCGGGTGCACGCGTTGCTATTCTTTCTTTTCATTCCGGGGAAGACCGTCGTGTGAAAAAATCATTCCAGCAATTTTTTCGTGAGGGGGTGTATAGTGATGTTGCACCAGACCTGATCCGCCCGTCTGCGGAAGAATGCTTTGCAAATCCCCGTGCACGCTCTGCTAAGTTACGCTGGGCAATAAAAGCGTAAAAACTAGTTTTCAAAGGTCCAAAAACTGTCCATTATTGCTTAAAACTTGCTTAAAGCATTAATTTTCGTAACTTTGCAACTTTATTGCAATTTTTTCGTACATTTCTTTTCATCAATATATTCTAATTCCACCTTATGCGGCAGCTCAAAATTGCAACGCAGATCACGAATCGTGACTCTCAATCCGTTGAAAAATATTTACAAGAGATCTCTAAAATTTCTATGATCAATGTTGCAGAAGAAACAAATCTGGCGCAAAAGATCAGAATGGGAGATCAACGGGCCCTCGACAAAATGGTTCAGGCTAATCTCCGCTTTGTGGTTTCTGTGGCTAAGCAATACCAGCACCAGGGATTATCCTTGAGTGACCTTATCAACGAAGGTAACCTGGGCCTGATTAAAGCAGCCGCACGTTTCGATGAAACCAAAGGATTCAAATTTATCTCCTATGCCGTTTGGTGGATCCGCCAATCTATTTTGCAAGCCTTGGCAGAACAAGGCAGGCTTGTTCGTTTGCCGCAAAACAAAATAGGTACCTATAACAAAGCAAACAAAGCTTACATGGCTTTTGAACAGGAACATGAGCGTGAACCTTCAACTGAAGAACTGTCCGAAATTCTTGAAATAAGCCAAACGGAAGTGACCAATATTTTTCAAAGCAATACACGCCATACCTCACTTGACGCTCCCGTTAATTCAGCCGAAGATGTGGCCATGGGCGATCTATTACAAGGGTCTGATGAAACCGATGAAGGGATCATGCAAGATTCACTGCGCGACGAGATCCGCCGAATTCTTAAATCACTGAGTCCCCGTGAAGCAGAGATCGTAAATGCCTATTTCGGTCTGGAACGAGAGGATGGAGTTAGTATTGAGCAAATTGGTATAAAATACGATTTGACCAAGGAGCGCATCCGACAGATCAAAGAACGAGCCATCAAGCGTTTACAGAAAGCACGTTACAGTAATGCATTGAAAGCCTATTTAGGATAACCCGCTAAAGCTGTTTCACAGACTAACCACACAGGGTTTCGCGTAGTGGAGAATTTACTATAAAAAAATGGAAGCTTATTTAGCTTCCATTTTTTTTAAGGTTTCAGCCGTACGGCTTATCGAATAATCACTGTCTATAAACAGTTCGAGTATCATATGGGCAGAGCGGTTAAACTTCTGCGCGAGGTACTGTATCCCGATAAAGCCGGCGTCAAAACCACTCGAGGTTTTTGTCGTCGTCATTACGTTTAAGATTTAATACATGCCACATAAATAACACACAAAAGTGACATGCGTATTGTTGAAAAATTTGAGATAAGAAGCTATTACGTGAGAGTGATTGTTATATGTCCCAGGAGAAGTAGAGACTATTAAGATCGATTCCGGTATGCTAACAACTCAAGTGTTATCAATGCAAATATAAGGTATTTAAAATAAATCCCCCGAAAACAAGGTTCTAAGGCTTTTTTGAGATAGTTACTTCCCTCACTGTCGTAAATCGATTAAATGTGATTAAATATTGATTATTAATTGAAAACGGGTTGCGATTTCGATAATAATAGGATGGTTGAAAGGCATACACTATTATTTCAGTTCTTCGCAGGATCTTAGGTAGGGACCCTACGCTTAGTATTCCAAAATTATCATTAGTAAACAATGGATAGTAGGTGCTCCGAATGCGCAGAACTCTCTGTCGAGAGATGTTTTCGAAGACTTTAAGGAGAACATCCCGCATTTTGTATGGCAGAGAGGTAATTTAAGAAAGGACATTTTGTTTTGAACAAAAGAATTTTTTCTTTTTCAATTTGACATGGCTTTTTAGAAATTATTTATTCATTAAATTTGATGTAACCTTCAAGATAACTTCGCAATGCGTGCTGCTCCGTTAATGGACGTTGACCAATCATTTCCAGTATAATTCCCACTGATTTTCTTACGGTAGCTTTGGGCCCAATTTCATGAATCAGCCAATCTAAGTGGTCCGCAATTTTCGCGTAGAGAATGAAGGTATCTTTCCACCAAGGTTGATTGATCAATTCAGCTACTCGTATGCCCCGGTGTTGATCGATTTCTTTTGCTGCAAGATGCTCCTGATATTTTAAGTGGCCAAAACCAAACTCACCCTCATCTGTCATAGGTACTAGTATGTTACATGGGTTGATTAGTTCATTGATTACCTTTTCTGCTTTTTCTTTTCCCATTTTCCCCATAGTAAACGACACCGCTAACATTTTTAGTTCTTCTAGTGATTTTGCTCTTTTGCCCTCTTTATGTAGTTGAAAGGCAATTTTTTGTGAAATCTTTTGTAATGTATCAGGTGAATTTTCTAATCTTTGCGTTATACCCTTAGTGCGATCGTAATAGCCTGCGAGTAGATTTAGTCTGCTGTCATATAGCATTGTCTCAGTAAATGGAAGCTCAATGTTGTTTTGAGCCAAAACACATAGAGTTGTTACTAGCAGTGGATTGCAAACTATCTCACTTATTGCTTTATGTACTTGGAGATGCTTTTTTATCATGACAGCATACTTTCTATTCTCTGCTCCGAACCATTTATCAATAAATTCATTTCTTTGATGATCGGTAAAGGGAAGCAACGTAACTGAAAGGAAAGGAATTTCTTTTAGATATTGTCCCGTTGAGCGACAGGTAACTATAATTTGCAATTCGGGGCTGTATTTTTTTGCTAATGTGTCAATGCCGCCCGGAAGCCATTGATTTAGTTTTAAAGCTTCATCGATTCCATCGAGTAACAGTGCCACCTTTCTTTTTTTCAAATACTCACTTATAAAATGTTCGGTCGAAATTTTTACACCTTTAAAAATGAGGTATTTTGAGATGGCATCTTCTAATAATTCAGTTTTCTGTACTTCTGAAAGTTGAGGATCAGTTTTAGCCCAATTCTGTAGAACATTCGCCAACGGTACACATATGACTAATGTATCATTGTTTTGAGATTCATTCAATGCATGAATTTGAATACTTGTAGATTTGCCCGCACCTGCCTCTCCAAACACAATAATGTTAAGCCCAGTGTCAAATACATTTTGAATTGGTAGTTTTAGGCGCGTTGACTGATAATCGCTTCGGAGAGTTGATTTAATTTCATATCCTAAGCAAGAAAAGAAAAGTGAGTTGGTATTGTTGTAGAAATAGTTTGAGGCATCGATAATTTCTTTACATTTTTGTAAATAGTTCTTTAATTCTGTTGAGGTTGGACGTTTCTTATTGAATTGTTGGATATTATTTTCGATCCATTTTCTGTGCGAGATGATCTGGCTAGCGAGTTTGGTTCCGTCTATAGTTACTTTTGCTAGAGGTTTCGTATATAATTTTAACTGGTTGTCTAGGTTTAGTTTTTTTTCAAATAATTCCTTACGACGATCCATAAATTGTTTTTCTCCCACTGGAGTATCCGCAATCCCCTTCAATTCTGCTTCTACCGCATTTCTTTTTTTTAATAAAAAATCATAATCCAATTTGCTTTGTTCAAACATTTTCTTAATAGATGCTTCATCATGTTCCGCATAGTTAGATTCGTAGATACTTTTTGTTTTGTCACATATTTGCAGAAATCGCTTGTAATCAGTGTCACCAATTGTAATTGTAGCAGTTGTAGGTTCAAGTTTCCTTTTAAAAAAAAGTTCTGTACTTTCCTGTCCAAGAGAAAAGTCAATGTCTGTATGGATTACTTTTAAATTTTTTGTATTATTGAAGTGCAGTGCCTGAAGTAATATATCGTTATTCAGGTAATCACCAAGACGGTTCTTGATATCAATCTCCAATCCAATGTATTCACGTATAATCTCTGGACAATGTTGAAAAACTAGGTCAACTAATTTTTCGCCGTCTATAAGTGTGATTTGCTTGTCCGTCATTACCGAATGTGAGCTGAACCGGGTTTGCATTGTTTTGGACGAAATCGGATGAGTGCTTATCAGGATTACGTTCGATGGGAAATAACTGTTTTTATTTGGATGTATTATGTTTCGATGGTAGCAATTTTGTAACTGGTTCACAACCGTTTGTAAACTTTTTTCATCACTTGCTTTATTAGTTAGTTTAAAATGTTTCACCTGAGCAACTGACAATTTCAGGTCGCCGAAATTGTCTTCATTCCAAAGCAAAATGTCTTTTCCTTGTTCATCAATACCTCCGTAAAACTCAGTCCTCTTATAATTCAATTTATCAAGGAGAGGAATGATGATCGTATTTGTAATGTGGTTTTCATTTTCTTTCTGGATAAGTTTAATGAATTTCTTTTTTGCGTCTTGCATTATAATTAACAATTTAAAATGTGGTTGCAAAAACAAAGTTACAGGCCATACTTGTAAGTTCGAGGGAGATTAACAAATGTAAGTAAAATATGAAAATTTGAAATGGACCATGGCTTACAAAACTTTATAAGTTCAAAAAATCTGCGGAAATATCTTTTTCTGAACTAATGTTTTCAATGTTTAATGAAAAAGTACATATTGCTGAATAATATTTTTGCGCAAGTCATTTATATCGATTATCTTATGCTAGAATTTTACTCCCCCCCACAAGACGAACAACCAGGATGTTCCTGGATTACCAAGACAAATATTCGTAGAATGAACTTTGTTTTTATTGATGACCTTATCAAAGTTGCACCTGAATTCACGATTTTAAAGCCTGATACTAAGCCTAACCGCATTATCGTTTACCAACATGAAGGAGAACTGGTGGGGAGTAATGACAGGATTGGTAATCATCCTGAAAATAGTGAAGTAGTCAAGGAGCGATTCCGAATCTTTTTTTCGCTTGCTAATGAAAAGCAGGTGGATCTGGCAATTACTCCCGAGTATTCATGCCCTGTTGCAATTGTTGGTGAAATAATTGAGTATCCTAAATGTTGGCCTGGTTTAGGGGTGTTATTTGTTGTTGGTGGGGAGTCAATCGCAAAAACTGAACTAGAAGAGTTTACAAAGAAATTCACTTCTGCACAAATCAGGATCTATTTTGAAGAAAGTCTCATCAAACATGCCAATCATTTTTTTGATCCTGTTTATTATTTGTTTATCACCGGCACTGAAAATGACAAAATCCTGCATGTTGTCATCCAATTCAAAACAATGCATATGAGTGCACGTGGAGAAAGTGTCATTGAAAGAGACAACCTGATCGAGGGCAAGACCATTTATGTGTTACGGAACTCAGCTACTTCCATCTGGCTTATGACTCTGATTTGCTCAGAAGCTATGAATTTTGAACAATATCTGCAACCTGCTGCGGTGAGAGAAGCGCTTCAATGGGATTACCATCCCTACCTTATTCTTAACCCGATGGTCAACCCTGATCCCACTCATGACGATTTTATCCGGTTCCGTAAATTCATATTAACATCGCGCCACAAAGAGATAATAGAACTTAACTGGAACAACCTGTCAAAGATCGCTGGCAAACCATTGTTAAAATACAATTCATCTCGCAGCGCATTGTTTATAGAATCTCAAGACATTGACCAGTCAAACACTAAAAAGATTAGGAAGAATCATAAAAAAGGACTGTATTACTATTTTATCAGGAAAGGACTTTATGCGTTTGTATTCAATTCGAGACCTCATATATTTTTTTTCCAGCTGCCACCAGTTGCCATTATTGAAGCCAATCAACCGCAGCAAAGCCGAGAAGGTCCGGAGCTTTTTTCTGTTTACCGGTTTGATAATCTCGTGGATCTTGTTGAAATACCTGCCGTGTCTGACGATCACGTTAAATACCTAACTGATATTGGTTGTGTTGATCCATTTTTCGTTGAACCTACTGAATGTGTTTTAGATAAAGAAAGGCTGATCTGCCTGACAGCAGGTAAAATTCCAAAAGAGTCTCCAAATGATTGGTACCTGCTTGATAAATTATTTTCTGTAAAGCTAGACCAGACGAATGAAACCAACCTGCGTTTTACAGTTTTTGCAGACACCGATAATTACAGCTTATTGCAACGTGGCGCATTTGTGGGGGCGATCAATAAACTTAATAATATTATCCTTCCTGATTCCAAAATGTACCCTTCGAGCATTGGTTATTTACGATCTCAGCAAATTAGACTTGGCTATCCAGCAGATGTTGAGAACCAGCCTACCTTATATAAATATAACGTGGTAACTAAAACTGGCGAGTGCGCGAAAGCTACAATCTGTTTCCTTGAAGGCCCTTTACCCGACAAGGTGGAACGCACTTATGAATATATAAGGAAGCTTTTCGGGATAGATAACAACAATAAAAAAAATGTAGTTATCTTTTATACACGAGGCGAAGAAATTCTTGTTAAAAGCGATGATACTGCCGCAAACATACTTGATGGAAATGAATACGGGGATGCATCCATATTTAAAGAATAATAGAACTAACTATGAATAAAGAAAGTATACTTCGTTCAGCTACGAATATTTTCGGAAAGATCGATAAGGTCGGAGATGACATTTATAAAGGCGTTTGGCAGATTCGCGAAAAAACTGCGGGTATTTATTATATTGATGTTTCAGGCAAGATTGCAGCTGATTTTCAACAATACCAGGAAAATGTTCTGGCGAAAGAATATTATGACAACCCAGGGCCACTTCAATGGAACTATTATTTAGTTTTATTGCAGGATGATATTGATTCTGAGCTCAAAAAAGGACTAGAAAGAGATGACCGCTATGCAAGAAAAATCGTTCTGAATGAATCACAGTTCACTGATTATTTCAACCTCGAAAAAATTTCTGAGGACGAAAAGATCAATCCTGTTACCGAATGGAAAGAGCTGCTTGATGCTGTTGACCTGCAAGAGATTCACGGCATTGACCCAGTAGCAACAGTTCTTACACGCTTTGAAACCAATTCAACAAAGAAATTTAAAACCGTTTCTGATAAAAGGGCCAAACAGGATGATTTTAATAGGGTAAGTAAGATATCCTACCTGCAACTTAACGATAATTATCGGGACTACCCTTCAATTAAAGAGTACATATTCGGCAGCGTTAATCTCATTACAGGTATTAATGGCGTAGGCAAAACATCACTGTTTGAAGCCATTGAAATGATAATTTGCGGAAGGTTCCTTAGGGGGCGTAAGGCGAAGCGAAATGAAAAACCGGGTTGTATTGAAGCTTCTTTTAATGGTTCTACCACACGGATCAAATTCGATCCTTCTACAGCCTCAAATGAAAAATACAGACTAAGAGATCAACTATGGTACGCCAATAACCGTGCAAGGGAACATGAACTTGATATTTCATTCAGTCGATATAATTTTTTCAGTGCCGATGCAGCTTTCCATTTCAGCAACAGTGACAGCAGGGAAGCTGTACGGGAAGCACTGTTAAACATCGTTCTTGGTCCCGAATATGATCACATAATGCAGCGTATGGAAAAGGCATACGACCGGTTCAAGCCGCTATTAAACAAAGCCGAAGCCAATCTTGCCGATGCAAATACTGAGAAACGAAAAGCAGAAAATGAAATCGAGACGTTCAAAAAAGATTCTGATCTTAAACTGTTCCGGCAGACTGTAATTGAAGGTCTGCAAAATCTGAAGCTTGTTAACCCGCCCAGTAATATCGATTTTTCTATAGTAGAACTTGAACAGAACTGTAACCGACTACTGGTAATATTGGATAATGTAAAAAAACAGGAGCTGGCTGTAACTTTTGCGGATATGGTTGTTCTGCAGGCCGAACATAATGAGCGTAAAAGACTTTTTGATGATTTTCAGGTCTTTTTAAGAGATAACAATGATAAAAAAACCGGGCTTGAGCGAGATAATGAAAAGTTGCAGGTCACCAAAATCTTGTTGAATGACAGTTTGCAATATTTTTCTGATGAAAGATTTTTTAAACTCGAAGGACTTGCTGAAAAAATCCGTGAATTGCAGGGGGAAATGGCAAAGCTATCTCGCATAAGACTATTGATTGAATCCTCAGAGGTCTATAAAACCCCTGTTGAGTTGAGCTTCACCGAACAATACAATATTATTCTTACCAGCCTTGAGCTTTCTAAAGTTGAAGAATCAAATTATAAATCTAGGAGGACGAAATACTTACAGACTGCTGGAGAGATAGAAAAAGTTATTCAGCAAATCAAAACTCTTGGGCGTCAGTTTTTGCAAATCAATACTGGTGCTGACGGTTGCCCTTTGTGTCAAACCAATTTCCAACCAAATGAGTTGAAAAGCAGGATCGAGCGAATGGTCCAGTTGCCCGACCTTAATAATTCGCTAGAACTTAAAGATGTGTCTGATTCACTAATCGAGATTGAAACGAAGATCAGGAACATTGAGCAGGAGAAACTGCGTTTGGAACAATTCAGGAATGCATTTGGTATCGCAGAATTATCTCCTGATCTGAACATTAAAGAATTGCTTAATAAACTTTTACTTCAGGTTAAACGCGGAGCCGATATTGAAAAGCAGATTGCCGAGCTGGAGGAAATTGCACAATATGCAAAAGGATTACATTTATCAGAAAGCGGGTTGACTTTTTTAAAGGAACGACTTTCGGTTGATAAATCGTTACCGCATTTGCAAAGCGGAAATAAAGCACACTTTGAAAAAGCACTTTCTGATTTGCAGAGTCGGATTGATAAGACTAATGTCCAGATCTCAAAACTTCTTGAAGACCGTGCCAAAGAATCCTTCAACTTTAAAAAAGCATCGGGACTTTCTCCTGATGAAGAGATTTCCTTATCTCAAGTACAAAAAAAAATTGAAGCAGTTCAAAGTTCGCTGGATTCTTTACGGGAATGTTTCAGGCAGGTAAAGGAAATTATAAATATTGATGACAATAAAAGTATACTTACTCTACAGTTACCACTTGAAATTTTATTAAATTCTACCCAAACGCTCAGGGCAGAGATGAACAATCAACAGTCCCTTAAACAGGCACAAACAAAATTTAGTGAGGCAGAAACAAAAATCAAGAAGTATTCCGCTGAAATAAAACGGTTTCGCCCTGCATGTGAAACGCTTAAAAAAATACTAGCGGACAAAGGTGGTGAACAAGTTAATACATTTTTTGAAAAGAACCTAGCCCAAATCATGGACATTTTTGAAAGTATACATTCACCAAGAGAGTTTGTCAATATCAGTTTGCGACATGATACATTGTTTCTAGAAACAGAGGATGGTAATGAGCGTGAGATAACTGCGATCAGCACAGGTCAGCGTTCCGCATTGGCGCTTTCAATTTTTATCACATTGAACAGGAAACTGCAGAATGGCCCTGATATTATCATGTTTGATGACCCGGTTTCTTTTATTGATGATCTTAATGCAGTTTCTTTTCTTGATTTTCTTCGTTATTTTATCCTTAAAGAAAACAAACAGATATTTTTTGCAACTGCTAATAAAAGGCTTGCTAATCTTTTTGAAAAGAAGTTTGCCTTTTTGGGAAACACAGAATTTAAGAAATGGGAGCTTAAAAGGTAAAGAGTTGATGTTAAAACTCGTTTAGTAATGTTTGCGGCTTGGTAAACTAACTTTTTGGTGATTATAAGTTTGCGCAATAAAAAAAGGGAAAGACTCTCATCTTTCCCTTCGTTGCCCGACCTGGATTCGAACCAAGACATACTGAACCAAAATCAGTTGTACTACCCTTATACTATCAGGCAATCCTTACACTCTTTATCAGAATGGGGTGCAAAAATAGGGTTGCAGGCTAATTGTTCCAAATTTTTAACTGTCTACCAACCAATTAAATTAAAATCCTCCCCCAAAAAACGCCAAACTCCAAACCCCAAACCCCAAACTTTCTCTCATTCCATATCCTCTTTTTCCTTCAATCCCTTGATCAGATCAAGCGCTTCAGCCACTACATCACACATAATGGTGATCAATGAGCCGGGTTTCGCATGCTTGTAGGCAAACAAAATGGCTTCTTTCTCATTATAAATAGTTGTAATGGGTATATCAGTTTTTTTGGTTTCATTGATACCTTCAATCAGCAGGTTAACAATTTCTTCGGCACTTCTGCCCCTCAGGTTCTTATCCTGGCGGATAATGATCTCATCAAAATTTCTTCCAGAGATCCTGCCTAATTCTCGAATATCATCATCCCTTCTATCACCTGTACCCGAAATAATGCCCACTTTGGGGGTTCCATCCATCTTATTGATAAAATCGCAAAGCAGTTCCAGTCCGGCCGGATTATGTGCAAAATCTACCAGAAACTTGAATTGTTTAAAGGCAAAAAGGTTCAATCTGCCCGGTGTTTGCGAAGGAGAAGGCACAAAACTACTCAGGGCAGAACGGATATCTTCAATACTGATGTCTTTGAACAGATAGGCAGCCAGCATGGCCGGTAAGGTATTCATAATATTGTGTACTGCCTTACCCCCATAAGTAATCGGGATCTCACTCACTTTCATCACCCTGATCTTCCAGGTACCCTTCAATATAGAAACATAACCATTTTCATAAACAGCCGCATAGCCGCCTGTTTTGGCATGTTTCTGTATATGTGGATTGTTTTCATCCATGCTAAAATAAGCCACATTGCAGTCGAGCCCCTGGTGCATGGCAAATACCCTTTCATCATCCGCATTTAATATGGCAAATCCATGTTTAAAAGTGGTTTCGGGTATAACGGCCTTAACACGCGCCATTTGATCCAGGCTATCAATGCCGCCCAAACCCAAATGGTCTGCCGTAACATTGGTTACAATGCTTACATCGCAATGTTGAAAAGCCAATCCAGCTTTCAATAAGCCACCACGGGCACATTCCAGTACCGCAAAATCAACGGTGGGGTCGCGTAAAACAAATTTGGCGCTGAGCGGTCCGGTACAGTCGCCCTTCATCATCATTTGGTTTTGAATATACACACCATCACTGGTGGTATAGCCTACTTTTTTACCGGCTGTTTTGCAGATATGTGCTGTTAGTCGGGTAGTGGTTGTTTTACCATTGGTTCCCGTTACAGCAATAATGGGTATCCTGCCATTAGATGCCTGCGGAAAAAGCATATTCACCACAGGTTCTGCTACATTGCGCGGCAAACCTTCTGAAGGATCTATATGCATACGGAAGCCCGGTGCTGCATTCACTTCCAGCACAGCTCCACCATTTTCATAAATGGGTGTGCGCAGATCTGCTGCCATGATATCTATGCCGCAGATATCCAGTCCAATAATGCGCGCAATTCTTTCTGCCAGAAAAATATTTACGGGATGCACTTCATCGGTAACATCGGTAGAAGTGCCGCCAGTACTGAGGTTGGCGGTTGTTTTTAATAATACCTGTTCTCCTTTTGATGGGATGGTTTCAAGGGTATAGCCAATATCATCCAACATTTTCTGACTGGAATGATCGATCGTGATTTGGGTAAGTACTTTTTCATGACCATATCCTCTTCTGGGATCCTTATTGGTTTCATCAATGAGCCATTGAATACTATGTTCCCCATCACCAACAACAGCAGCAGGGGTTCTTAAGGCGGCACAAATAAATTTATAATTGATCACCAATACACGAAAATCAACGCCGGTGATAAATTTTTCAACGATCACGGAGCGACTATATAATTTGGCCGATTCAAATGCACGCAATGCCTGTTCTTCTGTTACAATATTGGTGGTATTGCCTTTGCCATGGTTACCATCAATGGGTTTGATCACTAAAGGGTAACCATATTTTTCGATGGCTTCCAATACACCGGCTTCTGTTCGCACCACAGTTCCCCGTGGAACGGGTATTTCAGCGGCTTCCAGCAGGTTTTTGGTTTCTTCCTTATCACAGGCAATATCTACCGCAATATTGGAAGTAGTACTGGCAATAGTAGCCCGAATTCTTTTTTGGTGAACACCATAACCCAATTGAACCAGGCTCTGTTTATTTAATCGGATATAGGGGATGCCTCTTTTAGCTGCTTCTTCCACAATGCAACCTGTAGAAGGCCCCAGGCGTGTATCTTCCCGGATCTCTCTTAGTTTTTGAATATCATCTGCCAGATCATAGGGTTGGTTATCTACGAGTGCTTGTGCAATTCTTACAGCAGCTTTAGCCGTATATACACCGGCATCTTCTTCCATATAATTGAACACTACATAATATTCTCCGCTAGTTCCGGTTCCGCGGGTTCTTCCAAAGCCACAATCCATGCCAGCCAAGGTTTGTAGCTCAAGGGCTACATGCTCAATTACATGCCCCATCCAGGTGCCTTCTTGCACACGTTCAAAAAAACCACCTGGTGTTCCAACACTACACCGATGCGTGTATAAAGAAGGCAAAAGCGTTTGCAATCTTTCCAGAAAGCCGGGTATTTCATTGGTGGGTTGCTGTTCCAGTTCTTCCAGATTCAATTTCATCTGTATAAGTTGTGAACGACGCACACTCCAGTAATTGGGGCCTCTCAATACTTTTATTTCTTCTATCTTCATAACGATCAATGATTTTATTCCACATCCATGTGCATATTAATTAGTGCCAACTTTGTGGGAAGATGAATATATTGCTTTTTCAGATAGGGCGTGCCAAACCAAAACGCTTATTTTTGAATGAAATGAATTTTGTTGCATGAGTATTCCCAAAGGAAAATTAATTGCCATCGGTGGCGCAGAAGATAAGGGTACGGATTCCGATAGGGAAGAAGTTTACCGCAATAACCTCAACTTTTTTGAACTGGGCATTTTACGTCGGATAGTAGCAGAAGCCGGCGGTCCGGAAGCACGCATTGAAGTGATCACTACTGCATCTACCATTCCCTATGAAGTGGGCGAAAATTACCTGAATGCCTTTGGTAGAATAGGTTGTACGGATATTGGGGTTATCCATATTCGTAACAGGGAAGATGCTTTGAATGAAGAATACATTCAACGTATCAGTACCTGTGCCGGTGTGATGTTTAGCGGTGGCAACCAGTTTAGACTCACCACTATTTTTGGCGGCACACAGTTTTTAAAGATCATTAAGAGAAGGTATGAAGAGCAGGACTTTGTGGTAGCAGGCACTTCAGCAGGAGCCATGGCCATGAGTCAAACCATGATCTATGAAGGCAATGCATCCAGAGCGCATTTAAAAGGGGAAGTAAAAATCACCACCGGACTGGGCTTTATGGATGGTGTCATCTTTGATTCGCATTTTGAAAAGCGCGGGAGATTTGCCCGACTGGCACAGGCGGTTTCTGCCAATCCTTCTTGTATTGGGATAGGGTTGGGCGAAGATACCGGCATGTTGATCACACAAAGCAATCGCATGGAAGCCATTGGTAGCGGGTTGGTGATCATTGTTGATGGTCATGAAATAAAACACAGCAACCTGGCAGATATTCCGGAAGGAAATCCCTTGAGTATTGAAAATATGAAAGTACATTTTTGTGCAAAAGGAAATGGATACCTTGTAGAGGAAAGGGTTTTTGTAGAATTAATGGGAACCCATACAA
Source organism: Chitinophaga pinensis (assembly GCA_943371675.1). Lineage (GTDB taxonomy): Bacteria > Bacteroidota > Bacteroidia > Chitinophagales > Chitinophagaceae > Sediminibacterium > Sediminibacterium pinensis_I. The sequence goes on along the minus strand of CALRVT010000015.1, from coordinate 40,545 downwards.
CACCCGTTATGACGGATATTTATTAAGTTTAATTGTACCTTTTAATAAAATGCTTGCCATGGCCAACAAACTAATTTTACTGGGAATCTTTGTGATCAGTATGCTACTGATGTCGTTTAGTTTTATGAAAAAGAAAAAAGTTGTTTTTTTTGGAGATTCTATTACACAAGCCGGTGTTAATCCCGGTGGCTATATCCGACTGATGGATTCTTTGGTAAAACAGGAGGGTCAGGAAAATAATTATGAGTTAATAGGAGCTGGCGTTAGTGGTAATAAGATCTACGATCTGTATTTAAGGATCGAAGATGTATTGAACCAGCATCCCGATATCGTTTTAATTTATGTAGGCGTAAATGATGTATGGCATAAAGCCAGCAGTGGAACCGGAACGGATTTCGATAAATTCGGAAAGTTTTATGATGCAGTAGTGAAGAAATTACAGAATGCCGGCATCAAAGTAATTATCTGCACGCCAGCTGTTATTGGTGAAAGAACGGATCATTCCAATTCTCAGGATGGCGATCTAAATTTCTATTGCAACTGGCTGCGCGATTATGCTAAAAAATCTGAGATCCCTTTGGTAGATCTTCGTAAGGGGTTTATTGATTATAATCTGAAAAATAATCCGGAGAATAAAGAAAAAGGCATTCTAACAACAGACAGAGTGCATTTAAACCATACCGGTAATCTATTTTTAGCGAATGAGATGTGGGGAGTGATTAAGACGATCAAATAGGTTGAGGGTATAAAATATTTTAGCCGCAGACTTGTCTGCCGGCCGAGGCAGATTCGCAGATTATTTCTTTAAATCTGCGAATCTGCGGCTACTTTTTTAGGTGATGACAAATACTATTCAATCACCTTCACTAAATAATAATTCTTCTTGCCCTTCTGCACCAAAAGGTATTTTTCTTTCAACAGATCTCTAGCGATAAGGGTTGTTTTATCAACAGCAATTTTTTCTTTGTTAAGCCCCAATCCGCCTGCCTGCCACATTTTGCGGGCTTCTCCCTTGCTTGGAAAAATTTGGGTATCTGCCAGAAAACTAACCAGATCGTAGCCATTATCCAGTAGATCTTTTTTTATTTCCATGGTGGGTACGCCTTCCATTACCTGCAGTAATTGTGATTCTGATAAACTTTGCAACATATCGGTTGTTGCATTGCCAAATAATATCTCAGAAGCTTTTACGGCAAAAATAAAATCGTCCTTGCTATGCACAAAGCAGGTGAGTTCTTCTGCCAGTTTTTTCTGCAAGGCCCTTTCATGCGGCGCCGCATCATGCTGTTTGAGTAAGTCCTCAATTGTTTCTACTGGAAGAAGTGTAAAAATTTTGATCCATTTTTTTGCATCTTCATCACTCGCATTCAACCAGAATTGATAAAATTGATAGGGAGATGTTTTAGTAGGATCTAGCCAGATATTTCCTTTTTCGGTTTTGCCAAATTTACCACCATCTGCTTTTGTGATCAATGGACAAGTAAAAGCAAAAGCTTCACCACCTGCTTTTCTTCTGATCAGTTCTGTTCCTGTTACAATATTTCCCCACTGGTCACTACCACCCATTTGCAGTTTACAGTTTTTGTTTTGGTAGAGCCAGTAAAAATCATAGCCCTGCACCAATTGGTAAGTGAACTCTGTAAAACTCATGCCGGTTTCACCATCCAGTCTTTTCTTCACACTGTCTTTCGACATCATATAATTCACCGTGATGTGCTTACCTACATCACGAATAAAATTTAAAAAACTAAAATCCTTGAACCAATCATAATTATTAACCATTTCAGCGGCATTGGCTTTGCCTGCTGTAAAATCTAGAAACCTTTCCAATTGTTTTTTTACGCCGGCCTGGTTAAATTGTAATACTTCTTCGCTTAATAAATTCCTTTCTTCACTTTTGCCGCTGGGATCGCCTACCATACCGGTAGCACCTCCTACAAGGGCAAAGGGTTTATGTCCGGCTTTTTGTAAATGAACCAATAGTAAGATGGGTACCAGGCTACCAATATGCAAACTGTCGGATGTAGGATCAAAACCTATATAACCGGAAACCATTTCTTTTTGCAAAAGTTCTTCTGTGCCAGGCATGATATCCTGGATCATTCCACGCCATTTTAATTCTGCTATCAATTGCATTGCTTAGTATTTCCGCAAAAGTAAGGAATCAGGCAATCTGTTGAATATTCACGCATGAATCGCCAAATAAAACAAACATTTGACGGTCACTCATTTTCATCCCTTAATTTTGCCCTATGAAATCTGTTGGAGACGGCACACGTGCACTCAATTTTTTTATTGATACGATACTTATTTTCATCATTGTCTTTTTCGTATACAAGGGCTGGAATTTTCAGGTGAAATACTGGCACTATCCTTCCTTTAATTTCGGCTGGTTCTTTTTTGGGATATTATTTATCTATTACACATTGTTTGAATCTCTTTTTGCCAGAACGCCAGGTAAATGGTTTACCTATTCAAAAGTGGTTAACAAGGAAGGGAAAAAACCAGAGTTATTGAAGGTTTTATTGCGCAGCTTGGTACGACTTACCTTAATTGATCTTTTTTTTCTGCCTTTTTTAGGAATGACTTTACATGATTATGTTAGCAAGACATCAGTGGTGGAAAATTGATTCCTGAAATCGCAAGTAGAGATTTCTCCCAAGTGCTACTTTTACCCATTATTTTAAACAAGAATCTAATTCGAATTCCTGAATTCTCTTATGGCCAAAATCTCCATCAATATAGCAACCGGTAGTCTTCAAAAACCGGAAATGATCGTAGGAATTGATTTGGGAACTACCAATAGTCTGGTGGCAATCATACATCCTGAAAGTCGCCAACCTGTGGCATTAAAAGAACATGATAGCAGTAGTTTGGTGCCCAGTATCATTCATTTTGATCAGTTGGGCAATACGGTAGTAGGAGAGGAAGCGAAGAAGTTTCTGGAAACCGATCCGCAGAATACCATTTTCAGTGCTAAAAGACTGATGGGTAAAAGTTACATGGACTTAAAAGAGCATGCCGATTTTTTCACATTCAAAGTTTTGGATGATGATAAGGATAGCCTGGTAAAGGTTCAGGTAGGGGATAGATTTTATTCGCCCATTGATCTGTCTACCTGCATATTGAAAGAGTTAAAACAAAGAGCCGAACATATTTTAAAAACACCGGTTACAAAAGCAGTGATCACGGTGCCTGCGTATTTCAACGATGCGCAAAGACAAGCAACAAGGGATGCAGGCAAGCTGGCAGGATTGGATGTATTGCGCATTATCAATGAACCTACAGCAGCAAGTTTGGCCTATGGTTTGGGTTTGCATAAAGAAGAAGAAAAAACAATTGCAGTATATGATCTAGGAGGTGGAACTTTTGATATTTCCATTCTTAAAATCTGTAATGGCATATTTGAAGTGTTAAGCACCAATGGAGATACTTATTTAGGCGGAGACGATATGGATAGGGCCATTGTAGAATATTGGATGAAGGAATCGGGAATTACACAGGATGAGCTGAAACAGAACCAGGCACTTTCACAAGGTTTGCGTTTACGAGCGGAAGAAGCAAAGAAACATTTAAGTAAGGAAGATGCTTTTACAACTGAATGGAATGGAGATCATTTGGCCATTACAAAACCCGCTTTTGAAGAACTGATCAAACCCTTACTGGATAAGACTATTGATTCCTGTGTACAAGCCATCAAAGATGCTGGCTTAACCATAAATGATATTGATACTGTTGTTATGGTTGGCGGAAGTACGCGTGTACCTTATGTTAAGGAAAGGGTTAGTACATTTTTTGGTAAGCAGGTAAATGATAGCGTTAACCCTGATGAAGTGGTAGCATTGGGTGCTGCTGTACAGGCAGATATATTGGCAGGAAATAATAAGGATGTATTGTTATTGGATATAACGCCTTTAAGCCTGGGTATTGAAACCATGGGGGGATTGATGGATGTATTGATACCAAGAAATGCAAAAATTCCCACAAAAGCTGGCAGACAATATACCACGCATAAAGATGGACAATCCGATATGCGTATTGCTGTTTTTCAAGGCGAGCGAGACCTGGTAAAAGATAACCGTAAACTGGCAGAATTTAGTTTCAAAGGGATACCCGGTATGCCTGCAGGTTTGCCCAAGGTTGACATCAGTTTTCTGATCAATGCAGATGGGATCCTGGTGGTTCGTGCAAAGGAATTACGCAGTGGTGTGGAACAGTCCATAGAAGTGAAACCTCAATATGGCTTAACCGATGAAGAAGTAGAAGCCAGACTAAAGGACAGTATTGCTCATGCCAAGGATGATATGAAAATCCGGGTTTTGGTAGAAGCTAGAACAGAAGGGGAGCAGATCTTAAATGCAACAGAAAAATTCATCTCAAAAAATCCGCAATTACTTAATCAGGAAGAATTGCTCATTACAGCAAACCATATACAGGCATTACAAATGGCCATTACCTTGGATGATAAAGACTTGGTATATGCTAAAATTGATGCACTCAACGAATATACCCGCCCCTTTGCCGAAAGGGCCATGGATGAAGCTGTTAGCGGGGCTTTAAAAGGGAGAACGATAACTTCTTAGTTAAAGTCATTTCGAACCCGCTTCAGCGGGTGAGAAATCTCATGCTATGAGAAAGATTTCTCACTGCGCTGCGCTTCGTTTCTATGACTCATCAGGTAAGTGTCATTTCGAACCCACTTCAGTGGGAGAGAAATCTCATGCTATGAGTAAGATTTCTCACTTCGCTGCGCTTCGTTTGTATGACTCATCAGGTAAGTGTCATTTCGAACCCACTTCAGTGGGAGAGAAATCTCATGCTATGAGTAAGATTTCTCACTTCGCTGCGCTGCGTTTCTATGACTCATCAGGTAAGTGTCATTTCGAACCCACTTCAGTGGGAGAGAAATCTCATGCTATGAGTAAGATTTCTCACTTTGCTGCGCTTCGTTTCTATGACTCATCAGGTAAGTGTCATTTCGAACCCACTTCAGTGGGAGAGAAATCTCATGCTATGAGTAAGATTTCTCACTTCGCTGCGCTGCGTTCGAAATGACAGGTAGGGTGGTGTTAGATTTCTCACTTCGCTGCGCTTCGTTCGAAATGACCTGAGGTTGGGAACCTCAAATCAACCCTAATCCCTCTGCAGTTCCCACCACCTCTGCACATACTTTCCTAAAAGGTCAAATTCGATATTAACTACAGAACCTTCCTGGATTTCATGGATATTGGTATGCTCATAGGTATAAGGGATCACGGCTATTTTGAACTGGTCCTTGCCAATATCAAAACAGGTTAGGCTGGTGCCATTTACAGCAATAGAACCTTTTTCAATGATTAAAGGGGCAAAATTTTCAGGGAATTGAAAAACAAATTCCCAACTGCCTTCCAGTGTTATACGTTTTTTGCAAATGGCTGTACAGTCAACATGTCCCTGCACGATATGCCCATCAATTCTGCCATTCATGTGCATGCACCTTTCTAAGTTTAAGGTGCTGCCAACAGAACATTGTGATAGATTGGTTTTGCGAAGGGTTTCTTCAATGGCTGTTACCTTGTGTAAATCGTTTTCTTTTGCTTCAACTGTGAGGCAAACGCCATTATGACTAACACTTTGATCGATCTTGAGCTCATGGGTAAGCGGAGAGCTAACCCAAAAACTAATATTGGTGCCATTTTTTTCTAAGGCTACCAATTTGCCGGTAGATTCTATGATGCCTGTAAACATGGGTGCAAGTTAATTTTGAAAAGCTATAATTCAGCAATGAATAAGGGTATTTAGGGTAGTATTTCTTTTTGATCCATAATAGGTTACAGAGAATTTTAAAAATCCTTTGGTATTTTCATGGCAAATACTATCTTTGCCGTCCTAAAAACACCTGAGGAGGTATTATCATTATGCTAATCATCGATTCTAAAGACTGCGAAAACATAGACAAGGCGCTTAAGAAGTACAAGAAAAAGTTCGAAAAAAGTAAAACTTTGCTTCAGTTAAGAGAGCGTCAAGCCTTTATCAAACCTTCTGTTGTTCGTCGCGGACAGGTTTTGAAAGCAATCTACAAGCAAAGCATTGCCAGCGGCAAAATAGAGGGATAATCCTTCTTTTCCGCCTGAATATATCAGAGTAGCCTTAGTTTACTAACTTTAGGCTACTTTTTTTATGCCTATAACCGAGTATTTACAAATACAGCCCTTTCTGGATTACCTTAAATTCGAAAAAAGGTATTCACAGCATACCATTATTGCCTATCAGAACGATTTGGAGCAGTTTCTGGTCTATCTGGCCAGTCAGTTTGAAACAACTACCATTTCAGCGATCACCCCCATGTTCATCAGAAGTTGGCTGGCAGAGATAAAGGAGGACGAGATCAGTTCAAAATCCATCAACCGTAAAATTTCTACTTTAAGATCTTTCTTTAAATATGAGATGAAAGCGGGCAGATTAGCGCAATCGCCCATGCTTACCATCAGTGCGCCAAAAATTAATAAGCGTTTGCCTGTTTTTGTGGACGAAAAAGACATGAACACCTTATTGGAATTAATTGATTTTACAGATGACTGGAAGGGCAGAACGGAAAGGTTGGTGTTATTGGTTTTTTACCAAACAGGTATGCGTTTAAGTGAACTGATCAACCTCAAAGAATCGCAATTAGATAGTTCCAATTGCCAGTTAAAGGTTTTGGGCAAGGGGAATAAGGAAAGGCTCATACCTGTTGCTAAAAGTTTGATGTTAGACCTGCAAGCATACCTGAAAGAAAAGCCTGTTTTACAAAATGGGATCGATCGGGTTTTTGTAAATGCAAAGGGAGCACCGCTTCAACCAAAACAGGTGTATTCTTTTGTGAAATTGCATCTTTCTAAAGTAACCACCATCCGGAAAAAAAGTCCCCACATCCTCCGCCATAGTTTTGCCACTCATTTAATGAATAATGGGGCAGACCTCAATGCTGTAAAGGATTTGCTGGGTCATAGCAGTTTGGCAGCAACCCAGGTGTATACTCATAATACCATCGAAAAACTGAAAGATGTTTTTAAGAAAGCGCATCCCAAAGCCTGAGTTGGTAATGCTATCATAATCTTTCAAAAAATAAGCCCTTATTTTTCTTTTTTCTTAAGATTTGATGTAACTTGTAGGGTAAGATGATGCGGTTGAAGCGCTGTATCTTTTTAGTAGGAAATAAGTTCTTTCAAATATATTTTTTCACCGTTTAACATGAGTTGTTATGAACGTTAACATTCAAAATGTGCACTTTGATGCAGATGACAAATTGGTTGAGTATGTAACTCGGAAACTGGAGAAACTGAGCACTTTCCACGACAAAATTCTAAAAGTGGATGTTTTTCTGAAATTGGACAATGTGGTGCATACGATCAAAGACAAAGTAGTGGAGATCAATGTTCATGTTCCAAAGCATGATTTTTTTGCAAAAGCGTCTTCCAAATCCTTTGAAGAATCTTTTGACAGTGCAATGGAATCAGTTGTTTCACAAATAAAACGAAAAAAAGAAAAATTAGCAGCTTAACAAAAAGGCTTCCTTTAAAAAAGGGAGCCTTTTTGTTTTACCCCCCTTTCCCCCGTAAACCCTTATCAATATTGGGTTATTAAGAAATTTTCTTCTATAGAAATGGCACAAATTCCAGCTATTGTGAAAACCTGTTGAAAACTAGCTGAAAAATTTCATTTCAAAATTTTGCTGAATTAAGTTTTCCATTACCTTTGCCGTCCTGAAAAATAGGAGAGTTCTTTGTATTTTGGAATTTGGGAGCAATAATTTAAGCATAAGGATTTACCAGAAAGCTTAGTTTCTCCAATTTCAAACTGGTTTTACAAACCAAATATGCCGAAGTAGCTCAGTTGGTAGAGCAGCTGATTTGTAATCAGCAGGTCGCGGGTTCGAGTCCCATCTTCGGCTCATAGGAAGTTAAAAGTGAATAGTTAAAAGTTAATAGTAAGGATCAACTCCAGACTTTTAACTTTTAATTCCTAACTAGTTCAGGGCAGATGGCCGAGTGGTTAAAGGCGACAGACTGTAAATCTGTTCACTCACGTGTACGTAGGTTCGAACCCTACTCTGCCCACTCGACCGCCGTAGCTTCAGCGAAGGCGGTCTCGACCAGCCAAGCTTCAACGCAGGCGGTCTCGACCAGCCAAGCTTCAACGCAGGCGGAATGATTAAAGTATCTGATATATAATCAGAAAAATGATCAAAATAGTTCTTAGAAATGTAAAATCCACCTTCGCCAAGGCTATGGTGGATAAAAGCGGAAGTAGCTCAATTGGTAGAGCGATAGCCTTCCAAGCTATAGGTCGCGAGTTCGACCCTCGTCTTCCGCTCTTTGAATGGTTTGTAGTTTGTGGTCTGTAGTCTGTGGTTTAACTACAAACAACAGACTGAAAACCACAAACTGAGTTCAAGCCGTTGTAGCTCAGGGGTAGAGCACATCCTTGGTAGGGATGAGGTCGTGAGTTCGATTCTCACTAACGGCTCTAAAAGAGGAAGAGAAACAGCAGCGAAACAGTACCTTTGCGGGTAAATAATAAAACATTAAACGGCCGAATAGGCCAGCAATTTTTTAAACACAACTAAAAACCGATAAAAATGGCAAAAGAGACCTTTAAGAGGGAAAAACCTCACGTAAACGTAGGTACCATTGGTCACGTTGACCATGGTAAGACTACATTAACTGCAGCGATTACCATGATCTTGTCTAAAAAAGGAATGGGTAACATTGCTAAAAAATATGATGAAATCGACGGAGCTCCTGAAGAAAAAGAGCGTGGTATCACTATCAATACTGCACACGTTGAGTATCAAACTGCTAATCGTCACTATGCGCACGTTGACTGTCCAGGTCACGCCGACTATGTGAAGAATATGATCACAGGTGCTGCCCAGATGGATGGTGCTATCCTAGTGGTTGCCGCTACAGATGGTCCTATGCCACAAACAAAAGAGCATATCCTGCTTGCTCGTCAGGTAGGTGTTCCTCGTATCGTGGTTTTCATGAACAAGGTTGACCTTGTTGATGATCCTGAATTATTGGAACTGGTAGAAATGGAAGTTCGTGAATTATTGACTTCATATGGTTTTGATGGTGATAACACACCTATCATTCAAGGTTCTGCAACAGGTGCTTTAGCTGAAGATCCAAAATGGGTTGCTAAAATCGACGAATTGATGGAAGCTGTAGATTCTTACATTCCATTGCCTCCTCGTCCGGTTGATATGGCTTTCTTGATGTCTGTGGAAGATGTATTCTCTATCACTGGTCGTGGTACAGTTGCAACTGGTCGTATCGAGCGTGGTATCATCAAAGTGGGTGAAGGTGTTGAGATCGTAGGTTTAATGGAAGCTCCATTGGTATCTACTGTAACAGGTGTGGAAATGTTCAAGAAATTATTGGATGAAGGTCAAGCCGGTGATAATGCAGGTTTATTATTACGTGGTATTGAGAAAAAAGATATCCGTCGTGGAATGGTAATCTGTAAGCCAGGTTCTATTACCCCGCACACAGAATTCAAAGGTGAGGTTTACGTATTGAGCAAAGAAGAAGGTGGTCGTCACACACCTTTCTTTAACAAATACCGTCCTCAGTTTTACTTCCGTACTACAGACGTAACTGGTGAGTGTACATTGCCTGCAGGAACTGAAATGGTTATGCCTGGTGATAATATCGGTCTTACTGTTAAATTGATCCAACCGATCGCGATGGAGAAAGGTTTGAAATTCGCTATCCGTGAAGGTGGACGTACAGTAGGTGCTGGTCAGGTTACTGAGATCATTAAATAAACCCCCATCCCCTAAAGGGGTGCATGGAAAAGTTTATATATCTTTACAAATACAAAGTACTTAGCTAACCCCTAAGTACTTTGTATTATAAAAGAGTTCTTAACTCCCCTTCAGGGGATTTAGGGGTTTTCTACGGGCATCGTACAACGGTTAGTATTAAGGTCTCCAAAACCTTCGATCTGGGTTCGAATCCTAGTGCCCGTGCTTAGTCCACCGAAGCTTCAGCGAAGGTGGGCAGTATTTGAAAATGTGGCAATTTGAAAATTTGAAAATGAAATTTCAGATTTTTGGATTGATTAAATTTTCAAATTAGCACATTTTCAAATTTTCAAATTGGAACCATGAATAAGATCACAACCTATTTTAAAGAGAGTTACCGCGAGTTAGTGGAGAAAGTGACCTGGCCCAGCTGGATTCAATTGCAGCAAAGTACTATCATAGTATTGGTGGCTACCGTAATCATTACAGCGATGGTTTGGGTGATGGACTTTTCCAGCAACCAATTGTTGAAGCTGATTTATTCATTATTTAAGTAAAACAGCATGGAAACAGCAGTCATTGAAACAACAGGGGTAGAAAGCGCCGCACCGCAGGCAGAAACCAAATGGTATGTGTTGCGCGTGGTAAGTGGAAAGGAACGCAAGGTGAAAGAATACCTGGATAAAGATATCATTCGCAGCGGCTGGCAGGAGATCATCAAACAGATTTTCTTACCGATGGAAAAAGTGTACAAGGTGCAGAACGGTAAGAAAGTGATGCGCGAAAAGAACTATTTCCCCGGATATGTAATGATGGAAGTATTGGACGGTAAATTAACAGACGATATTGTGCAGCATATCAGCAATATCAGCAATGTAATGCACTTCCTGACTGATGGTAAAGGATCTAAAGGCAATATCATTTCTTTGCGTAAGAGTGAAGTGAACAAGATGCTGGGTAAGGTAGATGAGATGAATGATCAAGGTGTTACCATGAGCGAACCATTTATCGTAGGAGAGACCATCAAGATCATTGAAGGACCATTCAACGATTTCAATGGTGTGATTGAAGATGTGAATGATGAGAAGAAGAAATTGAAAGTAACCGTAAAGATCTTCGGACGTTCAACGCCTGTGGAGTTGAGTTATATGCAGGTAGAGAAAATAAGCTAATTCTTTCTCAATCATATTTTAAAGCCATCCGAAAGGATGGCTTTTTTTTGCAGTAACAATTTACTATTTGCTAATCTAGCGTATAAGAAAAGAGTATTTTTTAAAGTAACATGTTTCTAAAAACCAAAAAGGCATAATGGTTTATGCAGGGTCTGCTTTTTTTGCAATGGTTATATAATAATGAAAAATTTGCTCTTTCTTATAAAGGATATTTTTTATTATTTCTAGAGATGCTTGTTTTAAAAAATGTTGGTATTCATTTATATCTAATTGAATAGGGTGTAACATATCACCCGGAATGGTTTGGAATATTTTCTTAAGCAATTGGCTTCTATGTGCATCAGTTGAAATAATCAAAAAACCACCCGGCTTTAATGCTCGTGAAAGATTTTTATAACATAGATCAATATCATTCACATGGTTGATCGCATTCATGCAAAAGATTAGATCATATTTTTCTGTTTCGTTTAAAACTTCAATTGAACTATTAATGAAACCTGTCCATGGAAATTGATCCGGTATAAAATGTGGTAATTCTTTGTACTTATGTAAGAGGGGGTCTAAGGCAGTTATTTCATTGTTTTTCAGCGCCATAAAAATACCGGCAGGTCCACAACCGGCATCCAATATTTTTTTGCCATTTAAAGATGGCAAACAATCTGCTATAGAATCGATCAGCTTGTTCCAATAATTGGTTTTCTGTTGTAAATATTCCGAAACATCTTTGTTTTTTAAATAACGTTGCCACCATTTGTATTCCAGATTTTGCGCTAATTTCCATTTAAGTCGGGGAGTATTCGTCATATTTATCTGTCACTTAAGGGGGCAAAATATTGAATAAGATGCTATAAACGACAAGTCAATATTTTTTTCTATAAAATTTGTAAGTTTCCAGAATCTGAGTGAAGTAAAAAAAATGGATGAAATGGAATATATCGAGACGATTTTATCATAAGTTAGCAAACCTTTCATTTTTTTTAAGCTTGTTATAATTTATTGATATTCAAATTCTTAGATGTATAAAGGGTTTAAATTATGGTTAATTCAAAACTTTTCACTCCTAACTTTTGACTTTTACTTCCTTTCCCTTACCTTTGCCGCCCCAAAAGTTCTTTAGAAAAAGAATGATTGAATTTGGGAGTCGAGCCATAAGGCGAGACGCTATTACCAATTAAATCTAAAAACATGGCAAAAGAAATCTCTGGCTTCGTGAAGCTGCAGGTGAAAGGCGGTCAAGCCAATCCTGCGCCTCCGGTAGGCCCTGCACTCGGTTCTAAGGGTGTGAACATTATGGAGTTCTGCAAACAATTCAATGCAAGAACCCAAGACAAAATGGGAAAAGTAGTTCCTGTTTTGATCACCGTATATTCAGACAAGTCATTCGACTTCGTTATCAAAACCGCTCCTGCAGCCGTTCAGTTAATGGAAGCTGCTAAGATCACTACCGGTTCCAAGGAAAGTAACCGTCAGAAAGTAGGTAAAGTAAGTTGGGATCAGGTTGAGGCTATTGCCAAAGACAAGATGTCTGATTTAAATGCCTTTACATTGAACAGCGCTATGAGCATGGTAGCCGGTACTGCACGCAGTATGGGTATCACTGTTGATGGTAAAGCGCCTTGGGAAAACTAATTATTCACCTTGTCTGCCGAAGCTTCAGCGAAGGTGGACTTAACAACATTAGAAAATGTCACTTACTAAAAAAAGAAAAGTAGCAGTAACTAAGGTGGATAAGAACAAAGTTTATTCCCTGAAAGATGCATCTGCACTGGTAAAAGAAATTAATTGTACAAAATTTGATAGTTCTGTAGATCTGCATATCCGTTTGGGTGTAGATCCTAAGAAAGCTGATCAGCAGGTTCGTGGAACCGTATCTCTTCCACATGGTACCGGTAAAACCAAGAAAGTACTGGTATTGTGTACACCTGATAAAGAAGCAGCTGCTAAAGAAGCTGGTGCTGATTTTGTTGGTTTGGATGAGTTCATCACTAAAATTGAAGGTGGTTGGGTTGATATTGATGTGATCATTGCCACTCCATCTGTGATGCCTAAAATTGGTAAACTGGGTAAAGTATTAGGACCACGTAACTTGATGCCGAATCCTAAAACAGGAACTGTTACCAATGATGTAGCTGCTGCTGTAAACGAAGTTAAAGGCGGTAAGATCGCTTTTAAAGTTGATAAAGCTGGTATCGTTCATGCTTCTGTTGGTCGCGTATCTTTTTCAACTGATAAGATCGCAGAAAACAGTGCAGAACTGATCAATGCTATCATCAAACTGAAACCATCTTCTGCTAAAGGTATTTACCTGAAAGGCGTTAGCATGGCAAGTACGATGAGCCCTGGTATCACATTAGACACCAAATCATTATTGAACTAATCCTGGTGATTTTTTTGCAGCAATGCAAGAGGAGATGACCCGGGTTGATAAAAATATTAGTTATGACAAAAGACCAAAAAAATGAAGTTATCGAAATCCTGAAAGGCAAGTTCTCTCAGTATAATAACTTTTACATCACCGATACAGAATCTTTAACGGTAGCTCAGGTTTCTAACCTTCGTCGTACTTGTTTTGATAAACAAGTTGAAATGAAAGTGGCCAAGAATACCCTGATCCGTAAAGCTTTAGAATCTCTGGATGCAGAAAAATATGCAGGCATTTATGAGTCGCTGAACAATGTGACTGCCCTGATGTTCTCTGAAAATCCCAAAGAACCAGCTTTGATCATCAGTTCTTTCCGTAAGTCGAGCAATGGCGATAAGCCTGTGTTGAAAGCGGCTTTTATCAATGGTGATATTTATACCGGAGATACTAACCTGAAAGCGTTAACACAAATCAAGACTAAGAATGAATTGATCGGCGAAGTGATCGGATTGTTACAATCTCCGGCTAAACGTGTATTGGCTGCTTTATTGCACCACCATGAGAAGCAGGCTGAAGTAGCAGTTGCTGAGTAGCGTTAAAAATTAAAAGTCAATAGTTAATAGTCACTATTAACTTTTCACTATTCACTTTTAACTAATAATATCCCAGGCCTGAGGGAAAATAAAGGCAAATTTTTTTAAACCCTCCGTCGGATCGCGAAAGCAGAAATGAAGACGGAAAAAATTTAAACACATGGCAGACGTAAAAGCATTAGCCGAAACATTAGTAGGCTTAACAGTAAAAGAAGTTCAAGAATTAGCTGATGTATTGAAAGCTGATTACGGTATCGAACCAGCTGCTGCTGCAGTTGTAATGTCTAGCGGAGATGGCGGTGGCGCAGCTGCTGCTGAAGAAAAGACATCTTTCGATGTAATCCTGGTTAGCGGCGGCGCAAGCAAATTGGGCGTTGTTAAACTGGTTAAAGAATTAACAGGTCTTGGACTGAAAGAAGCAAAAGACTTAGTTGACGGTGCTCCTAAAGCCGTAAAAGAAGGCGTTTCTAAAGCAGAAGCTGATGATTTAGTAGCTAAGCTGAAAGAAGCAGGTGCTGAAGTTGAAGTAAAATAATTCAACCTTACTATAAAAAGGCCGGTAAGCATGCTTATCGGCTTTTTTGTATTTATTAATCTACTAAATTGGTAGACTAATAAAAAATTGATATTATTGCTGCAGATTTTCAAAAAAGCAGTCAATATATGCAGTTGAATTATTTAGCACTGGCGATCCCTTTCTTTGTGTTTTTTATGTTAGCTGAATATCTATGGTCGAGATACAGGGGTAAACAGTATTATAATTTCACCAATTCGATCACCAATATCAATGTAGGTATCGCCGAGCGTTTAGCGGATGTATTGATATATGGGGCTTTTTATTTTGTGTATGATTATGTCTATAAATATTATGCTTTATTTCATTTCAATCCCACCATTTTTCATTGGGTAGGTTTATTGTTACTCACCGATTTTATCTGGTATTGGTATCATCGGTTGGCGCATGAGATCAACCTGCTTTGGATGGTGCATATCGTTCATCACCAAAGCGAAGATTTTAATTATACGGTTTCAGCCAGGATCACTGTTTTTCAGGCAATTGTAAGAACTGGATTTTGGGCATTATTGCCTTTACTAGGTTTTACAGCGCCCATGATCACTACGATGTTACTCATTCATGGGCTCTACCCATTTTTTGTACATACCAGAATGATTGGCAAACTGGGCTGGATAGAATATGTGTTTGTTACCCCATCACACCACCGCGTGCACCATGCCTGCAATGAACAATACCTCGATAAAAATTATGGGGATGTTTTGATCATCTGGGATAAAATCTTCGGCACTTTTTGTGTGGAAGAAGAAGAGCCTGTATATGGCTTAACGAAACCTTTGAAAAGTCATAGTTTTCTCTGGCAACATTTTCATTTTGCATTGGAATTAGCGTATAATTTTAAAAAAGCAAATACCTGGCAAAAAAAGCTGGGCATTCTTTTTGGAAAACCTGATTTACTACTTCCAGATACCAGAAAAATTCTGGAAAGAAAATGGCATATCCACCAGCCAACCAGAGAAGTTACCCCTAAGCTCAACAGGTATGTTGTTTGGCAAATCGGTGCCATCATTTTCCTACTTTTTGCCTTTATTCTATTTGAAAAACAGCTTCCGGTTAAGGTGCAGGTACTTTCTGCCGGCTTTATCTTGATAACCCTTGTCAACTGCGGAGCCATATTAGAACAACGGAAATGGATTTTTTACCTGGAGTTTTGCCGTTTCCTGCTATGCTTATTATTATTAGTGGTTTTTGTTCCCTATGTTAAATTTATCTTGGTAATCATCATGGTTATTGGTCTCTTACTGTATTATTTCAGGTATTTGCAGCAACAATACTTACAATTAGTTTATAAAAACTTTCAATAATCGCATCTTATTTATAATCAGTTAGTTGAGAGATTGATATTAAATTTTGTTTATTAAAATGCCTATTTCTTTAGATATTCTCTTAACATAATTGGCCCGGTAAATGGAAAAGAAGGGTAGGGTAACGATTTCAATCAAACAGTTTTCCACAAAAACAGAATTTGGCTTAAAATTTGTTTTTTAATTTTCCACCCAATCCTTACCTTTGCCATCCTTTATTTTGGGCTAATTAGCGGGTGGACATTTTTATCATTTTTGTTTGAATGGTGAATGAGCCGATTGTACGTTAAGAGAATCTACATTCTCCCCAATTTTTTTTCGCACAAAAACCGGTTTTCATACATATGTCTACAACTACATTGAACAACAGGGTCAACTTCGGAAAAACAAGACATTTAGCCGATGCACCTGACCTTCTCGACATTCAGTTAGAATCTTTCAGAGAATTTTTTCAGTTAGAAACCACGCCTGACAAACGTAATGTGGAAGGGCTGTTTCGTGTGTTCAAGGAAAATTTTCCTATTACCGACACGCGTAACATTTTCATGCTGGAGTTCCTGGATTATTTTATTGATCCGCCACGTTATACCATTGAAGAATGTATGGAGCGTGGTCTTACTTACGCTGTTCCCCTGAAAGCCAAACTTCGTTTGAGCTGTAACGATGAGGAACATGTGGATTTCCAGACCATCGTTCAGGATGTATTCTTAGGAAACATCCCTTACATGACACCCCGTGGAACCTTTGTAATTAATGGCGCTGAGCGTGTGGTTGTATCTCAGTTACACCGTTCACCTGGTGTATTCTTTGGTCAGTCAATCCACCCTAACGGAACCAGGATCTACTCTGCAAGGGTGATCCCTTTCAAAGGAGCTTGGATGGAGTTTGCTACAGACATCAACAATGTGATGTATGCTTACATCGACCGTAAGAAAAAATTCCCGGTAACTACCTTATTACGTTCTATTGGTTTTGAAACCGATAAGGATATCCTGGAACTCTTCGGTATGGCCGATGAGATCAAAGCAGATAAAAAATCATTGGCTCACCAGGTAGGCAAGAAATTAGCTGCACGTGTTTTAAGAACATGGGTAGAAGATTTTGTGGATGAAGATACTGGTGAAGTAGTGAGTATCGAGCGTAACGAAATTGTGATGGAGCGTGATACAGTTTTGGACGAAGAAGCCATTGCTACCATTATTGAAATGGAAGTGAAGAGTGTATTCATTCAAAAAGAAGATGTGGGTGGAGATTATGCGATCATCTATAATACCTTAAACAAAGATACTTCTAACAGTGAACTGGAAGCGGTTCAGCATATCTATCGCCAATTGCGTGGAGCTGATGCCCCTGATAATGAAACTGCCCGTGGTATTATTGATAAATTATTCTTCAGCGATAAGCGTTATGACCTGGGAGAAGTAGGCCGTTATAAAATTAACCGCAAACTGAACCTGGATTATCCTTTGCAGAAGAAAGTACTCACCAAGCAGGATATCATCGAGATCATCAAATACCTGGTTCGCTTAACCAATGCAAAAGCAGAGATTGATGATATTGATCACCTGAGCAATCGTCGTGTACGTACTGTTGGCGAACAATTATATGCACAATTCGGTGTGGGTCTTGCCCGTATGGCACGTACCATCCGTGAGCGTATGAACGTTCGTGACAATGAAGTATTTACGCCGGTGGATCTGATCAACGCAAGAACACTTTCTTCCGTAATCAATTCCTTCTTCGGAACTTCTCAGTTATCTCAGTTCTTAGACCAAACCAATCCTTTGAGTGAGATCACGCACAAGCGTCGTATCTCCGCACTAGGACCAGGAGGTTTGAGCAGAGAGAGAGCAGGTTTTGAAGTACGTGACGTACACTATTCTCACTACGGTCGTTTATGTACCATTGAAACACCGGAAGGACCAAACATTGGTCTGATCTCTACACTTTGCGTTCACGCTTCTATCAACGATATGGGATTCATCGAAACCCCTTACCGTAAAGTAATAGACGGAAAAGTGAACATGAAGGAATTGACCTTCCTGAGTGCAGAAGAAGAAGATTCAGCTAAAATTGCCCAGAGTAATTCTCCATTGAATGATAAAGGACAGTTTACAGAAGATAAGGTGGTTTCCCGTCAAACAGGTGATTTCCCTATTTTAGATAAAGAGGAAGTGGAATATATGGACGTGGCTCCTAACCAGATCGTTGGTTTGAGTGCTTCATTGATTCCATTCCTGGAGCATGATGATGCCAACCGTGCCTTGATGGGTTCGAACATGCAACGTCAGGCTGTTCCATTGATCCGTTTGGAAGCGCCAATTGTTGGTACCGGTCTGGAAGGAAAAGCTGCACGTGATGCACGTATTCAAATTCACAGTGAAGGAAATGGTGTGGTTGAATTTGTGGATGCTAACGAAATTCATGTTCGTTACGACAGAAACGACCTGGATCGTTTGGTGAGCTTTAATGACGACTTACAAGTGTATGTTCTGACTAAGTTCATGAAAACAAACCAGGCAACCTGTATTAACCTACGCCCAGCTGTAAGAAAGGGTCAGAAAGTTAAAAAAGGTGATTTCTTAACAGAAGGATATGCCACTAAAGATGGTGAATTAGCATTGGGTCGTAACCTGCAAGTAGCATTCATGCCATGGAAGGGTTACAACTTCGAGGATGCCATCGTGATCAGTGAAAAAGTTGTGCGTGAAGATCTGTTTACTTCTGTTCACATTGAAGAATATGAACTGGAAGTACGCGATACCAAATTAGGTGAAGAAGAATTAACACCAGATATACCCAACGTTTCTGAAGAAGCCACCAAGGATTTGGATGAACATGGTATTATCCGAATAGGCGCTACTATTAAAGAAGGCGATATCCTGATAGGTAAGATCACACCAAAAGGTGAATCAGATCCAACTCCGGAAGAAAAACTTTTACGTGCCATCTTTGGCGACAAAGCAGGTGATGCAAAAGATGCTTCTTTGAAAGCACCAAACGGTACAGAAGGTGTGGTGATTGATAAGAAACTTTTCCAGCGTGCCAAGAAAGATAAGAATGGTAAGATCCGTGAGAAAGCATTGCTTGAAAAAGTAGAAAAAGTTCACCAGCAAAATACAGAATCACTGAAAGAATTGTTGATGGAGAAATTGCAGACTTTGTTGAAAGACAAAGCTTCTACAGGCGTTAGCAACAATTTTGGTGAAATGTTGATTGGTAAAGGAGCTAAGTTCAATCAAAAAAATCTGGCTACCATCGATTATCAAAATGTGAACCCATTGGGTTGGACAGGCGATACAAAAGTTGATGACCAGATCAATACGCTCTTACACAATTATAGCATCAAGTTCAACGAAGAATTGGGCCGTTATAAGCGTGAGAAATTCAATATCTCCATTGGTGATGAATTACCAGCTGGTGTATTGAAACTTGCCAAAGTTTACTTAGCTGTTAAGCGTAAGCTGAAAGTGGGAGATAAGATGGCAGGCCGTCACGGTAACAAAGGTATTGTGGCCAAGATTGTACGTGCAGAAGATATGCCATTCATGGAAGACGGTACACCGGTTGATATTGTACTGAATCCATTAGGGGTACCTTCCCGTATGAACCTGGGACAGATCTATGAAACCATTTTAGGTTGGACCGGTAAGCGTTTGGGATTGAAGTTCTCTACACCAATTTTCGATGGTGCATCAACTGACCAGATCGAACAATATTGTAAAGATGCTGGTATCCCAAGAAATGGACATACTTACTTGTATGATGGAGAAACAGGAGAACGTTTCCACCAGAAAGCAACAGTGGGTGTGATCTATGTGATCAAATTACACCACATGGTTGATGATAAGATGCACGCACGTTCTATCGGACCATACAGCTTAATTACACAACAGCCGTTGGGTGGTAAGGCTCAGTTTGGTGGTCAGCGTTTTGGAGAGATGGAGGTATGGGCACTTGAAGCTTATGGTGCAGCCAATATCCTGCAGGAATTGTTAACGCTGAAATCGGATGATATCATTGGTCGCGCCAAAACATACGAAGCGATCGTTAAAGGTGATAATATTCCACGTCCGGGTGTACCTGAATCGTTCAATGTATTGGTACATGAATTGAGAGGTTTAGGACTGGATCTGAAATTTGAATAAATATTAATAGGATCGGTTGTTTGGGGAGCATGCTTCTTAAACAACCGATCATTATTGATGCATTTTAAAAAGTGCAACAATGCTTCGCCGAAAGCAAGCGCAACAAAAGCAGGGATCGATTTCTGCGGCTGACAAAAAAAATAATAAAATACAAATCCTCAACAGAGATATGGCAATCAAAAGAGATAACAAACCGAGACCAACTTTCTCTCAGATCACAATCAGTCTGGCATCGCCCGACAGTATTCTGGAAAGAAGTTTTGGTGAAGTACTAAAGCCTGAAACCATTAACTACCGTACTTATAAGCCGGAGCGTGATGGTTTGTTTTGTGAAAGAATCTTCGGACCAGTAAAAGATTATGAGTGTGCATGCGGAAAATATAAGCGTATCCGTTATAAGGGTATTGTTTGTGACCGTTGCGGTGTAGAAGTTACTGAGAAGAAAGTTCGTCGCGAACGTATGGGCCACATCAAACTGGTAGTACCTGTGGTACATATCTGGTACTTCAAAAGTTTACCCAACAAGATTGGTTATTTATTAGGCATGAGCTCTAAGAAATTAGAGACCATTGTTTATTATGAAAGATATGTGGTTATCCAGGGTGGTATCAAAGAAAACCTGAACATGGGTGATCTTTTAACCGAAGAAGAATACCTGGATATATTGGATAATTTACCAAAGGATAACCAATATCTGCCAGAAGATGATCCACAGAAATTTGTTGCCAAAATGGGTGCAGAAGCTGTGCATGCATTGCTGGAAAGAATTGACCTGGATGGTTTGAGTTTCTCTTTGCGTAATGCTGCAGCAACAGAAACATCTCAACAGCGTAAGGCAGATGCCCTTAAGCGTTTGAGTGTTGTTGAATCATTCCGTGATGCAAGTACCCGTATTACCAATCGCCCTGAGTGGATGGTAATGCAATACATTCCTGTTATTCCTCCAGAACTGCGTCCATTGGTACCATTGGATGGTGGCCGTTTCGCCAGTTCTGATTTGAATGATCTTTATCGTCGTGTAATCATCCGTAATAACCGTTTGAAAAGGTTATTGGAGATCAAAGCACCAGAAGTGATCCTGCGTAATGAAAAGAGGATGCTGCAAGAAGCCATCGATTCATTATTCGACAATAGCCGTAAATCCAATGCTGTAAAGGCAGAAGGTGGACGTGCATTGAAATCCTTATCTGATGTACTGAAAGGAAAACAGGGCCGTTTCCGTCAGAACTTATTAGGTAAGCGTGTGGATTATTCCGGACGTTCTGTAATCGTGGTAGGACCAGAACTCAAAATTCATGAGTGTGGTTTACCAAAAGATATGGCTGCCGAATTGTTCAAGCCATTTGTTATCAGAAAATTAATTGAAAGAGGTATTGTGAAAACAGTGAAGTCGGCCAAGAAATTGGTTGACCGTAAAGAAGCTGTGATCTGGGATATCCTGGAAAATATTTTAAAGGGTCACCCAATCTTATTGAACAGGGCCCCAACGCTACACCGTTTGTCAATCCAGGCTTTCCAGCCAAAATTGGTAGAAGGTAAAGCCATTCAGTTACACCCATTGGTAACTTCTTCTTTCAACGCCGATTTTGATGGTGACCAGATGGCGGTGCACGTGCCTTTGAGCAATGCAGCTGTTTTGGAAGCCCAATTATTGATGTTGTCTTCACATAACATTCTAAACCCACAGAATGGTACGCCTATCACCCTTCCTTCTCAGGACATGGTATTGGGATTGTATTATATCACAAAAGGTAAGAAGACCATTGGCGAAGAAATTGTAAAAGGTCAGGGTATGGCTTTCTACAGCATGGATGAAGTGATCATTGCTTACAATGAAAACCGTGTTGACCTGCATGCCAATATCAAAGTAAAAACCAATGTTCGCGAAGGCGGTAAATTGGTGAAAAAGCTGATCGATACTACTGTTGGTCGTGTTCTGTTTAACCAGCACGTACCGGTAGAAGTTGGTTTCATCAATGCTTTGCTTACTAAGAAAAGTTTGCGTGAAATCATTGGAGACATCATTAAGATTACCAATGTTCCTAAAACAGCCAAATTCCTGGATGATATTAAAACCCTTGGATTCCGTATGGCATTCCGTGGTGGCTTGTCATTTAGTGTGAACGATCTGATTGTACCTGAAATCAGGGAACAATTATTGGATTCTGCTAAAACAGAAGTGGAAGAAGTTTGGGAAAGCTATAATATGGGATTGATTACCAATAACGAGCGTTACAATGCAGTTATTGATATCTGGGGTAGAGTGGATATGAAGATCACAGAAAGTTTGATCCGTGAAATGACCATCGATAAGCAAGGATTCAATTCCGTATTCATGATGCTGGATTCCGGTGCCCGTGGTAGTAAAACGCAGGTAAAACAGCTGGTAGGTATTCGTGGATTGATGGCAAAACCTCGTAAGAGTGGTAGTACAGGTAGTGAGGTAATTGAAAATCCGATCCTTTCCAACTTTAAAGGTGGACTGAATGTATTGGATTACTTTATCTCTACTCACGGTGCACGTAAGGGTCTTGCCGATACCGCCCTTAAAACAGCGGATGCCGGTTACCTAACAAGAAGACTGGTTGACGTTTCACAGGATGTGGTTATTTCTGAAGAAGATTGTGGCACATTACGTGGAAATGCAACTACTGCCTTAAAAGACAATGAAGATATCATTGAACCATTAGCAGATAGAATTGAAGGACGTACATCCTTACACAATGTTTACCATCCTATTACAGAAGAATTGATCATTACTGCTGGTGAAGAAATCTCATCTGAAGACGCGAAAGCTGTTGAAGATGCAGGTATCGAAACCGTAGAGATCCGTTCTGTACTCACATGCGAAAGCAAACGTGGGGTTTGTGTAAAATGTTATGGTAAAAATCTGGCAACAGGTTACCTGGCACAAAGAGGTGATGCTGTTGGTATCATCGCTGCACAATCAATTGGTGAGCCAGGAACACAGTTAACACTGCGTACTTTCCACGTGGGTGGTGTGGCAGGTTCGGCTTCTATTGAGTCTACCTTGCAGGCTAAATTTGATGGTACTATCCAGTTTGATGGTTTACGTACTGTTGATACCGTTAATAATGAAGGCACTAAAGTTAAAATTGTAATTGGCCGTACCGGTGAAGTAAGGATCATGGATGTTAAAAATGATCGTTTACTGATTACCAATAACGTGCCTTATGGTGCTACTTTGAATATCAAAGACGGAACAGTTGTTAAGAAAGGTGATGTGATCTGTACATGGGATCCATTCAACAACGTTATCGTTGCAGAACAAGTGGGTAAGATCAAGTTTGAAAATGTATTGGATGGTATCACTTACCGTGATGAGTCTGATGAGCAGACAGGTCACCGTGAAAAAGTGGTTATCGAAACAAAAGATAAAACCAAGATCCCAACCATTATTGTTGAGGGTAAAGAAATCAAACAATATAACCTTCCTGTAGGCTCACATATCGTTATCGATGAAGCGGATGAAGTAAAAGCTGGTCAGGTATTGGTGAAAATTCCACGTGTATTGGGTAAACTCCGTGATATCACTGGAGGTCTGCCACGTGTTACAGAATTGTTTGAAGCACGTAATCCGGGTAACCCTGCTATTGTTTGTGAAATTGATGGTGTAGTAGCATTCGGCACTGTTAAAAGAGGTAACCGCGAAATTATTGTGGAATCTAGAGACGGTATGGTGAAGAAATACCTGGTGCCACTAACCAGACAAATCCTTGTTCAAGATGGCGATTTTGTAAAAGCTGGAACTCCTATGTCAGACGGTCAAATTGCACCTGCTGATATCCTGGCTATCAAAGGACCATTTGCTGTTCAGGAATATGTAGTGAATGAAATACAGGAAGTGTATCGTTTACAGGGTGTGCGTATCAACGACAAACACGTTGAAGTGATTGTTCGTCAGATGATGAAGAAAGTAGAAATTGTGGATGCAGGCGATACCAAATTCTTAGAGGAGGACCTGGAAGACCGTTTCGACTTTATTGAAGAGAACGACAGGATCTATGATAAGAAAGTAGTTACAGAAGGTGGCGAAAGTTCCAAAATGAAACCAGGTCAGATAATCACTTTGCGTGAGTTAAGAGAAGAAAACTCAATTCTCCGCAGAAGCGATAAAAAACTGGTAGAAGTTAGGGATGCCAAACCTGCCACTGCAACACCAGTATTATTGGGTATCACCAAAGCATCATTGGGTGTACAAAGCTGGATCTCAGC
The DNA here is from genome assembly GCA_943371675.1 of Chitinophaga pinensis. Lineage (GTDB taxonomy): Bacteria > Bacteroidota > Bacteroidia > Chitinophagales > Chitinophagaceae > Sediminibacterium > Sediminibacterium pinensis_I. Next base: position 16,387 of record CALRVT010000015.1, on the reverse strand, counting down.
TGCATCCTTCCAGGAAACCACCAAAGTATTGAGTCAGGCTGCTATACAGGGCAAGACAGATATGATGTTGGGACTGAAAGAGAATGTAATTACCGGTCACCTGATTCCTGCTGGTTCTGGTCAGAAAGAGTTCGAAAACATGATCGTTGGTAGCAAAGAAGAGTATGAAGTACTTGCCACCACCCGTGAAGCGATGAGCTTTGATGACGAAGAATAAAACAGCTGATCATAATTAGATGATCATATGAATATTAAAAAGTAGGAAGTGAGAGCTTCCTACTTTTTTAACATACAGCTGATAGTAAACTTTCCTAATTTGGTATCTTGTAACCTACATTTAAAACCTATACAATCTTTTAATACACTTTCAAGATGAAAAATTTTACCATTGGTTTAAATATTGTTTTAGTAATTGCAGTAGCCGTTTTGTTTTATTTGCATTTCAATACATCTTCTTCCGGAAATGTATCTATGGGTTCTGCAAAGCCAGTGCCAGCGGGTAGTTTTAAAATTGCTTATTTTGAAACTGACTCTATTCAAAATCAGTTCGACTATTTTAAAGAGATCAGCAGTGAGCTGGAAGCCAAGGCACAGGCCAATGCCAGGATTTTAGGCGACATGAAGAATACTTTTGCAACCAAATACCAGGAGCTTCAGAAAGTGGCCAATATGCTTTCACAGGCAGAACTTGCCAACAAGCAACAAGAGCTGATGCAGATGGAGAAAGCATTCCAGGGCAAAGAAAAAATGATGTCTGATGAGATGCAGGATGAACAGTTTAGAAAGTTGCAGGATGTGAAAAAGAAAATAGAAGACTACCTGACTGATTATAACAAAGACAAGGGGTATGCATTTGTATTTTCCAGTTCTGCAGACCTGATGTACCTGAAAGATAGTTCTTACAATATTACCATGGACGTGGTAAATGGCTTAAACGCCTTGTATAAGAAGAAGAAATAATTCTTCAATCATATTTATTATCTTCATCCCGCTATAAAAGGCGGGATTTTTTATGAGTACAAATACATCAGCATTCAAACCAACCCTGGGACTATTTGATGCCACCATGATCGTGGCAGGCAGTATGATTGGCTCGGGTATCTTTATCGTAAGTGCAGATATCACCAGAAATGTAGGCAGTGCAGGATGGCTGATAGTGGTATGGTTAATTACAGGGTTTATGACACTTACAGCTGCATTAAGTTATGGCGAATTGAGTGCCATGTTTCCCAAAGCAGGGGGTCAGTACGTTTATCTTAAAGAGTCTTATAATCCTTTGGTAGGCTTTTTGTATGGATGGAGCTTTTTTTCAGTTATCCAAACAGGTACCATAGCTGCCGTAGGTGTGGCTTTTTGTAAGTTCGCTGGTTACTTTTTTCCTTCTCTTGAATTGGTAGATGCCAATATTGTGTTTACAATTGGATCTTTTAAAATTTATATCGCACAACTGGTATCCATCCTTTTGATCATCTTCCTAACCTATATTAATACCAGGGGTATCAAAGGGGGGAAATTGATCCAGACTACTTTTACTTTAACCAAACTGGTTTCTTTATTTGGTCTGATCATTTTTGGTTTGATTATGGCCAAAGGAGATGTGTGGACGGCCAACTGGACCAATGCCTGGCAGATGCATCAATTACCCGCAACTGCAGATGCGGCAATCGGTTTTGACACTTCTATCATTGTGCCATTATTAGGTGCAGCAGCGGTTGGTGCTATTGCTTCTTCTATGGTAGGTTCTATATTCAGTAGTGATGCCTGGAACAATGTAACATTCATTGCAGGAGAAATAAAAAATCCCAAAAAGAATATTGGTTTAAGTCTATTTCTGGGTACCATGGTGGTTACCATCATTTATGTTTCTGCTAACCTGATGTATCTGGCTGTTATGCCTTTACATGATATTGCTTATGCCAAGGCAGATAGGGTGGCCGTAGCCGCTTCTAATGTAATATTTGGAGATATAGGTACCTATGTAATTGCGGTGATGATCATGATCTCAACCTTTGGTTGTAATAATGGTTTGATACTTGCAGGTGCCCGGGTTTATTATACGATGGCACAGGATGGACTCTTCTTTAAAAAAGCAGCAACCCTCAATAAAAATGCGGTTCCAGGCTGGGCTTTATGGGCACAATGTATAGTGGCTTCTTTGTTGTGTTTGAGCGGAAAATATGGCGACCTTCTTGATATGGTTTCATTTATTGTGGTGATCTTTTATGTGCTAACCATCGGAGGCATATTTATTCTTCGCAGTAAAAGACCAGAGATCGAAAGACCTTATAAAGCATTCGGTTACCCAATTCTTCCAGCTATTTATATGTTGATGGGAACTGCATTTTGTGCACTCCTGATTATTTACAAGCCTGAATTTACCTGGCCAGGACTCATCATTACATTAATAGGCATTCCTTTGTATTATCTTGCAGTAAGTAAACAACAGAAAAAATCAGTTTAATGGATTTCGCAAAACTATTTACCGATTTTAACTCCATCAAAGTGGCCATCGTTGGAGATGTGATGCTGGATACTTATTGGTGGGGTAGTGTTGACCGTATTTCTCCGGAAGCACCTGTGCCTGTAGTTGCTTTAAAAAGAAAAGAACTGCGTGTGGGTGGTGCTGCAAATGTTGCCTTGAATAGTGTTTCTATGGGTGCACAAACCACCATCATTTCTGTAATAGGGAACGACCAGGATGGAAAGGATCTGCTGTCACTTTTACAAAAGGATTCCATTAATACAGACTATATCATTGTTTCTGATAAAAGAATTACGACCAATAAAACAAGGGTGATGAGTCGCAACCAGCAGATGATGCGACTGGATGCTGAAATCCTTACCGATATTGATCTGGAAACAGAAGACAGGTTGCTTCAGGGCATTAAGAAGCTTTTTCAAACAACACCTCCCGATATCCTCATCTTTGAAGATTATAACAAAGGGGTGATCACCGAAAGGCTGATAACGGAACTGGTCAAATTATGCCAGGAATATAAAGTGGTTTCCAGTGTAGATCCTAAGAAAAAGAATTTCCTATCATTCAATGGGGTTACCATCTTTAAACCCAACCTGAAAGAAGTTAAAGAAGGATTGAATTTATTGTCTGACCAGGTTAACATCGAGAGCCTGCAAGAGGTACACCAATTACTTGTTCAAAAATTACATCACCAGATATCATTCATCACACTTTCTGAAAAAGGTGTTTTTTATGCTGATGGAAATAACGCAAAGATCATCCCAACCCATATTCGCAATATTGCTGATGTTAGCGGTGCCGGTGATACCGTGATAGCAGTAGCTTCTTTGGTTTATGCCACTACAAAAGATATGAACCTGGCAGCTGAAATGGCCAATATTGCTGGTGGACTGGTATGCGAAGAAGTAGGTACAGCGGCTATCAACAAGGAGAAATTTTTGAAAGAGTGTCAATTGCTCTTGCATTAATAGATTTATTGTTTTCAAAGATTTTATTTTTCGTTGCTAGTATTACTGCTGATCGTTTTTGTAATTCCTCTCCATCCTTCTATCGAAAACATTAAACAAATCGGCATTTAGCTTAATGCTTCTCTAATAATACCAGATTTTTATTCAATTTTTTCTGTTTACATAATGGGTAATTTTGCCGTTGATTTATTCTCATAAACCATGGCAAATTTTACGATACTTATACACGGAGGCGCAGGAACCATTCTAAAGGAAGATATGACACCTGGTTTGGAGCAGGCTTATTTAGAAGGCCTGCAACAGGCTTTGGATATCAGTTATGCAGTGTTGGAAGAAGGTGGTACAGCCGTGAATGCTGTAAAAGCCGCATTGGTAATATTAGAAGACAATATGCTCTTCAATGCAGGCAGAGGTTCTGTATTTACCAAGAAAGGTGTACAGGAAATGGATGCAGCCATCATGGATGGATCAGATCTTTCCGCAGGTGCAGTAGCCGGCGTTCGTAATGTGCGAAATCCGATAGAATTGGCCATGGAAGTGATGCGGAACAGTAACCATGTATTTTTAAGTGGTAAGGGTGCCAATGATTTTGCTATCAAGCAAGGCGTAAAATTGGAGCCTGATGAATTTTTCTTCTCTCAATTCCGTTACGATCAATGGAAAGCTATCCGTGATTCAGATAATTATTCGCTCGATCATACCCACCATCATTTGGAAGAACTGATGCGCGATAAGAAATTTGGAACGGTTGGCGCTGTTGCCTGCGATAGGAATGGTCATATTGCAGCCGCAACATCAACAGGCGGAATGACCAATAAAAAATATGGTCGTATAGGGGATAGTCCAATGATAGGAGCAGGCACTTATGCCAATGATACTACCTGTGCCATTAGTTGTACCGGCCATGGTGAAATGTTTATACGATCTGTTGCTGCATATGATGTAAGTTGTTTGATGGAATACAAAGGCCTGGGTTTACAGGAAGCTATGGAAAAAGTAGTGATGGAAAAACTCATAAAAATTGAGGGAGAGGGCGGTATGATTGGGGTTGATGCGAATGGCAATGGTGCCATGATCTTTAATAGTGCCGGGATGTACAGAGGCATGAAAAATAGTGCGGGCATTCAGGAAGTTGCTATTTATAAATAACTTATTTTTAAAACTGGTTTATACACATGAGAAAAGAATAAGGAGCTATTTTTGTAGCTCCTTTCTTTTTACAGATGATTTTAATCGAGTATGAAAAAATATGCCGTGATCGTAGCAGGTGGCAGCGGAATCCGAATGGGTACTGCCATTCCCAAGCAATTCCTACTCTTGCATGGTAAGCCCGTTTTATGGCATACGCTAACTGCTTTTTTGCAGGCTTATGATGACATGCATATCATACTAGTGTTACCTGCCACGCATACAGATGAAGGGATGGAACTGGTAAAGTCATTAGATGCCGAAAAAAGAATCAGCATCGCAGGAGGGGGAGCATCCCGCTTTCATTCTGTACAAAATGGTTTAAAGTTGATTACAGAACCTTCTGTTGTTTTTGTTCATGATGGGGTAAGATGCTTGGTTACCACTGCACTCATTCAAAAATGTTATGAACAGGCTTTAATTAAGGGAAGCGCTATTCCTGTTGTTACAGCAACAGATAGTATCCGGATGGTTGAAGATGAAAGTCATTTTGTGTTAAACCGTAATCAAATCAGGATCATACAAACACCTCAAACCTTTTTAAGCAGCTTGCTTTTTCCTGCATTTGAACAGACATTTGAAGAAAACTTCACTGATGAAGCAACTGTTGTGGAAGCTTACGGAGAAGCAGTTTTCCTGATTGATGGGGATTATCAAAACATCAAGATCACCAGGCCAGTTGACATATTGATAGCAGCAACCGTGCTCACGGAAAGACTTAGTGCTTAATCAATTGTAAAGGCCAGGGTAAAGCATTGTGGTGGTAATAAAAATAAGGCTGGTTTTCTGCACCAAAAGAAGCATAAAAGCTTTTCACACCGGGTATTTCAGAGCCTTCCATATCGAAAAGTAAATTTTGTCCGGAAAATTCTTTGATCACTTTATCTATTAGAAAATGGTTGGCTTCCAGATCTCTTCCTTCGGGCAATGTAGTGTTCATTAAATTATAAATACGTTTCTCATCTTTTAAAAATAAAGCGGTTGCCAGTAATTTGCCGTTGCTATCAGTTGCTTTTCTGCAAAAACATTCTCCTGTTCTTTCCAGTATTTTACATAGTTGGAAAAAATTTCGATAATCTTTCTCCACAATATGTGGCATTCTTACAGCATAGTTTTTTCTATATTGGTGAACAGACTCTTTAATGGTTCCATTTTGATAGATCAATTGATGGGTAGATGCTTTCCTGATATTATCCTGCAGGTCTTTTGTATAACGAGAACTGATCTGATAATAACCAGTATCAAGTGGGATGATAAAATTTGTTTTTTCTGCTACCGGAATAAAACTGCTCACTGCATTATTTGCATAGTTGAAATGTATATCTGAAAGGTTGGTAAACTTTTGTATTTTTTGTAAGATCTCTGGGATCATTTCATCTTTTACTTCACCAATGATGCCGGTTTGTTGCAAAAATGCTGGTTGATAGCAATATTTTATCAGGTACTTTTTTTTCCAGGGTAAGGGCATGATAGCCTGGTAGTCGCCAACAATTAAGCCATCCCAATTATTACAAAGTGTTTGCAGGTAAACAGATCTGGCATAGATCAGACCATGCGGATTTGCACGCACGGTGGCATCCCATTTTTGTGTATCAATTAGTTTAGAAGGAATGATCTGAATACCTGTATGCATCTTATAAAAAATATGGTAATTCCTACATTTTGGCAATCAATTATTTACCCTTTCCTGAAAGAATGATTCTTAAGGTATGCATCATGATCTTAAAATCGAGCAATAAGGAAGCATTCTCAATATATATCAGGTCGTACTCCATTCTTTCTATCATTTCTTCTACACTGGATGCATAACCAAACTGCACCATCCCCCAGGAAGTGAGTCCTGGTTTGGCTTTCAATAAATAGCGATAATAGGGTGTTTGTTTTGTTACCAGGTCAATATATAATTTTCTTTCAGGTCTGGGGCCGATCAAACTCATGTCGCCTTTTATAATATTCCATAATTGGGGCAATTCATCTAATCGCCATTTACGCATGAATTTACCCCATTTTGTTATGCGGGGGTCATTGTCGCTGGAAAGAGCAGGGCCGTCTTTTTCTGCATCCATTACCATGCTTCTAAATTTAAAAATTTGAAAGGGTTTACCCTTATAACCAATTCTTTCCTGACTATAAATAATGGAACCTGAAGAAGAAATTAATGTGCGAATGGCTATGTATAAAAGGAGTGGACTCAATATGACCAATCCAACAACACTTAAAACGATATCGATCAGTCGCTTTACATTTTGTTCTCTGGGAGAAAGGGCGCTGTTTTGGATATCGATCAGCATGGCACCCAAAACGTTATTGGTTTTAACTGATCCGGTTAGAATGTCTAATGTATTGGGAATTAGTTTGATGTCAATATCTTTTTCAGCAAGCCTGTTAACCAGCTCCTCTGTAAGTGTATCTTCTTTTTTCTCTAATGCCAATATCACTTTTTCTATTTTATAGGTATCAATTACATTTTCCAGTTGGGAGATGTTTCCCAGATTGGGCAACCATTTATGCAAACCATTTCTGTTCTCTTCCAATGCATGGATAAAGCCAATGGTTTTAAATCCTAGATAGGCAAAGTTTTTATTTAATTCCTTATAGAGCTTAACTGCATGAGAATTGTTGCCTATGATCAATGTATTAAAAAAAATTTCCCCTTTAATTAATCGTTTCTTTACCCTATATAAAAGAATGCTTCTGCCAGTATAGACAAGTGTTGTTTGTATCAAATAGAATAAAAGGAAATTATTGATCGTATCAATACCTAAGGGTAAAAAAAGTAACAAAAGTGATCCTAGAAAACTATGAATGATGGTAGATGTGAACTCGTTTAAGCGCGACTTCTCATACAATGACCGGTGATACGCGCCTGCAAAACCATAAAAAATATTCCATCCAAGTGCTAATAAGGGAATGATGGACAATTGCTTTACATCTAATGGTATGGGTTGAATGATATTACTGAATAGATATAAGGTAAGTAGTGAAGAAAAAAAATCACTGATGATATACCAGCTGGTATTGTTTTTCTTTTCATGCATAGCACTTACACCAAAATACTGGTGCTATTTATTTTCTCCAGTATCTGATGCGCCACTTCCATTGCCAGGTAGCCATCAATTTCACTTACAACAGTTGGTGTATTGTGAATGATGGATTGTACAAAAGATTCCAGTTCCAGTTTAATGGCATTCATAGGTTGAATGGAAGGTGTAGCAATAGCAATGGTCTTCTTGCCATTAGGGGTTTCTATATCAAAAGAAAATACATTTTCATCATCAGGCTGCTTGAGTTTGATGATCTCTGTTTTTTTCTCTAAGAAGTCAACTCCCAGGTAAGCGTCTTTCTGAAACAAACGCATCTTGCGCATTTTCTTCATACTGATTCTGCTGCTGGTTAGGTTTGCCACACAACCATTGTTGAATTCAATACGCACATTCGCTATATCAGGCGTTTCTGTCATCACGGCAACACCGCTGGCAGAAATGTTTTTCACATCACTTTTTACAAGGCTCAGGATAATATCAATATCATGTATCATCAGATCCAGTATCACACTCACTTCCGTGCCTCTGGGATTAAACTGTGCAAGCCTGTGCACTTCTATGAACATGGGATTCAGGTTCATGTCTTTAATAGCCAGGTAGGCCGGATTGAACCTTTCTACATGCCCAACCTGCATTTTGATATTCGCCTCCCTAACCATATTCACAATGGCTTTACCTTCTTGTAAAGTATTTGCCAGTGGTTTTTCTACAAAAACATGTTTTCCTTTTCTGATTGCCTGCATGCAGATTTCATAATGATGGTCTGTAGGTGCAATCACATCAATGATATCACAGGCATCCATTAGTTTGTCTTCATCCACAAAACGCTTCAAACCATATTTCTCTACAGCTTCTTTTGCATTGTCATTATTGGGGTCAAAAAAGCCAACCAATTTAATGCCTTCAATCTCTTTCCAATTATTGATATGGAACTTGCCCAGATGGCCTACCCCAAATACCCCTACTTTAAGCATATATCGCACATTTAATAGTCGGTAAATATAATTATTTGGTCTTGCTAATGCGTTTTGGTATTAAACTTGTGGATATTCTTTTCCAACCCAATAAGTGCTTTCCATCAACTAAACATATCAAGATTACTGATATTTGTTAAGGGTTCCGTTCCCATCAGTGTTTGTTCACAAGCGGCTGCATGCGGCAGTTCATAACGGAAAAAGAATTCCATGGTATGGATCTTACTGGTATAGAAAGATTCAGAATTTGTGCTGAAATTTTTATTGGCCAGCTTTTCAGATGCAGCTACTGCCTGTTTAAGCCATTGCCAGCCTATCACCAAATAACTGACCATTTCCATAAACACCGTGGCATCGGCTAAATACCTGTCTAGTGCCCCTTTTTGGGCATAGGTCATGAGATGTAAGAGTACTTTTCCTGTTCTGGTCAATTCTTCTTGTAATTGCTTGGCAGCTTTGCTCAAATCCGGGTATGCGCTTGCTTTTTGCAGGGTGTCTTCAATAGCTTCTTTTAATAAATGAAGGGCTCTACCTTTTTCCATGGTTACTTTTCTGCCCAAAAGGTCAAGCGATTGGATTCCGGTTGTGCCTTCATACAATGACATGATCTTTAAATCGCGGTAATGCTGTTGTACAGGGAAATCGGTGGTAAATCCATAACCTCCCAAAACCTGGATAGCCAGTGCAGCAGCACGACTTCCCTGTTCAGAAGCAAAGGTTTTTACGATAGGGGTTAATATTTCCAGCAGCAAGTAATGCTTTTCTCTTTCTTCTCCTGATGTGGCATGTGTAAGATCATAGAGCCTGTTGCATTCCATACACAATGACAAAGCCCCTTCCACAATGGCTTTTTGTGTGAGTAACATTCTTTGTACATCAGGATGATGGATAATGAGGGAAGGGGGCCTAAGGGGGTCCTTCTCCCCAGCAGGCCTGCCCTGCGGTCTTTCCATAGCATATTGTAAAGAAGCCTGGTATGCAGCCATAGCAACGGATGCGGCACTTTGTCCCACACTTATCCTGGCCCCATTCATCATTTGAAACATATAGGTTAAACCTTTGTGCGGTTCGCCCACTAGGTAAGCCCTGCAATCGTCCTGATCGCCAAATGATAAATGTGTAGTTGCATAACCACGTTGTCCCATTTTTTGAAAATCTCCTGCACAATACACATCATTATAACTGAGTGTGCCATCTGGTTCTGGTCTGAATTTGGGAATGATAAAAAGAGATATTCCCTTAACACCAGCGGGTGCTCCTTCTATTCTGGCTAATGTGAGATGTATAAAATTAGAACAGGCTTCGTGCTGTCCGCCGGAAATGAAAATTTTCTGTCCTTTTACCTGGTAATAACCAGCATCCGTAGGCCTTGCAATGGATATGATATCAGACAAGGAACTACCGGCCTGAGGTTCCGTTAATGCCATCGTTCCCTGCCATTCACCTTGGAAAATTTTAGGCACATAAGTATCGATCTGTTCCTGTGTACCAAAACTGGTGATCAATCCGGCTGCACCGGCAGATAAACCAGTATATCCTTCAACACCGTTATTGGCAGCCTGAAAAAGATGGTGGCCCGTACTGAAGATCATTTCTGGCAATTGCAAACCACCATGTTCAAAGGATGCACTGCCACCAATCCAGTGCTGCTCAGCAGCTTTTTTAAAAATATTTTTAAGTTGGGGATGTGTAAACACATTGCCTTTGCCATCATATTTAGCAGGTGTTTCATCCATTTCCTTGAAAAAGGGAAAGAGTTCCTGTTCTGCAAATAATTTAGCAGATTCTATGATCATCCAGGCTTGCTCATTATCCAGGTGTGCAAATCTTTCATGGGTAAAGAGCTCTTCAAGATGGTGTACATCAAACAGAAGAAAACGAAGCTGCTCCATGCTGGTAAATCTTGCCATTGTAATTATTTGTTTATTTAAATCGAAAGAAATATTAAAGTAAAAATTGTTGCTTTTAATGAAAGAATGAGGTTTACCTGGAACTGCCTCCGTCAATGGTTAAACAGATCCCATTTACATAACTGGCTTCATCGGATGCAAGGTACAAATAGCCATAAGCAATATCTATAGGTTTCCCCCAGTGACCAGCTGGAATAAGTGGGGTAAGTTTTTGTTTTACATCCTCCGGAATGGCATTGGTCATTTGGGTTTCAATAAAACCGGGTGCTATACAATTGGCTGTAATACCAAACCTGGCTAATTCTATCGCCCATACTTTTGTCATACCGATAATGGCCGATTTGGTAGCCACATAATTGGTCTGACCAAAATTGCCCCGCAATCCAACATTAGAAGAAGCAGAAACGATCCTTCCGTATTGTTGTTCTTTCATATGGTGCGCCACAGCCTGTGTGCAATTGAATACACCGGTAAGGTTTACGGATAAAACCTGCTCCCAATCTTGCTGTTCCATTTTCAACAGACTCTTGTCTTTGGTAATGCCAGCATTGTTTATGAGGATATCAATTCTGCCAAACTGTTTGATCACATTCATGGTAGCAGCCATCACTTCTGTTTTTTCTGCAACAGATAATTTTTGAAAAACAACGGTATAACCTGCTGTATTCAGTCTTTCAGCAACTGCTGCTCCAATTTCTAAAAGGTCCCAGATAATAACAGTAGCGCCTTCTTTGGCAAACAATTCTGTGGTAGCTAAGCCAATACCGGATGCTCCGCCCGTAATGATGGCTATTTTATTTTGCAAACGCATATGGGTTGTTTATTTTTTAAAAAATCAAACTAATTAGTTCCGCAACAAATGCTGGTTTTTCTGAACCTTCTAATTCCATCTCACAGTTTAAAAATATTTTCACGGCACCATTGGGTTGTTCTTCAACGGAATTGATAGAAACTTTTAAACGGATGCTACTGCCAACAGGTACCGGTGAAATAAACCTTGCTTTGTTGATACCATAATTGATCATGGAATGAATATTTCGTATGCTGATCAACTTGTATAAAAATTGTGAAGCAAGTGACAGGCTAAGGTATCCATGTGCAATGGTTTTGCCACTGGGTAACAAAGCCTTTGCTTTTTCTTCATCAATATGCACCCATTGATAATCTAAGGTAGCATTTGCAAAATCCTGGATCATCTCTTGGGTAACGATCAACCAGTCACTGGTGCCTATAGATTTGCCAATATAATTTTTGATCAGGGTCTTATCTTCAATTACAAGTGGTAATTGTTCATGTGAAGTTTTGATCGAATCTTTATTGGGTATTGGAGCCAACTTTACAGCCTCATTTTTTTCTTCCTGCCAATCGCCGATTTTTACGATGGCCTTGCCTTTAACTTTTCTATCCATCAGGTCTCGGATCGCCTTTCCACCTTCTTCTAAAGGATAGATTTTATGTATGGAAGCTTTGATCTTTCCTGCTTTTAACCAGCTAACCAGTTCGCCTAAATTTTGCATACTTTGGGCAGTTTCCTTTTCAGCAAAACTTCCCCAAAAAACACCCATTACAGAACATCCTTTTAACAAGGGAAGGTTAAATGGAATTTGAGGAATTTCGCCGGCAGCAAATCCAACCACTAGGTACCTGCCTTTCCAGGCAATGGATCTTAAAGCCTGCTCTGCCCATTTTCCGCCTACTGCATCATACACTACATCAACGCCTTTGCCTTGGGTAATTTCTTTTATACGATCGCGTAGCGATTCCTGTTCATATTGGATGGTAAAATCGGCGCCTTTCTCTTTACAGAGGATCAATTTTTCTTCTGTGGAAGCAGCAGCAATTACCGTAGCTCCCATTAACTTGCCCAGTTCTACTGCAGCTAAGCCAACACCACCAGCAGCCCCCAATACCAAAAGGGTTTCGCCTGGTTCTATATGTGCACGGTCTTTTAAAGCATGGTAGGATGTGCCATAATTATACAAGGTTGCTGCAGCGGTTATAAAATCCATACCCGGATACATAGGGAAAACCTTATTGGCTTTAACAGCTATTATTTCTGCCATGCCACCCCAGCCACAAAGGGCTAATACCCTGTTCCCTTTTTTCAAATGGGTTACCTTTGCACCTGTTTCTACAACTATTCCCGACACTTCACCGCCTGGTGCAAATGGTAATGGTGGTTTGAACTGGTATTTATTTTGAATAATCAACGCATCCGGAAAATTGATGCCACAGGCTTTTATTTCTATCAGCACTTCATCGTCTGCCATAACCGGAACAGGAAGCTCCTTTATTTGTAGTGTTTCCGGTAATCCAAATTCTAAGCAGAGTAAGGCTTTCATAAATTAAAGTATTGCTGCAATAATGAATTTACAATGATTCGTTGAAAACAACCCTTTCTGTTTTATTTTTAGCCATTATCTTACTGTGTATATTGAATGAAGTTCCAACACGATGGTTAAAGATTTTATTAGAAAAATTGCGCAGCAGGTTTTTGGTCTACCCAATTATCTTTTCCTTTTTTCCATAGGGAATATCATTCGTATGCGTTGGGGGATGCATGAAAAAGCTTTTTTGCATTTCACCAGCTTGATCAAAAAGGAAGGGGCGATAATAGACATAGGTGCCAATGTGGGAATGATGTCGGCCTATCTTTCAAAAAAAAATCCCAAAGCAGTCATATATGCATTTGAACCTATTGACATCAATTACCAAACACTAAAAAGGGTGATCAGGTTTTTTAGGTTACAGAATATAAAGGCATTTCCGTTGGCTCTTGGTAACCAACAGACTACTGTAAAGATGGTTTTGCCAATTGTTGCAAATGCCTATCGACAGGGGTTCAGTCATGTTATTACAGATATGGAATTAGTGAATGGGATCATTAGTGAGGTTCCCATGGAAAAACTGGATGAAATAGTTGAAATAAATGCTTTACCCAGTATAGCAGCTATAAAAATCGATGTTGAAAATTTTGAATTTGAAGTTTTACAAGGTGCAAAGCAATTGTTATTGAAACATAAACCCCTAATTTTTTGTGAGTTATGGAATGATCACCATAGATCCGATTGCTTTCTTTTTATGGAAAACCTTGGCTATGAAATACACATTTGGGAGAAGGGGCAATTGATACATTATGATGGGAGAGAAGCCTTGGATTTTTTCTTCATACCTAATGGCTAAACACGGTTAATTGGGCAAAAGATTAAATACTACTTAAAAAGTCTGGAAACTTTGAATCTTATCAAATTAAAGTATCTTTAAATAGTATTATTGGGTTGAGAAAGAGGTTAATGACTTAAAACAAGGGCATTTCCAATAGGTATATTGCCGTTTATCAGAGTTTATAGCTTTGTACATAATGCTGGTTACCATCTTTGGCTTTAATACCTATTTTGGTTGCTGAAACATTTGGTTGAACTGAGAATACCCGAAAAAATCATTGGCAATAATGTCTGTGAACAAATACTAATTATTAAGGATGATCAAGAAGGTTCTATGTGTTGATGATGATACGATTTCTTTAACCATTTCGCAATTATTGCTGAAGCGGACTGGCTTTGCTACGGAAGTAGTTACCTCTATTGATGGTAGTGATGCATTGGAATATTTTGAAAAACTTTTTGCTTCTGATCCCCAACCCATTGACAATGCGCCGGAACTTATTTTATTAGATATCAACATGCCCATCATGAATGGTTGGGAATTTTTAGAAGACTATGTGCCCTTATATGCATCTAAACTGCCCAATACCAGTATTGTGATACTTTCTTCTACTATTGATCCTGAAGATTTTGCACAAGCAAAGAAATACCCAGTTGTTATTCAGTTTATCAGTAAGCCCTTAAGTATCGAGAATTTAGAAGAGCTAAAAATGCATGAAAAAATGCTTGGTTTTTTCCCGGAAGCCTGATTTACTTATTCCCTTTCTTTTCAATTGAATATTTAATGCTTTTGTAGGTAGACTTGTAATTGTTTTATACTTTAGAAAGATGAAAACAATACAAAACTACCTATCCGGCAACTTGTGGATGAGAAGCATGGTCTTCCTTTTTATGTTGCTTGCTACCAATCTTCAGCCAGTGATGGCTCAGAACTCAGATCCGGTTATTGAAAAGATCCTCAAAGAGTCAAAAGAAAATTCTCAACTCGAAAAATTAGCGCATGAATTATTTGATAAGATCGGGCCGCGACTTGTAGGCACGCCGCAAATGCAGCAAGCTAACGACTGGGCTGTTGCCAAGTATAACAATTGGGGTATTTCTGCCAGAAATGAGCAGTGGGGGGAGTGGAAGGGATGGGAAAGAGGCGTAACACATATTGATATGATTTCCCCCAGGGTAAGATCTTTGGAAGGCACACAACTAGCCTGGTGCCCATCTACCAAAGGCAAAGCAATCAGTGCGGAACTTCTGATACTTCCCGATTTGGAAGATTCATTGGCATTTCAGGCTTGGTTGCCAAACGTAAAAGGAAAATTTGTAATGGTATCTATTTGTCAGCCAACCGGTAGACCCGATTATAACTGGCAGGAATTTGCTACCAAAGAATCTTTCGACAAGATGAAAAAAGCAAGAACTGCACTAACAGAGGCCTGGACAAAAAGAATTCGTAAAACAGGGTATTCCGCCAGAATGTTACCCATCATACTGGAGAAGGCAGGAGCAGCAGGTATTTTAGGTAATAACTGGTCGCAGGGTTTTGGGGTTGATAAAATTTTCAATGCAAATACCCAGAAAATACCAACGGTTGATATTGCATTGGAAGATTACACTTTATTGTATCGATTGGTAGAATCTGGTGATAATCCAAAGATCAGTATCCGTACTGATTCCAAATCCAATGGCACCATTCCGGTATTTAATACCATTGCAGAAATTAAAGGAACGGAAAAACCAGAAGAATACGTGATGTTATCTGCACATTTCGATTCATGGGATGGAGGAACAGGCGCTACAGATAATGGTACCGGTACCCTAACTATGATGGAAGCCTTAAGAATTTTAAAATTGATGTACCCTAATCCCAAAAGAACCATTCTGGTGGGTCATTGGGGTAGTGAAGAACAGGGTTTGAATGGATCAAGGGCTTTTGTAGAAGATCATCCGGAAATCGTGGATAAACTACAAGCTTTGTTTAACCAGGATAATGGAACAGGAAGGATCGTAAACCTATCCGGACAAGGTTTCCAGCAGTCAGCTAAGTTTTTGAACAGATGGTTAGCTGGAGTGCCAAAATCGATGAAAGATTCCATCAAAACTACTTTTCCAGGAACACCCGGTGGTGGAGGTTCAGATTTCGCTTCTTTTGTAGCAGTGGGCGCACCAGGGTTTTCATTGGGAGCGCTTAACTGGTCATATTTTAACTATACCTGGCATACAAACAGGGATACTTATGATAAGGTTGTTTTTGATGATCTGCGCAATAATGCAGCTTTAACTGCTATTTTGGTTTACATGGCATCGGAAGATCCTGAAACTTTTACCAGAGAAAAAAGTGTGTTGCCCAATGATAGAACCGGCAAACCCGGCGTATGGCCCACACAGGTGAAAGCCATCAGAAAAGGCCCGGTGGCTCCTGTAAATTAATGATAAGAGATTTCAAAATGCTCTTAAATTTTAAAGACATTTTTTTATTAATCTTATCTTATTAAAACCTCTGTGAAACTTTGTGCACCTTTGTGTATTCTAAGACTAAGGAAGTAGCAAATTTATTTTATGCTGCTTGTAAATAATCTTGAACAAAAGGTAATTGTCTCTTAATAACAGCAAACATCCTGTATATTATTTTGTTCCGGATAATATTTATTGTGCTCATTTTCGAT
>CALRVT010000014.1:0-104571 GCA_943371675.1 Chitinophaga pinensis | reverse complement strand
CTCTATCTTGGTACAGCCAGTTGATAAATACTCTTCAATTAGTTTTCGTTTAAAATCGTCGTCAAACATTTGACGGATCTCCAACTTGTGTTCCATATAATCCTGATTTTGATTTACTTTAGATGTAAACCTATTTCAGGACTAGACAGTGCCCATGTTTGAAAAGCCCTCAATAGATGTAATCTAAATAGATATGACCGGTATTGATAGGTTCTTTGGGTGCAGCAATTTTTCCGCTGAGCTAGAACCAATAAAGTTCAACCAGGTTCAACGCACCTTTACAGTTCGGCTTTAAACTACCAGACCGGAACGAAGAGGCAATTGAGGATCTCTACGGCCAAATAGAAATCATAATTTTTTGCGTAAACGATCCCTTTTCCATAATTGATGAAGACCTCAACAAATGTATAAACCCAGTTTCAAACCCATTTTTCTATAAATACAGCTAAATTGTTAAACAATGAGTTAGGAACTATGCTTTATTAAAATTGAGCATACCATCAGTCTAAAAAAAAATTAGTATTTCGTGTTCGACAATTTTCAAATATTTTACGTCCCCTTATCTCGAGATAAGGCCAAACTAACTGGCTGAATGCAAAAAGAAGAATTCTCATTCCTGTTTTCATCGTCACCGACGATTCAACTGATCCGGCTGCGAAATGCCCATTGGGTAATCCCTTTCTTATACGAAGTTTTCAAGGCTGACTCGACCCGCTTTTCGATTACCGAATCCCAGTTACTGCAATGGCTTACGGAAACCTTAATGAGTCAGGAAAACGGTCAGGAGGATTTGGAAGAGGCACACATTCTGCTCGGTGAATCCGAAGAAATCAAAAGCCGGAAGTATTTGCTCCTCTGGGTGCAAAGAAGGATTCTTCAGGATCTTACTGATGACCAGGGAAATACTATGTACCAATTAAGCTCCTACACAGAGAAAGTGTTTCAATGGATCCAGTCCTTGCAATCAAGCCGTCACGTGGGCACAGAGAGCAGATTTAAGCTCGTCTTTAATTCACTCCGGGATATCCTCGAAAATACCGAGGACGACAAAAATAAACGATTGGAAACGCTTAAAAACAAACGAGCAGAGATCGATAAAGAGATCAAAGCACTTGAACTTGGGGTTAATCCGGACAGGTACAACAATGCTCAGGTAGAAGAACGAATGGTTCTGTTTACAAGGCACTGTTATGAACTGATCGGGGATTTCCGGGAAGTGGAGGACAATTTTAAACAAATCCATCGCTCAATCGTGGAACAACACACCAAGGCTGACCAAAATAAGGGTATCATTCTTGGCTACGCCTTTGAAGCTTATGATAAGCTACGTGCAAGTAACCAAGGGAAAAGTTTCTATGCATTCTGGGATTTTTTAATTTCCCGTGCAGGCCAGGAAGAATGGAAGGATTTGACCATTCGTTTACTAGACTTGCTCAAAGATCGTAACATTGAAACAGATCAAACCTTTATTGAAAATATCAAATCGCTCCTGCTTACTCAAGGCAAGAATGTGTACGAGGCCAATGATAAGATGGCTGAAAAGTTAAGCAAAATCATTACGGAAAAAGAAGTCTCCCGTCACCGGCGATTACGCGCGCAGATCAACCAAATCAAGGAACTAGCTTTCGAATTGATTGACGAAAACGATATTCCAGTCGGCATTACCATTCCCGACCGCGCAGAGGTTAAACTACCAATGGAAAAAAAACTGACCCTGCAGCAACGTGAATCGCATGTCATACTAAAGCAACCGACTGAAAGGGCAGAGAAAATTGAAGATCTGGAAAGATTCAGCAAACTCATCAGCCGACAGCATGTCAACAAAAAGATTCTCTGGCAAAAAGTAGAAGCTTTGCTGAAAGAAAAAGAAACCGCAACACTAAAAGAAGTGCTTGATTTCACACCGCTGGAACACGGCATAGCAGAAGTTGTCAGTTACTATGATTTTTTAAAAGAAAAAGGCAGCCATGCCCAAGTACTGGATAACATGACTGAACATATCGCGCTCAACCCGGAACGTACGAAGTACATAGAAGTACCCTATCTATTATTTGCAAAATGAACTGTTTGATGAATTTTAAATTACTACCATATTCACATCTTATAGTAAAATTACTCAAGGGCACGATCGAATACCTTGACAAATCCGCTTGGGAAGATCTTATCCAATATAAAATGGAGCTCAATGGATTCTTACCACAACTCGGTCTATCACTCGTCTTGAATGAAGAAGATGGATATGCTTACCTGAAACAAATATTGACAGAAGATGACAGCGCAGAGATCAGCTGGTTTCAGCGTAGGACTTTTACTTATGAAGAAAGTATTATGCTTGCCCTGTTGCGCGACTTGATGGCAGATTTTGAAGTGAGTGAATCGTCTGGTAGAGAACTGATCAAACGAAGAAGGGAGATCAAAGAGTTTTCAGAATTGTTTTTCAAAGAAGATGCCAGCCGCGTGAAGTTTTTGAAAGAGATCGATCGCTTGATCGACCGGGCAGAGGAAAATGGTTTTCTACAAATAATGGAAGATGCCGACATCAAAGACGAACAGAAATTTCGGATCAAAAAAATAATCAAAGAAAAAGTGAATATGGAAACGCTAGAACTGTTCCATAAACAGCTCCTAGAATATCAGGGAACTGTGAAGGACAAAAAAAAGAAATAGCATTTACAACAGACCCAACAATTAGGTATGCAACTGGATGTTTTTAATACGGACACACATAAAAATGGCTTCAGGCTTCAGTACATGGAAGTGTATAACTGGGGCACATTCGACAAGGAGGTATACTCCATAAAACCAAAAGGTGAAACCAGCTTGCTTACAGGTGCAAATGGCAGTGGTAAAACTACTTTTATCGATGCACTGCTTACGCTTCTCGTGGCAGAAAAAAGGCATCGGTTTTATAACCAGAGTAGTGGCAGCGACAAAAAGAATGATCGCACAGAAGACAGTTATGTACAGGGGGGATATAGTTTCATCAACAGCGAAGCTACCTCAAGTACCGTTGCACTTTACCTACGAGAAAACAAAGATGAAGCCTATAGTATCTTGATTGCTAATTTTTCCAATGAAATAGAACAGCATGTTACCCTGTTTCAGGCTAGGTATTATGTCAATGGTGAACTCAAAAAAGTTTATGGCATAGCGCATAAGCCGCTACACATCATGGACGATTTTAAACCCTTCGATCTACACTTGGGTTGGAAAAAACAATTAGAGATCCGCTATAATAAAGGAACTAGAAAACAAATTGAATGGTTTGAAAGTGCTGTAAAATACGGCCAAAGGATTGTAGATGCAATGGGTATGCAAAGTGTACAGGCTTTGAACCTGTTCAACCAGATCGTTGGCATAAAAGTATTGGACAACTTGGATGAGTTCATACGCAAAAACATGCTTGAGCCTCGTAACACGGAGGAACAGTTTAAAGAATTAAAGAAGCATCTCTCCACCTTGTTAGAAGCGCAACTTACGATCGAAAAAACCGAAGCACAGATTCGGTTATTACAAGGTTTGAAAGATCACTACCAGAAATATGCAGCGGCGGACGAAAGCCGGCTTAAATATACTCAAACGCTCGAACTGGCACGGATTTGGAATTCATACACCAAAGACCATTTGATCACAGAGGCTTTGCAGAATGCCAATCAGTCTATAGCAACACTATCCCAAAAAATAGAGGCTTCGAAAGAACAAATCACCAACCTCCATGAGGATGAGCGAACTACAAAAAATTCGATTGATGCCAACAAGGGAGGGCAAAAGTTAATCGAGCTAGAAAAGCAAGTGGAGGACACCAAAAAAGATCTCCTAAAATTGGAACTTGTGGTAGCGCAATACAAAACTTGGCTGACCACTTTACACATCAAAGAAGATCCGGCAGATGAATCCGCGTTCAATAGAATAGTAAAAGAAGCCCATAGACTGAAGCTTCGCCTGGGAACTGAACATCGAAACAACTATGAAGATGATTTAGATGCAAGAAAGGCATTAAGTGATTCGGTTGTGGAAAAAGATAAACTGGAACTTGAAATTGAAATGCTCCACAACTCAAAAACTAATATACCGTACTACTTGATCAACCTACGTAAAGAAATTTGCGCAGCCTTGAAACTAGAACCAGATGATCTACCCTATGTTGGCGAACTAATTCAAGTGAAACCTTCTGAACAATTGTGGCAGTCTGCGCTCGAAAAATTACTGAGGCCTTTCGCTATGCGTTTATTAGTTCCAGATAAGTTTTACAAAAAAGTAACAAATTATATTCATCAAAATAACCTGAAAGAGAAGATCGTTTATGACCATGTCACAGACACTGCACTTGTTCAACATGCAGAAAAGAATACGATTATTCATAAACTTGATTTCCATCCTGAGCATAAGCTCGCAAAATATGTCGAACAGCGAATAATACAGCAATTCAACTACGTTGCGCTTGATGATGATAAGATACTGGAACGCTACGACAAAGCGATCACCATTAATGGGCTTATAAAAAATAGAGCTCGCCACGAAAAAGACGATCGGGCCAAGCAAAATGATCCTAGCCAATATGTAATGGGTTGGAACAGCGAAAAGAAAAAGGAAGCGTTGATCACACAAAGAGGCAAATTGGTTGACACAATCAACAGCGCGAACGAAACCATAAAAACCTGCGAATCTAAAGCCAATCGATTGCAAAAACAGTTCATTGCGATTGAACGAATTCAGGAAATTAAAGGGTTTGATGACCTGGACACCAGCAGTCTGCAGAGAATCATTCACAGAATTGAAGGACAGATCAACGCATTGCGAAAAGAAAACAAGCAACTGGATACACTCAAAAAACAATTGGCAGGCATTGAGTCTCAGATCGAGGAAGCGCATTCACGCCAAGAAAAACTCAAAGAGGAGCGTTCGGAACTCTCCTATTTTGTAAAGCAAATGGAACAGTCAAAACAAGAATTTGCCTACCTACTGTCTCAATTAAAAGAGGCTGATAAAGATGCGCTTCTTTCCTTTCAGGCTGAACATGCAAAGTTGTTACTAGATGTAACTCTTGAATCGATAGATTTTGTTTACCAAGGATTTAGAAACAACGTCACAAAGTTAAAAGAAACGGCCGAACAAGAATGGAACACACAAAGAAGCCAGGTAGAACGAAGCATCAACCGTATCAAAAACCCTACTTCGGAACTCTCACAGAAATACCCCAATTGGAATGGAGACGTTCAACTCTTCTCTGAAGATGCACAACATGCAATTGAATACATTGAATGGCTGGATAAATTGGAAACTGAAAACTTACCCAAGTTTAAGCGCGAATTTGAAAACTTTATCAATGACACCATAACCTATAAGATTGGTGGCTTAAATGAAGAACTGGACAAATGGGAACGGGATATCACAAATACCATTGGAAAATTAAATGAATCATTGAAAGGGATTAATTTTAATCGCACACCTGATACTTACATTCAACTGGAAAAGCAACCGGTAAAAGCTGGTACGGATCAAAAGGATTTTAAGATGGCGTTGCTGGAAGCAATGCCGCAATATGCAAATTGGACAAGCAGCAGCTTTGAAGAAAAAGCTACACATTTTGCGCTAAAGGTAAAACCACTGATCGATAAACTGGATGAAAGTGAAGCATACCGGACTAAAGTAATGGATGTGCGAAACTGGTTTGAATTCTGGGCGCACGAGCGCTACAAGAATACCGGCGAATCCAAGAAAGTCTACCGACAAATGGGCCAGTTATCAGGAGGAGAAAAACCACAATTGACTTATACAATCCTGTGTAGTGCCATAGCGTATCAATTTGGAATTACTAAAGATGCATCAAACAACCGAAGTCTTCGCTTCATAGCAGTAGACGAAAGTTTTAGTAACCAGGACGAAGAAAAGGCGACTTACTTAATGGATCTTTGCAAGCAGTTGCACCTGCAGCTGCTGGTAGTTACGCCTAGCGATAAAATACAAATTGTGCAGGATTATATCGCTCACGTTCACCTGGTTCAAAGAGTTAACAACAGACACAGTGTATTATATAACATGACTATCAAAGAACTGAAAGAAAAACTGAAGCAGTCCTAAAATCAATTATGGAACAGTCTTACCTCTCCCAATTGGAAAAGCAATATAAACGCTACCTGCAGAATCTGGTGGAGGGAAAGAATTTTGAGACAATTATTTTAAGAGGTGGAAAAAACAAACCGAACACCACGGTAGAACTACATGACCAAATCGTACTATTTCAAAAAAATGAAAAACGAGATGGCCGTCTAGGATGGACTATTCAATGGGAAGATTGGTTTAGTAAAAGACTAGGTCAACAAAAATGGCCCTCCCAAATCAATATTGGAGCAGAAGATGATTTGTTGTTTTTGATTGGAAAGAAAAAGCATAGTGACGAGTTCAAAGTTTTGCTTGCTAGCCTGCTACAATGGCAACCAAATTTACAGCCACTACTACTCCTAAGACCTGAACTGATCCATGAACACAAAAATGACTGGGCGCAAATTATCGCTGTAGTTGATTACCTCCTGATCAATGAAACCACTGACTTATTTATTCGCAGTATCCCGGTGCCAGCACATACCAAATTTATTCAGCAAAAGAAAACACTTTTGTTGGCAATATTGAAAACGCTCAAGCCAGAACGATTTTCAGCGGAACACACAGAATTGGAAACTGCATTGGGCATTAAACGAAAACCACATTTATTCTTGATGCGCCTTCTTGATCAAGCCCTCTCAAACAAACATTTCTCAGGTATTGAATATTTTGCCATACCTCCTGACCATTTAAGCAGGCAAAATTGGGGCATTCAACAAGTCATCTTTGTGGAAAATGAAACGAACCTTTACCTTCTACCTGCGATTTCGGGAACACTAGCGATTTTCAGTTCCGGTAAAGCGTTGCATTTGCTTAAAGACATTTCCTTCTTTCATACAGTAACCATTTATTACTGGGGAGATCTCGATGAAGAAGGGTTTAAAATGTTGCATGACATTCGTGGATACTATCCAGATGTTCGAAGTTTGTTTATGGATAAGCGCACTATTGATTTCCACAAAGAAGAACTGCATTTGCAGCCTTATGCTTATAAAAAATATTCGCTAGGCCACCTGACCCATGTTGAGCAAGAAGCCTACGAACTCCTGACAGGATGCAACGGTAGAATTGAGCAGGAACGGTTGAGGCAAGATTATGTGATGGAACAATTGAATGCAGTATGAGGTTATTTTACTTTTAAGTTTTTACCTGACTTCAATGTAAAGTAAAACCAGTACGATACCAAATGTCATTTCTAACTTTTAGACTATATATTTTTTATTCTTTTTGAATGTGAAAAAATGGAGTTAGTCTGGATCGCTATTTAAGTTTTTATCATTTTCGGTAATATGTGAAGGAGATTCTCGCCCTTCCCATTTACCCCCATTAACTAAAAACAGTTCATAAAAAATAATCCATTCACATACCCAAGGAATGGTGTATTGAAATATTTTTATTTGCTCAGACCATTTCATGTCTTTTGGATAATGAAGGCAGAGACTATGATCCTTATACATATGAATTTTGACAGATCCATCAATGATTGGATAAAGAATTGTAGTCCTTGGTTCATGGCCGGAAACATATTCAATCATAATTTTATAATCCTCTTTACAATCTTCAGGGCGAATCCAACCTGTGCAAATTAGAACTTTACCTATACCTCTATTTTCAATTCTACACGATAAAAAGTCGTAGTTTTTTTCAATAAGATTTTTTTGATAACAAAGAAGTGCGAATTTATTATATGTTCGATTTTTTACTAACATAGTTCTAAAAATGAAATCGATGTGGCTGATTCTTAATATCGGAGTCAACTATTGAAATATTTCCATCTCTTGATGTAAATGCACTTCCTGAATTAATTAGTAAAGCTTTATTCCTTAATGATGCTATCCTTTCTGCTTCTACCGCCTCGTGATCAAGGAGGAACATATTTCCAGATGAATCATAACCGACATTAGGAAGTGTTTTGATATATTTTTCCCATTCAAAATGCCATTGGTTGTAATAGAGGCTTTCATCAGGAATCTCAAAAGCATAGGACACTCTACCGGCATCATCTCTAACGTAATCAAAAATTTCATTAGATACACTGGATATTTTTTTGATATTATCACCAACTACAATTCCATTACTTTTGGCTTCACCTTGCATATGTGCAGCCAGACTTGTATGAATACTACAGGTAGTTACCTCGCTACATTCACCCATTCCAGCCTTGTACCAAAGAATATCCTTTGCATCACCTGTATCAATTCCTATCCGGGTATTAATATTTTCAATCCCTTGTTCATTAAAAAGATTTTTGAGGTCGCTTTTCATAAAATAACTGATAAAACTGGTTGCACTTAATGCCTGTTTTACTGCCGTTTCTATAGATATGCTTTTCCCCCCGAAATAGGCAAAAAGCCCATCTCCATGATAACGCTGAACATACCCATCGTGATACCAAATAGTATGCACAGCAGCCCGCTGAATAGTATTGATGGTATTTGCTACTGTAACCGGATTATATTTTTTAAATAACCCTGTAGAACGTTTTACATCTATGAATACAGAGATGATATAATGATTTTCAAAATCCTGATCATCAGTAATTGGGAAATCTGGATGTGCACCTGGACGAAGGTGATAATTCACCTTTTTACCCGTTATCGTGCTTAAAGGTGCAAGACTTTCAAATAAGCGGGTATCTTCTGCTTTACTCAGGCTTAAACTGTTCCTGATCCCACGGGAACTATCCTGATTCGAAAAATCGGAATACAGTTTTGTTGATAAATCATTTCCCCTCCTTGCCCCGTTAGTTAAAGTATTTCGAATCTGATCCACGTAACTTTTATAAAATTCTCTGTTCATGTTTTGTTGTTTTAAGGTTTTTTAATAATAAGTAGCCCAAGAAAAACCATTGCTACAATTTGTACACCTATGATATAAGTAACCGTATTAAGTAGGCGGTATTTAAAACGAAGTCCCTTTGCCAACTGATAAGCCTGACCGTATGCATCGTCTAAAAGAGTATCGATGGTACTATCCTTAACAAGTTTTTTATAGGTTAGGGAATCAATAGTAGCTGTATCTGAAAAAAATAAAACGGAAACATCCGCTGACATTGGGCCACTTTTCAGGTATGGCTTTAAGGATAAGAGTACAATGCTAATCCCAACCAACTGAACTAGAATAATCGTTGCGAAAAAAAACCAGGCACTTTGTTCTATGGGTTTGTCATGGTGAATAGTAAAAAATGCTGTAACATTTCCACCAAGCAAAAAAGTCATAAGGGCAAGGAAAACATTTCCTTTATTATTGATGGCATCGTATAAATGATCGTACCTGCCAATGCTGAATTTCACGAATTCAAGTCTGTCTTTTATTTCCATAACTATTAATAATTGTTTTTTGGTAAAAAGATAATTCCTATCAGGAATGCAATAGCAATACCTACACCAAACTTCGCAACTTGGTGGCTTTTAGCCTCTCCATTTCGAATTTCATTGCTAAAATGTTCGCAATTAAAATTGATCAGGTGATAGGGTTTACCTAATAAACTGAGTGCTTTTTCCACGATCTTTTTTCGCTCTCCATTAGTACCGCTAAACCGATTAATACTTGTTACTTTAGGATTGTCATGAAAAAACATGTCTGCACTGGTCAAGATTACGCCATAACCTATCTTGTTTTCAATCATCCATGACTGTCCATTGTGATCATACCCTAGAAAGACGGTATGATGGTGGATTAGATTTAGTAAACTTTTAGGCAATACAATCTCATCGCCTGGTAAGAGGCGGAAATACTGAATATATCTATTCATTTTTTAAGCTTTAATTAGCTGGAGGATATGGATCATTCCCGTGAGAATCCCTTTCACGAATACGACCGTTTCTGCCATGAATGATTAATTCAGATTGTTGATTCTGTGCAATCTGTCGCGCCTTTGCTATTGCTTCAGCTTGCGTGTCAGTTAAGGCCGTCATTTTTTGATTTCCTTCACCTTTTACTCCCCATTTTCCGTTGCTGGGAACAACATGTACATTCTTACCCATTTTCAAAATTTTTATGGGTTTACAATGCTCCGATCTATTGACGGTGTAGGAGATTTTGCCGGAAAGCGGCGTAAATGGAAGGTAGTAGAAGTTTTGCTTCGTTTTAAAGGCATGGTAGGTATTGTTATTATAGATAACAATACCTACTTTTGCCACGTAACACTATTGGAAAGAGCGCTTTCAACTCATTTCCCAAAGTCCGGAAGGCTCGAATCTTTCGGACTTTACCATTTGTTAAATTCTTTAACATTTCAAATACCACGCCAAAGCGGGTAACTACTATTTTCCTGACAATATTGCTTGATAATCACATTTTGTCAATTTATTTAGTACAAAAATACTAATAATATTTGCATTTTTGTCATTTTTTGATACTCTATGCTAATTTGTCAATCAATATTTTTAAGCTCAAACCCATATTCAAAACTGATACGGTGAAAATCATCAACATTGTCCTGCCATGCAGGCTCCTGGTGACTTATTTCTACTATTTCCTTGGTATTCTTTCCCATAAATTTTGACGAGACATTTCTCAATACTTCCCATTCTGAACTATTGAATTGATCCATTATCTCTGCTTGATTAAAATCAAATTTCTCAGCCACATAACGCTCTCCAACATAATCACCAAAATCCTTTTCTTCAACCATTACAAAGTCAAAATTCACTAACTGATTGTAAATACCTCCATAGTTTTCCGGGACTGGTCCACGCTGAATCGCTATGTATTGAAGTCCGCTAATACTCTGTCCATACTTTTTAAAATGTCCAAAATCGGCATAAAACATAAGTTTATTCATACCGGTTGTAAATGGCTGGTTTTCTGATGCGAAAAATTTAACCATATTCCCGATACGCTGCATATTAGGTACCCGATATCCGTTTAACATATTAGGCAGCATATTTCCGAATAATCGAAACTTCTGCATTTCCTCAACCGCTCCCCATCCGCTTTTTGCGTGGTCCAGTTTCTTTTTTACCCTCTCATACTCATTCTGTTCTAATGCATTCTTGCTCATTTCAAGCAAGGCATGGAACTCCTTTGGGTCTGCTGCTAAGCGAATCAATCTACCTGTTGCCACGCTGGGCATTTCACCGGATTCATAATTTCTGTACACATTCGCTCCCAAACCCAGCACTTCACTCATTTTAATGGCACTAAGGCCGTATTTTTCCCTTATATCTCTAATCTCATCTACAAAAGGAATCCCAAATTTTTCTCTGTACTTATTGTACACCTGGGTCATATTGAGCGTATCCAAATCTGTCGTTGTAAACTGTTCTTTGGTTTCCTCACACACATAATAATGATACAATATCTCAAATGATTCTTTTCTGTACTCAAGAATCCTCTGTTCTTTTTCAATGCGAGCTCCCGCATCAGCAAACGGACTTTTCATAGTCAATTATTTTAAAGGATAATTCATTGTTTGTTCAGCCACATGAAATGAAATACAAATCACAGACTTACCACCCAATCCCAACGTAATTTTTATATACACATCATATGACCCAATCCTTTTCCCGAATATCCATAGATCAGAACTACGATTTAGAGTATCCGTTACAGGACCCGCTGAGTAATCCAAAACCTCAAGTTCTTTCAAAATCTTTTCCCGAAATATGGGAGTAATATCCAAAGTCAATAAAGCTTGGGCGTTTTTTCCGCGGTCATCTCGAAAAACAACCCCCCAAATTTCTAATTTGGCTTTAAAATCTTGTAAAAAACTCTGTACCTCATCTTTTGTCGCCATATATTCCTTTCAGTTTTCATAGTACAAATATAATCTTTTTTACCATAAGTCAACTAATTAGTTGAATAAATAGTCAATTTTTTTGTTTTTTACACGAAATGGTATGCTAATGACTTCCTTTAAAATAAAATTAGGACATTCCAAATCACAAATTCATTACCAAAATACTAAATATATTAGTATTTTGCCGCTGTGCCTCCCTCCTCCCGCCATATCACCCACCTCGACCTAGATACCTTCTTTGTATCCGTAGAACGCCTGATCAACCCTAAACTGATTGGTAAACCGGTGTTAGTAGGTGGTAGCGGTGATCGTGGGGTTGTCGCTTCCTGCAGTTATGAGGCCCGAAAATTCGGTATTCACGCTGCGATGCCCATGTACACAGCCAAAAGGCTTTGCTCCCACGCGATCGTTGTAAAGGGCGATTACGAGGCATATAGCAAATACTCAAACCTGGTTACCGAAGTGAGCCGCGATAAGGTACCGATGTTTGAAAAGTCCTCGATTGATGAGTACTATATTGATATGACCGGTATGGACAGGTTTTTCGGCTATAGAAGGTTTCTGCGGAATTGAATATATATAAATGTATAATCTTATCTAATTACCTAGCTAATTCCAAACCAACAAAACTTCCTTTTGTTAGTAAAAATTTGAATGGTTTGAATATTATAGAACGAAATGAAGTATAACTAGGAAATAGTAAATGAAAAATATTGAAAGCTCTCAGTTAGAAACGGAACTTTATAGAGGCCATTACCTGGAAGCGCCTAAGTGGAAAATTGATTTGGGTTGAATTATTTCCACTGACTGTATAGGTAATGTAATTAATATTATCTGTAAGGTTTGTAGCGTCAAATGATAATTCAGTGTTTGATTTTCCAAGTTTATACAATATATGAGCATCTACAAAAAAAGAGTTGGCTAAATGAGTTTCTATTCTTTTTGTTTTAAATTTCTCACCACTAATTTTTATAGTAAGCTTATTCAAAGGAAAAATGTTTATATCAAAGTGTTGTTTCAGTAGGGATGTTCTCTGTTCAGGTAGGTTATCCTGTGTAATGATCTTACTCTTATTATTTATATATTCAACACTATAGGATCCTGTTATCCAGCTATTGATTTTAGATGTTGCCCTTACAGACATTGATTGCTGTTCATCGGCAAACTTAGCTGATTGATTTTGTTGTATTTGTTCATAATCACTCAGTTGCATAATAAAATTGCCTGATAATGTTGTGTGGAGGGGAAATATATACTTTGATATACCCGCATTTACCAGCCGATTACTATTTTTAACTGAACCATTTATATACTTTTGAATTTGCAATGAACTGAGATAAAAATAACTCGACAGATACTCGTTTTCACCAGTATTAAATCCAATAGTTACATTGCCTGTAAGTAATTTAACCGAATTTCGTCCGCTCCAGCTTATAGATGCAGAATGTTTTTTATTAAAAACAACAGGGATTCTCCATGTTTGCAATAAACTATAATTAGTGAGAATATAATTTTCAAAATTCTCATGTATACTCGTTGGCGTTTCGTTATATTGATAGTTTGACATGATATAACATTCCGTGTTTAGGTCATATCTCCAGCGAAATGATGGCGAAAAGATTGGTTTTGAAAAGTTCTCTGGAGCTTCTCCTACCCCTGTTTTTTTCTGAATATAATGCAAATAAAGAGGAAGAGATACAGAGAGGCGAGTCCCTCCGCTTATAAGTTCGTAATCAAATTTTACATATGCCTTATAATGTCTCCATTCTATATTATTCAATAGCGAATCACTTAATTGTTTAACTACTCCCAGATTGTTGACAGTAGAAATATTAGAACCTAATTGTTGCAATTCCATAACAATTCCAGTTTTATAATTCTGTACTAAAAAATCTTGCACGAGTTTGTACGAAAAACTTTGATGTGAGAAAAATCCATTAAAGTCAATAAATTGCCTCAACTGTTGATAGGATTTTCCTTCATTAAATATAGAGTCATTTAAACCAGGAAATAATTTAAGATTTTCAGGGGAGTTTTTGTACTGTATATAAGAATTCAATTCCAAGATATTTCTTCCAGTTTTCTTTTTTAAAATATTTAATTCGTCGGATATATTCCAGTCTCTATTTTCATATTTCTGTAAAAACTTCACTCCATTCTGCTGCATGTTTGCAGTTCCAAACGGTTTTGTAGTATTGACTGAGAATACATTGTTGAGATAATAGTTCTTTTTGTTTACTGTAACCTTAAATTCTGTATTAAAGCTATTAACCTTATTTTCCATTATCTTCTCTTCATCATAAATATAACTCGATGCTGGAAGTGTATAAATGGATTGAGAACTTGAAGAAATGTTTCGATTATCGTTAAGGTAATGTATATTAAGTTTTATTTGTGTCTCGGATTTTGAAGTAAAACTGTTGTTTAATGAGATCAATCCTGTCTTGTTAAAAAGATAACGTTGAGGAGTTATTTCAGGGTACCCAATTCCACCAAGTCCAAGAAAAGGTTTAGATGTAATTTGTTCAAGCCTTCTAAGTAAGTTAGTAAAATTATGAGGTGTTATTTCACTTGAAATATCTACACCTGTATTATTTGTTTTAATGAGGTCAATAAATTTTATGTGCTTTTTGAAACTAAGTAAATCTCCGTCTAACTTATAGGTATTTCGGTTACCCGCCCCTGCTCCTACGCTCCCCATTACTGTTAACCGTGCTTCGTCTTTCAAGCTCAGATTTAGTGCTGTATTATTACTGAGCACAGCTGATTCCAATACCTTAATAGGGTTATGATTCTCAATCAGCTGAATCTTATCAACCATTTCTGGACGGATAGACCGGGTAGCGATTGAATACCGGTCAGTTACGATATCATCCCCATCAATATAAAAGTTAGAGATAGCTTTTCCATTATAAGAAATTTTTCCCGATCCGTCAATTTCAATGCCTGGTATTTTCTTCAAAACATCTTCTATGTTGCGATCTTGTTTCTGAAAAAAGTCTTCAGTTTTATAACTACTACTATCTGGTTTTATGGTACGAAAAGATCTTCGATTCTTTACAGTTACAGCAGGTAATGTTTTAGAATGAGGAATAAGGACAATTAATAATTTTGATAGTTGATTAGTAATTGGAATGGAATCATTGAAAAAACCTACAGCATTGAAATGCAGCCATAAGTTAACATCAGTTTTATTTTTCATCGAAAGTTCAAATCCACCCACTTTGTCGGTAATATCATATGCTAATACAATTCCTGTACCTTTATCAAGAAGTGTTACTGTTGCAGATGATATTGCTATGCCATTTGTATCTGTGAGCTTTCCTTCAATATGGAACTGAGCAAAACAAACGTTCCCCTGACACATAAACATACTAATCATAAATATATAGCCAAACAGACTCAATTGAATTTTGGTCACAGATCTTTCCATAAACAATTATTGACTACCCAAAACTACATTCATAACTTTAGCTATTAATCTCTTACAGTTTCTAATAAGTTGTTTATAGGAGATTTTTCCGGTTTTTTCTTTGGGGGCTGATTCCTAATAATATCATCCAAACTTTTACCTTCTACCGAAACAGTTATTCCTTGTTGTGCGCGCCGGTTATTAATAAAAGCGATTGGATCTTCTCGATACAATTTGACTAATTTCTCATAATCCTGATTCTTCGTCTTAATATACCTTGCTGGCAAAGCTATTATAGTTGGGCCTTTTTTTTGTAAAAATTCTAAACCTGTAAAGGAAAATAGGACTTCGTTTTTTTCATCATATGCTTCAAGAATAACGCCTGGTAAACCACTTAGTTTCCATGGTCCAGCTCTTAATTTAAGAAGTGGGGCAAACCATGCAATGTATACGCGACCACGAAAATAACCTTGAGCCTTTTGGCCTTTGATATTTCCGAACATTTTTGTTTCAGAATCAATTTTCCATTGGATCTGAGGAAGATTATCCTCTATAACATAATCCCTACCGGCCAACACTTCCTTTTTATACAGTACATTGGCATCTATTTTTTTGAAAACTTCGGATTTTGGGATTTTTGTTAAACTACCTGATCTCGTGATAGGTTTTGACAAATCACGGGTTTCTATTTGATACTTAAGCTGCTGCATTTCTTTCAGCTTTTCCTGTTCATATAACTCATATTCGGCATCCCGATACACACTATACGCTTGTCCTATATATAAATTCACATTTTCCGAAGACTTTTTACCAAAATCGGTTGTATCATAAGCAAATATGAATTTGTATGTGATCTTATAAAGTGCAGTGTCAGAAAATTTAGGCTGAGCAAATGCCGCGTTTTGGGATATTAACAACATATGGAGTGACAAAATATATAATAGTCTTTTCATCATCAAAATTTGACAAGATATACCAGAATCAAACGCGCTTTTAGCTTCTGATCCTAGTATATCATTCATTTATGAAATTTAACAATCACTAATACTATGATTATGGCTAAGGGCAAAGTACACCTTCAACATCATCCATAACACTATTGACGAGCAGCCAAAGCTCATAAAAATCGGTTGGAAGTCCTTCTGGTCCGCTGCAGATCGAAGACTGCATAGGCATGGTTTGACATTCCGGTGTCCATGTAAAAGACATACATTCCACCCTAAAAAGCTTTTTCTTAGCTTTTACGATTTCACTTTTTTTCTCTTTTAATACTGTTGGCTTAATCAAAGCCGCTGATGCTGATACGCCTAAAAATAGACAGACCAGAGCAACCAAAATTGTTTTTTTCATTTTTTTTGTTTTTAATGTTTAAAATAATGCACACACAAAATATGTAACTGGATAGTTTCTACATACCGTTAAAACACCCATTTTTTGAGATCATCATAAAATACACTATTGAATAAGTATTCAATAGTGTATTCGTTATTGCAATTCAAATATTTATAAATTTGTCAGATGGGGGGAGATTTTCTGACGGAGCTTAGTAATTAAAATAAAATTAGCATTTTAAATGTTTAAAAAAGTACCTCACAAATATTTATTTTTTGTAAGTAAAACACCTCGTGATATCGTTTTTTATCTTCAAAGTTTGTAGTTAAAATGTTACTGAATCTAATTTACAAAAACATGAATCAAGTGTTTTATACAAACAGATTTTTTCAACAGACCTCTAATTAGGTTAAAAAAAAACAATAATTCTATCTTTTATAAGAAATGTTTCTCACTTGTTTTTCTTTAAAACAATTATAGGAAATACTAAGTTATTTAGTATTTTGCATCGTGCCTCCCTCCTCCCGCCATATTACCCACCTCGACCTCGATACCTTCTTTGTATCTGTGGAACGCCTGATCAATCACAAACTGATCGGCAAACCCGTGTTAGTGGGCGGTAGTGGTGATCGCGGCGTAGTCGCTTCCTGTAGTTATGAAGCCCGCAAATTCGGTATCCACGCTGCCATGCCTATGTATGCTGCCAAAAGGCTTTGCTCCCACGCGATCGTTGTAAAGGGCGATTACGAGGCATATAGCAAATACTCTAACCTAGTGACCGAAGTGATCCGCGATAAAGTGCCGATGTTTGAAAAGTCCTCGATTGATGAGTTCTATATTGATATGACCGGTATGGACAGGTTTTTCGGCTGTAGTAAATTCTCTGCTGAGCTTAAAGATCGTATCACCAAAGAGTCTGGACTCCCTATCTCCTATGCCCTTGCGAGTAATAAATTAATTAGTAAGGTGGCCACCAACGAAGCCAAACCGAACGGCCAGCTGGAAATACCTTTCGGCGATGAAAGATCCTACCTCGCCCCGCTTAATATTACAAAACTCCCCGGCGTAGGCGATAAAACCAAGGTGCTGCTATTAAACATGGGTGTATCCAATATTGAGACCCTTAGCCGCATCCCCGTCGAATTGATGATCAACCTCATGGGCAAGCCCGGTGCCGACCTCCACCGCAAAGCCAACGGAATAGATGATTCCCCCGTAATACCTTTCCACGAACAAAAGAGTATTAGCACCGAAAACACTTTCCAGCAGGACACAACAGATCTCATTTTCCTGCACGCCGAACTATCCCGTATGACCGAAAAGATCGCCTTCCAACTCCGCTGCGACAACCGCCTAACAGGTTGCATTTCCGTCAAGATCCGCTACACCGATTTCGAGACCCACAACATCCAAAAGACGATCCCCCATTCGAACCAGGATCACACCCTCCTCACCACCGTCCGCGAACTCTTCACCAAACTCTACACCCGCCGAGTCCTCATCCGCCTCATCGGCATCCGCTTCACCAACCTCCTTCCCGGTAATTATCAGATTAACATCTTCGAAGACACACAGGAAAAAATCAAAATGTATAAAGCAATAGACTCAATAAAACGGAAATTTGGTGAGAAATCAATACTCAGGGGTGGGGGAGTATAATAGTTGTTTTGAAGTTACTAAAATAATATTTATATTTATTTAAAGAGGTTAACGTATTCCCCTAACACATTTTCTTGTTCATTTGAAATTTCGGAAAATCATCACTACTAATCACTACTACTTGTGAGAATTAAAAGAGAACGTTGTGAAGCTCTAACAAAACAAAATAAAAGATGCAAAAGAAAAGCGTTACCCGAAACTAAATTCTGTGATATTCATTCAATCAAAGAGATACCTGTAGTCAAAAAAAATCTATTCTGGAAAGACCCTGCCTTCATAATAAGTACAATTTTGGCTATTATCTTATCTATTTACTTTAGCCAACCTTCTAACGATTTGACTCGTCTCACAAAAGATATAAGTAAAATACAGGAAATTCAAGAAGAATTACTTAAACAAAGCAAAAGACAAACACCCTCTTCTTTATCATTAGATACTAACATTAATCCCTTAATCAAAAAACAAATTAATAATTATGACGACAAGCTAAATGAATATTCAACCGTTTATAATGAAGTTGACACACTATACAGGGAAAAAGTACTAGATGTACATTCATTAAAAAATACTAATCCAAACAATTTAATAGAAGAAGCTTTAGAAGTAGAATTTTCTATTGAGTCAAATTTAACAAGCAATACCTCATTCAAACTCACCCCACATATTTTTGGTCGAATGTCAAATCCTGATCACAATTTAATTTTATATTATAAACCGGGAAAATTAAAATACTTGTTTGACAAGTTGCCAGATGATTCTATACTTACACTACGTATCCCAGTTAATGAAGATCCAAAAGTAGTTTTTGCAGATTTAAAAGACGGTTATGCCAAAATGATATTGCCCGAAAATTCAAGTTTAATTGGAGATTCACTAAAATGGATACCTAGTTTAAACTTGATTGACCAAAATGAATATGTTATAATTCTTCAAAAAGACTTCCGACAAGTACTAGTCGGCACCCAATTAGATAAAACATATTATCAGACTCATTCTGGTCAAATTGGTTTTAATGTCAAAGCCTATCGTTTTAATTTATCAGGAATCAGAAGTGTAATTAGCGGTACTAAATATACTCCAATAATCGGGCATAAGGGCACATACTACTTAGAAAAGGCCAAAATAGAAGTAGTAAATGTAGCTAACCGCGAAATGAAAATAAACAAGTTGTATCTTAATTTTGAAAAAAATATCACTTCGTTTGTCGAAACATTGAATGACAATCAAGTTAACACTTATAAAATTTCTGCTGGGAAAAAAGTAATTTTATCAGTTACAAATCCTGATGTAAATTTCTTAAAATTACCTGATAATATTATTATGGCAAATGGCAATTTAGAATGGATAGCTCCAAAGGAATACATTGGGAGGAACCAATATATCATTATGAATAATAATAAGCAAGTACAGATTGAAAATTCTTTAGATGGCCTTAACATAGAATCAGGTAGAGTTAACTACCCAGGTGTATTTACGGTTTTTCGAATAAAAGTTGTTAAATAATATCTCAATAATTTTTTTCCTAAAACCGACTTAACTGATATGAGAAATTAGAAATAATACTCTGAGTATTTCAATTTTAAATAAATCAAACCGAAATATTTTATTTATTTCATATAAAAATCACTACTCAAGTATTATTAATTTCCTATTCTAAGATTTCTCTCCACGTAACTTTTCTCATTGGCATTCGTTTTTAAGTTATGAACCTTTGCCATCAATTAATTAGCGAAGATCGATCAGAGGAAATAATTTTGCCCAATTAAATATTAATTATATAAAAACACTTTCATCAGTAATCATTTGTTTCTGATACAATCTTTAATTTTACAACAATTTTAAATATTTCATCATAACATTTAGATGACTTCCAATATTAAACACCAACTAAACCTGAAAGCTTTTTTTTTAATGATTTCTCACCTCTGTTATTTTAATACCCTTTTCGCTTGGTCCCGCTAAAGCCACTACATGGTAACAGGAATTGCTTACCAATTGTTAAGCAATTCCGCCAAAAAAAAATGAAAGCCTATTTGGGAAACACTTCCATCGAAGATACGGCAACATGGATGGATGAAAATAGGGCGGTAATAGCGCGTACAAATACCTGACCGCATCGCATTACATCAACATCTAAAAAAGCGGCAAAATCTATCCCTTATAAGCAAAGGTTTGCATTTTAGGTAGTTTGAGTGTACATATTGAAAGGATTAATAAAACTTTTTATTTGTATAAAATATGTGTTATATTATTTCGCTCCCGCAAAGTAAACCCGTCTGGCATACCTACCTGTACGATCCTTTTTATTAAAATAATCCTTCATCCACGAATCTTTTGTTGACAGGTATTGTGGCTTCCATTCCTGGGCTGTTCCAGCATTTTCCTTTTCAATAGCCCATTTAACCACCTCTCGAAAAGAATAATGAGCATACAACCGCATATATTCTCCAAAGTAAATATCAGCGATACGCTTATTCCCCCTAATTACGAGCATATTCTCATCATTACTATCAGTGCTTGCCTTACTGAAGTTCGCACTACCTGTCACAACAATGGGATCCTCACCTAGTGGGTCAATGAGCATAAACTTAGTGTGTATCCAATAAACATGTTTTCGTTTACCATCCACCGTTTCTCGCTCAGCTAACCACCTGTCAAATGCGTTAGTAACGATTCTGTTGCCGATAGCAACAACAACATTAGGAAGGTTACGAATGGTCTGAATAGCTTCAGCTTCAGTTTCACTTCCGTTCACGGATGTTTTTTCCATAAGTGCCATTTTCAACACATCGTCATCTTTGCTATACACGTCTTTAAATTTCTGGTGCATCCCAAATGCAAATGTCATAAACAATCCCTGCTTTGCTTCACCGGCCAATTTAGCATACCAGTCAAGAGAATCAAGTTTGGTGCCACGTGGTGAGAAAATGGGCGTGGTTCCCTTTTTTAAGCTTCCAGGAACTGGAGAAGCATCCATATTCGCTTCACGGTAGGTTGATGGCGCTGAAATTTCTGGGTCCTTTAGCAAGCGCTTATAATATTCAAGGTAAGCAAGTGCTACATCCTGATCATCCACAATATGACCCACATTCGCGTGACCAAAAATACCATTGATGGTTATATTCGTAGATCCTGTCCACACAGCATCTGGCTTCCCTTTCTTCAAGTGTACAAAGAACTTATTATGCATCAACTTGGCATTCAGTCTTTGTTTGGTAATACCTGTTATTTTCGAAGCTTTGACAGCCGCAATATTGGGTTTGCGCGGTCCTGTTTCACCGTCAACTGCATCATAAATAATTTTAATAGTAACACCCCTGCTTTTGGCTTCTTTGATCGCCGTTAGTACCCTTTCGTGTTGAAATTCATAAACGGCCCCAAAGAGTGAATCACCCTTTTTTGCCCTTTCAATAAATCCGATCATGTGTTCGATCAGACCACGCGAAAGCCAATCCCAAGCTGGCTGACCAACTTCGCTAGGCGGTTTATTTTGAAATCTCCGTGCATACTCTTGTGTAGCAACCGATCCGCGGTTAAAATAGGCAGAATGCTCTTCTCCCTCTTCAGCTTCAGTTTTTACTTCTATTTCCACCTTCCCTTTTGTTTTCAATTCCCCGGGATTCCCATACATCGACTGAATGGTATAGGTATACAATACACCTGGCTTAACTGAATAATCAGCCCATTGAAAGGATTGAATTGGATGAACTTCAGTTGAAAAATTTTCGCCAACTGCAGCGTTAGGTGCAATTTCTTCAAAAGTTTTCATTCCCCGCATCCACTGAATCTCTCCATTAGTATGATCTTCCCTTTTAAAGGCAAAGCCAAGAAAATTCTTCCGATAAGACTCAGCCAGGTCAAGACCAAAAAATACAACATAAGATCCGGCAATACAGTTTACTGTAATGCCATTCGCTTTCATGGTAACACGCATAATAGGTAAAGTTTATTCAGTAATATGAAATCAAATCTGGGGGGGAGAAAACAAAGTAGGAAGCTTTTTTCAATAATGTAGTTGTTATAATATTGTGCCATTTTGCTTTAATTTATTATTCCAATTTCGTTGATGAATGACTGAAACAATATTAATTACATATTAAGCTTCATTTTCATTGTAACAATGTGATCACAAAGTTGTTGATATTTCTTCTTTAATGATTCTAGTTTAGATTGAAAAAAATCATTATTTGTATTTAGTTCCTGTGTAGCTTTAACTAATGGAATCACAAACTGCTCATAAGATAATGAATACAAACCATTTTCATTTTCAGGTTTAAAAACACCACTGAACTGGTATCCAATGTTACTTGCAGAGGAAAAAACATCCTGAGCAATAAATCCAGAATGTAAAATTTTACCATATTGAATATCTGCAGCCTCAAAATTAGCTTGATTAGTTTTAGCTGAAGTCGAATCAGAAATATCATTAGAATTTCTAAAGTAGTTTTTATATGCCGCCATATCAATTTTATAAGTTACTGGATTTAAAGCATTTATAAATAGTAGACCTGGCACATTCTCTCTTATTGATTCTTTTATTCTTTTATCAGACCAAACAGTCCAATTAACGCTACCCCCAATCGAACCAATATTCGTACCAATTGTAATTTTATTAGAAGTATCATTAGGATTCGTTCTGGTAAAAGCACCAATTATTGTAGTATTTATTTTCGCTGGGTTATAAGGAGATATTGAAGAATCGCCAGTTGCATAACCAATATAAGAGTTATTTTGACCTGCAAAATTTGACATGCCAGCAGACCCGCCAATACCAAGATTCGTATTACCATAGTTTGTATTATACAATGCTCTAAATCCAATGGATGTTCCATAGTTGGATGAGGTATAACGTGATGCATCTACTCCAAATGCAGTATTTTGCCCACCACTAAAGTTTGTGAAAAGTGCCTTAAAACCCAAAGAAACATTCTCATTTCCGTTATAATTCCAATACTGACTTTCAGTGCCAAATGCAGAGTTTGAATAACCAATTACATTTTGTAATAGACAATGAGAACCATGTGACGTATTATTCCAACCGCTCGTTAAGCCACCTGAAGATAGATATCCAGTTGCAGTATTAGCACCACCTGTAGTAATACTATTCAAGGCATATGGACCTGTTGCTGTATTGTATGGCGGTTGTGATATTGTTTGCAAATTAATGCTTAGAATTATAAAAATTACCAGAATTAGTTTCATTTTTTTAATTTTTTAAAATTTAAAATATCTTACTTTCACTTATTTGGCAAGTATCATCTTTTTGCTTGCCACTGATATCCCATTAACAATCAAGCTATAAATATATGTGCCGTTATAAAATTGATTGTTTAAAAGAGTTATAGATCCACTTGTCTGATTACTTAGCGGGAATGTTTTTATAAGCTTCCCCTCTTCACTAATTATAATTATTTGACTTTTACCAACATTAGCAGGAATACGATACCTTATAGTAGTATTGCTTGAAAAGGGGTTCGGCTGATTCTGTTCTAAAAAATATTTATTATTATCAACGTCAACTTTTATATCTGATATATTCTTGCTTTTTTGACTTAGACTGGCACTAGAGATTTCAGGACATGCAATTTCAATTTTATTTTTTATTGCTAAAATTTCGATTAAGGATGAATCTATTTTTTTTTCAATTTTAGAAATTTCAGACTTTAGACTGTCCTGTATCATACTTAATTCCTGAGTTGCTTTAACTAATGGTACTACAAATTCTGAATAACTAAGCCCATACAAATCTCTTTCATTATTAGATGGTTTGACACCACTAAATTCATAATTAATCGCTTTAGCAGCTATTTCAACATCCTGTGCTATGAATCCTGTGTAACTAATTCCTTCTTTTAACTTCCTAGCACTAATTTCATCCTCAGAACGTTGAATTTCCTTACCATTATTGTCTTTTAAAAGTTCTCGACCGAGTATCAAATCTGCTTGATTAAGATTTAAATGATAAGTAACAGGTTTAAGCAACGTGATAAATGATAAGCCGGGTACATTTTCTTTGATTTCTGTTTTAATTCGTTTATCAGAAAAATTAAACCATCCTGATGACCCACCGATACTTATTACTGAGCTGTTACCAAAAACTATTTGGTTACTTGCTGATGCTATTGCCTGGTAACCAATTGCAGTACTATTTGTTATACTAGAACTATTACAATCTGAGTATGCACCAATAAATGTATTATTATCTAAATAGGAATTTAGACCGGAATAGGCGCCAACTGCTGTGTTATAACTTCCCGAGATATTGTTATAAAGAGCATTATAGCCCACTCCTGTATTATTAGAACCATCATAATTGCTATAAATGCTTTGAGTACCCATTGCCGTATTTCGATTACCATTTACATTTTGAAATAATGACCGGAAGCCTAAAGCACTATTTTCATTTCCATATAGATTATTGAACAACGATGATCCACCAAAGCCAGAATTTGCATTGCCATTATTAACAAAAAGTGCCCAAGCACCATGTGCCGAATTGTTCCAACAATAGTTACTCCAATACATAGCGGCTTCACCTGTTGCTGTATTTGCATCACCATTTGTAAGGCTATTCAAAGCCCCATTCCCAGTTGGAGTATTATAAGATTGTGCTAGTATCCTAAAATTGGATAACAAAAGAATAATTAGGATTAATTGGATTTTGCTTCGCATAGGAGTTGTTGACTTTTGTATTTTTAAAAAGTCTAAAACTTAAAAGGTTAAAAAAATTGATTGATTTCTTGGTAGAAAATTAGAAATTCAAAAAATAAAATAAAACGGGGAAAACCCCCTTTTTTATAAAATTTTCAATACTCAACTTAAAATGACAAAATCTCTATTTTAATTTTTCTTATATACAAAGTCACTTTTAGGCAATGTGTCATTGGAAATAGTGTATTTTTAAAGTAATATGATTAGCTAAATTCATACAGCTTTATGAAGCAGATCACTACCATTAAATTATCAGGCTTTTTTTTACTTATCGTTGTAATTTCATTTTTTGTCACTCGCACTATCGGTTTTCAAACTTCTCTATTACATGGTGGAGATCAATTTGGCTATAATAGTTACCTAACAACAATATTTAATAATGGAAATCTTCTTGATCTAACCACCTCAAATCTAAACAGAGCCATAAATGGGGAGTCCGCTCCAACACTAACTTATGGTGCAAAAGGATACCCAGTTATTAAATACACCTATGGTGTTGCGCTTTTGCAGTTACCATTTTTCATGGTTACCCATTTAATTTACAAGGGTACGGGTTATGAATTACCTTATTTAATATCTATCTATCTGAGTACTTTCTTTTATGTGATTCTTGGGCTTATGATTTTAACCAAGTTTCTAAATAGACATGTAAATATCAATTTAGCAATTCTAACAAGTTTGCTACTATTTATTGGAACCAACCTCCTTTATTTTACAAGTTGTTTCCCAGGAATGTCACATCCTTATCTTTTTTTCCTTTTCACACTTTTAATCTATTCAATTCCGAAATATTATGAAAGGCCCAATATAAAATATGCATTCATTTTAGGGAGCTTATTTGGCCTTATCATCATTACCAGACCAGTTGAAGCACCTGTATGCTTTATTTTTTTACTATATGGTTTATCAGAC
This sequence comes from Chitinophaga pinensis, assembly GCA_943371675.1. Taxonomy (GTDB): domain Bacteria; phylum Bacteroidota; class Bacteroidia; order Chitinophagales; family Chitinophagaceae; genus Sediminibacterium; species Sediminibacterium pinensis_I. The sequence goes on along the minus strand of CALRVT010000014.1, from coordinate 78,700 downwards.
AAGAATAGCTTCAAAGAGAGGATTCGGTTTTTTATACACAATTTCAGACATGTATTGATTATTTTAATGTGTATTGGACTGCTTACAATTCCGCAACTTTTATACTGGAAATATGCAACCGGCCAATGGCTTTATGACGGTTACGCGGGTGAAGGATTTGATTTTCTTCATCCTCATATTTTAGAAGGATTATTTTCATTTAAAAACGGGTGGCTCACATATTCTCCATTGCTAATTATTCCCATAATTTATTTATTGAAACTCTCAAAAGAACTTAAAGATTACCTGCTACCGCTAATAACTTACTTAATTATCACTATATATATAACCTATTCATGGAAAGACTGGAATTATAATGCTGGGCTTGGAAGTCGCCCAATGTTAGAGGGCTATGCTTTTCTAGCACTCCCTTTTTGTTATTTTTTTAAAGATCTTGTAAACAAAAGACTTGTAAAATGTTTAATCTTCATTTTTATTTTCTTTTGCATATACCTCAATATTCTCAGAACCTGGCAAATGCAAACAGGTAATTTTATTTCAGAAGATGCCACTTATACATTTAACAAAAACATGCTTTTTAAATTAAGAACCTCACTTCAAGATCTTTATGCCTTCGACTTAAATGAGAATCAACCGGTAAATGAGAATCTAAAATTCATTTCAAAACTTGGCAATCTAGATTTTGAAAATTCAAACTCCATTTCGATTGATTCAATATTTGCATTCGAAGGAAACAAATCCGAAAAATTTGTTGATGGCCAGGAATTTGGTGAAGCGCTTATCTGCAAAATACCTACTACCGCTAGGAAAGGAGATTATGTTAAAATAACCTTTTGGGCATATGTAACTAAAAAAGTCAACCACTATCAAATGGGTAGAATGGTGTTTAGTTTGGAAAAAGAAAGGCAATCATTAATATGGAAATCAATCCGTATAGATAATAAACTAGGTGCTACAATAGACTCCGCTTCACTTTTTGGCAGTTCAGTCAAAAAATGGATGCCGGTACAATATTTTATACGTTTGGATAGTGATTATTCCCCAAGTATGATATTGAAGGTATATGGATGGAATCCTGGAAATGCAGATTTTTGGATTGATAATATCGCATCTGATCTTTTCCGAGACATTAATATGATGAATTAAAGTTTAGATTGGTTTACTATTGTCAGCTTAACCCGATAAGGGCTCTAACATCAAATACAGAATCAGTTAGTCAATTTAAGTTGCCTATCACCGCTAAGAGCGAGCTCAGGATGGCGTATGAATCATGATACCTTACCCCCGGAATTACCTAACTTTGAACTGTTAACAAACTTAACTCAACTAAATTCTACACAAAATGGCAAAAGCTAAGAAAAAAACTGCTCCAAAAAAAGCTGTGAAAAAAGAAGTGAAAAAAGCCGCACCAAAAAAGCCAGTAAAAAAAGCAGCACCGAAAAAAGCTGCACCGAAAAAACAAATAGTCCAAAAAACGATCTCTAAGAAAGTTGAAAAGAAGGCAGTACCAAAAAAGGCAGCTAAAAGAAAACCCAATGCCGCCCTAATGGTACCACTGTCTGTCAACGAAAAATTGGCTGCTATTATTGGAAACAAACCCTTGTCACGTGGTCAGATCGTTAAGAAATTATGGGAATATTTCAAAAAGAATAAATTGCAGGATCCCAAGAACAAAAGAATGATCAATGCAGATGCTTTGCTTAAACCATTATTTGGAAAAGCCCAGGTATCCATGTTTGAAATAGGCGGCATTATCAGCAAGAACGTCAAATAAATCCCCCGGCTAATAAAGGTGGTATGGGTTACATGCCACCTTATTTTTTAAATGCCCTTCTATGCTAGATCTCTTTGAATTACCGGTAGAATACAACGGAAAAGAATTCCTTTTCCCAGCCGAGTTGTTACCCATGGGTTTTACCCACAAAATCAAAGTAACGGTTGAAGGAACAGAAATCCTATTCGAGCCGGACGAAGAGAGGAACTATCGTGCCATGATCACTGACTTGGAAAAATTTAACCAGTCCAATATTGACAAATTGCTTTTACAGGAAATATGCAAAACCTTGGATGAGTTATTTGGAAATGGCGTCCAGCCTTCCAACACAATAAAATAAGTGCATTTTCGTTTTTTTACAATAACTTAACGCGATTACTAACCGATTTCATTAAAATTATACCTCTCCAACTAACAGGAAATATCTATTTTACAGGAATCCTTTCCATATCAGCTTCTTATTATTCCTGCTATAGTTATTGAAAGCTGATTAGTATCTTCTTAGCTGATAATTACCATTTCTTCCTTTTTCAGTAAATGAAAATGGGTAAAATTTATTGCCCAATTCATTTACTCCTTGTTTTGCGGTAATTGATCTTAAAGCCAAATGAGCCAGAAATTGCTTCCTTATCATTCACAAATTCAAGTGGCTATACCAAATTTATTTTGAATACTACCGAATGTAAAAACAACAATTTATTTTTCAAAGAATAAATAACTTTTTAATAAAACATTTTTTACATATCATATTACATTATCCCTTATTCAAACTTTAACAATCCGATGATGTTAAATAATCGGGGTGACTTTTATTTTTTTACCGCTATAATTTTTCGATTCTTTGGTCCATTCATTTCGTATTTATACAAACCAATAAGCCCACTGAAATATTTAAACAAATACAAGTATTTTAGTTTATGCAATTTCCATTTCATAAAAGAAAATATTTGCTGTATAAATTGATAACATTATTTTATGACAGAAGTATTCGTGCGCAGGTTGACGGTAAAATAATTTTATTAAAATCAATCAATACTGTTCAGAAATTGAAATCGTATAAAACTGATGTTTACGAATCCTGTAGTTATTTTGGCATCATTCGATTCCAAATTATTAAACAAAAGAACCTCCATGATTTAAATGGCACAAATCCTTTGCAATATAAATTTTCTATTATTTATAACACTTCGGTATACAACGGAAGTAATCATCTAGCAATAAGTGGTGTGCAAGACGGTAATAGTTTAATGATACTTGATTCTGAGGAAAATACTGAATTGTTATGTCAACAGTCTACGCAAAATTATATTGGAACTTACTTTGGAAAATTGCAATATCCAAACACATTCAGAACCTCATATTTTAGCCAGTCTTCGCAGGATTTTGCTGCATACTGGATAAAATCTGTTACTAGATTTTCTTTACTTAGAGATACCATTGATAATACATTAGTATTTTACACAGTAGAAGTTGTACGATCACAAACAATGCTGAATGAACAAACTGTTCAGTCTGGTTTAATACATTCTATTAATTTAAATCAATTCTACATCGTAGGTTTTTCGGGAAGTGAATTTTATTATTCAGTCAAAATAAATACTGTCTACAAAGAATATGATTTTACTGATGTAGAAATAAAGACCCATGAAGGTGCAACAGTAAAAAAAATGACTAATTATGTTGGCTTTGATTCAAAAGAATTATTAAGAGTTAATCGTGACGCTCCACTTATTAATTTCAAAAAGGGTTATGGGAAAAATAATTCTTAAAATGACTTAAAAGGGAAACTTGTTCAATTGGGTTTTTAGAGTACATGGTGCGATCCCTATTTATTTGCTTTTCATAACATATCGTCACGTTATAATAAATATAAGTCGATGGGACTCGAAGTCATTGGTATTTCTGAAGCTAATTTTGAAAAGAACCCAAAGGCGTATATGAAATGTAAATGATATACATATGGTTTGCTAAAAAATGGTGCAGAAGCAGCTAAGGCATTTTAGTTAATTGTCTTTCCTACTTTTTATCGTATCAATAAAAATGGTAAATTATTTTATGCTGAAAGAGAAATAAGAAAAACTTTTCAGAATGATTTGTTCTGATCATTGAATCGGTCTTGTAGAAAAGGAATTTTAAATACCTGTGTAAGATTGAATTCGAGAAAATAGAAGTAAATAATGAATGTATTGTGCTTTTGTATGCTCCTGTAACAAATGCTGAATATCAGAAACTATGGAAATTACTTTATGTATTTTTTAATGGGGATGATTTTAAAAGGATAAGCTAAAGATGTAGCAAAAATGTTCATGTGCTAGATTTTTTTTGTATTGCTAGAAAAGCATAATAATTGTGTGCTTTAAATTTTGTAGTCAAATAAACTAAAATTCTGTTTTAAGTACTTTATTCTGCTTAGAAATGTACAATGCAGTACAAAATGAAAGCGTTTGTTATTAATCACTATTGATAACCTGTAAATATTAATAAGGGTTATAGTTTAAATGATTTTTAGCGCTTTTATCTATTCACTTTAAACTTATTCTTCAATTGTCATTTTTCATTTAAAAATTGAAGTATTAAAAATGAAATAGAAAAAAAATTGAGTATAATAAATAAAACAAAATTTTATGCATAAGAATAATATTGGCAAACAGTTAGATAGTAATAATACTATTCCATTAAAGGCCAAAATTCAAACGACTCCATGCAACGGAGAGGTTATTCATTCCAATAAATCCTTGATTATTGGCAAATGTGGAAACGATTTTCGGATATTAAAAGTTGAAAGTATAGCTTATTTTTTTGTTCAAGCAAAAATCATTTTTGGTGTTGATGCTCAAAATAATAAATATCGAATTGAAGCTCAGAACCTTTCTGGTTTGGTTGAGAAACTGGATAAAAAGCTTTTTTTCAAGGTTAATAGAAATTTCATTCTGAATTGCAAATTCATTCAAAAATATAGAAAGGTGGATAGGGTTAAAACGCTAATTGAAATGACTACCCCGGTGTCGGCAAAAATTATTGTTAGTCAGAAAGGGTCTATAAGATTTCGAAATTGGATATATAATCTGTAGACAGAATTTTATTTTGCTGCTTCGAAAATATTTAATAAGGAACCTATTGTCACTTTTCAGGTATTAAATATCATCGTTGCCGCAGTTCGTCGTTAAAAAGTGTAGATTTTATTGTCTTAGTTGCTACATGTTTATTTTCTCATTTACTAACTGTTTATTAAAATGTTGATTATGAAAAAAAATGTTTCTCTTATGATGGCATTTTTATTATTTGCTTTTCTCAGTTGGTCACAAACCAAAATGATTACTGGTAGTGTGACCGATGATAAAGCGAACCCAATTCCAAATGCCAGTATTATCGCCAAAGGAACAAAAGTAGGTACAACCTCTGGTGTTGACGGATCGTTTAAACTTTCTGTGCCTAATAATGCAGTATTCCTGACAATTTCTTCATTGAATTATGTTAGTCAGGATATACGTATCCCAAGTGGCAATTTTGTCAATGCTTCACTGATAACCAAAGCAGATAATCTGCAGGACGTTGTAGTAGTAGGTTATTCTACTGTCAACAGATCGAGCCTGTCGGGTTCAGTTGCAAAAATCAGTGGCAATGAGATTATTAATCGACCTGTTCTGAGTATAGATCAGGCATTGACAGGTAAAGCTGCAGGTGTACAAATTAATACCTCTTCAGGATTAATTGGTGATAACGTAACCATACGTGTTCGTGGTTCGGCTTCAATTTCTTCAGGTGGTCAACCACTAATTGTAATGGATGGAGTACCATTGATTCAGGGAAATCAGGGACAATTATATAATCCTGCCAATGCCCTTGCAGACATAAATCCCAACGATATTGAAAGCGTTGAAGTCTTAAAAGATGCAGCAGCAGCTTCAATTTATGGCAGTCGAGCTTCTGGAGGTGTAATTTTAATAACTACTAAAAAAGGTAAATCAGGTGAGGCTAAGGTTAATTATGATGCATACATCGGGATGAATCAGCCGGGTAAACAATTGATAGTACTGGACGCAGATCAGTTTGTAAGTGTTATTAATAAGATGCGTTCAAATGCTGGTCTTGGAAATGCAGTAGCACTAGGTGATTTCAACGGAGATGGCGCTACTGATAAAACCAATTGGCAAGATGTGGTATACAGGAATGGTATGACTCAAAATCACCAGATTTCCATCAGCGGTGGAGCAGGAAGAACTACTTATTATTCTTCAGCCAGTTACAATGATTTCCAAAACTATATCATTGTAAATAGACAAAAACGAATTACACTTCGTTTAAATCTTACAAATAAAATAAACAATTGGCTTGAAACCGGTTTTAAAACACAGTATTCAAGAACTACTTCTTATGGTCTTGGAAGTGGAACGGGTGGAGCATTAAGTGGTGTTCCATTTGGTCCTTTAACAGCATATCCAAATGTGCCGATCTATTCTGCAGATGGAACCTACTACACAGGTGCCGGTGGTAATACAGTTTCCCAAAACACACCTAATCCTGTGGCTGTTCAGAATTTGAATTATGATACACGTGATACAAAAAGGTTTATTGCAAGTACCTATGCAGAAGCAACCTTAATCAAGGGACTCAAATTCAAATCGCAATACAACGTCGATGTGCAAACAGCTTACACAGATCAGTATTGGGATGGTAGTGTTGGCGATGGTCAGGGTCTTGCAGGAGTTGGGCAAACTGTTTCTAGTGAAGTACGTGTGTGGAGTTGGTTTAATACCCTGAACTTTAACAAAAAAATCGGCGATCATGATTTAGGTGTTCTGGCAGGTGCGGAATATACCAGAAGCTATTCAAGTTCTAATTACGCATATGGATTAAATCTGTTTGATCCACTTTTCCGATTGATTGGATCTTCTAATTATGCAACAATTGGAGCGCAAAATGCTGTTGGTGGGCCTAATTCTGGTCTTGCTTCTTATTTTGGCGGATTAAATTATGGGTACAAAGGCAAATATCTTTTGTCTGCAAATATCCGCACTGATGCTTATTCAGGATTCGGACGTGATAACCGTTGGGGAAACTTCCCTTCTACTTCTGTAGGATGGAAGATCTCAGAAGAAAAATTCTGGAAATCCAAATTGGTAAATGATTTGAAATTGCGAGCCAGTTATGGAGTTACCGGAAACTCAAATATCGGAGATTACCCAGGACTTGCTGCATATTCACCTACACAATATGCGGATATTCCTTCTTTAAATATTTCAACACCTGGTAATTCTGCTCTGCGTTGGGAACAAACTTCCCAAATGGATATTGGATTGGATGCGACAATCGGAAAAGGCATTAGTCTTGTTTTTGACTATTACAATAAAAAAACAAAAGACCTGATTCTGAATAACCCTATTCTAGCTAGTATTGGTTTCCCCGGTAATACAATTACACAGAACATTGGATCATTAGAGACCAAAGGAGTTGAGTTAACAATCGGCTTGCCCATTATTGAAAAAAGGGATTTTAAGTGGAATATAAATCTGAATGGAGCCTGGAATATTAATAAAGTAATATCAACTAATGCAACTGGAGGTGATATTACTGGAGGACAGAGCATCGCACGACCCGGGTACAATATGAGTGTTTACTATCTAATACGTTGGGCTGGTGTTAATCCGGCAAATGGATTCCCAATGTTCCTCGATGTAAATGGCGTTGCAAAACAATATGATCATTCAGCACCTACAGCAAATCGTTGGACAAAAGTCAGTGATGGTTCTGTAACAACAGCTATTACAAGTGCAGACAGAGTTGTTGATAACAGTAAAACACCTATTCCAAAAATCTTTGGCGGTTTCAGTCAAAGTTTAATTTTCAAACAATTTGATCTCTCTTTTGATCTACAATATGCTTTAGGGTTCTATGTATACAACTCAACAAGGGCCACTCTTCTTTCATATACGACTACACGTAACAAAAGTGAAGAGATCCTGAATGCATGGACCAAAAGCAGTGATGTCACTAATGTGCCAAAACTGTATTGGGGTGAAAATCAGTCTACACAGGCATCTACCCGTTTTCTTGAAAAAGGTGATTTCTTAAGAATGCGGAATATACAGATCGGTTATAATTTACCTAAAATACTTTTAGATAAGGCAAATTTGAGCAGGCTGCGTGTATATGCCCAGATTCAAAATGCGTTCACTTTAACAGGTTATTCTGGCATGGATCCAGAAAGTAATGCCAATGGTAATGTGAATATCGGATTGGGTATTGACAATTTCAGACCTTATCTGCCTAGAACCTTTACCATTGGTTTCAACATAGGCCTTTAACCTTAAATAAAATCAATCATGAAAAAATTCATAAATAATATATTGTTATCATTTACAATTCTAATCATGTCCTGCCAGAAAGAAGTAACAGAGATAACTCCAGTAGGTGTTCTTTCCTCTGATTTGGCATTTTCAACTGCACAAAAAATTGAAACAACTACTTTGGGTGTTTACAATGACATGCAAAATGCTAATTTCTTGTCTGGAAGAGCGTTGATCTATGTTGACTTGATGGGAGAAGACGTTTTCGACAAAGGTAATTTTTTTGGCACTTTACCGATTTTTAATCAATTGTCAAATAACGGGATACCTGCCAATTTGTGGACAGCAGGTTATACAACTATTGCAGATGCAAACAGGTCAATGGCAGGTATCGCTGCAAATGCAAGCAAGTTGACCGCCAACAAGGCCAAGGAATTAACAGCTGAGTGTCTGTTTGCAAGAGCTATCAGTAATTTTTATCTGATTAACTTTTTTGCACAGCCATATGTTTCGTCTGCCGATGGCTCGCATACTGGGATACCCCTTGTTACAATACCTTTTTTCAGTAATGATCCAACTGCAAACCAACCGAGGGCTACAGTCGCAGCAGTTTACACGGCTATCATTGCAGATCTTACTCAAGCAATTGGTGACCTGCCAGCAAATTACCCTACCTTATATTCTACCAAAACAAGAGCTACAAAGGCTGCTGCTTCTGCTCTTCTTGCAAGGGTATATTTGTATAAAGGCGACTATGCTAATGCAAAAGCTGAATCACAAAAAATCATTTCAGGTACTTATGGCAATTTTGCTTTACAGCCAAAACCGAATGGTGCTTTTGGCCCAGGAAATTACCAGACTTCAGAAACTATCTGGAGTATCCCCAATAATGTGAATGATAACCCAAACACCAATAATGCACTTCCACAGCATTATTTTCCTAATGGTGGACGAGGAGATATTGCTGTATCATCCAGTTTTAGAAATGCAACAACCAATCCGTATTTTGCTCCTGATGATTTGAGAAGAACAACAATGCTTATCAATGGCATAGCACCAAATACGGCATATTTTTATACCAATAAATATCCGGATGTAGCAACAAGGTCAGATTGGGCACCACTTTTCCGCTATGCAGAAGTATTGCTTACTTATGCAGAAGCTACTGCAAGAACTTCAACAATTGTTGATCCTGATGCAGTTGTAAAACTTAACCTTGTGCGTGACAGAGCCCGCGTAAGTGCTTCGCAATACACAATCTTGAGTTTCGCATCAAAAGATGCACTAGTTGCTGCCATTCTGGGCGAAAGAAGAATTGAACTGGCATTTGAAGGTCATCGTTTCTGGGACTTAATGCGAACAAAATCTAATGTGACAAACAAGGTTGACAGCGATGGGATTACACTTGTGCCTCTTCAAAATTTTGGAGCACAAAAAAGTATTTTCCCGATTCCACAGCTAGAAGTAGATAAAAGCGCAGGTATTCTTCTACAAAATGCAGGTTATTGAGAAAATACCCCCTTTACTTTTAATAAAATGCCCCTTTTTAATAGAGGGGCATTTTTATGTACCAAATTTCCTTTAGGCAAAGGGCTTAATTTCCATGAATCATAGGCTTTTTTGTTCTTAGAATCGAGCTAAAACAGTTATAATAATAGAATAAACGAAATTGAAAAGCATAAAGGAATAAACCTCTTGGTTAAGGTTTATATTTCTCCTTACGTTAATTACTTTAAATATTGTTTTTAATTTCTTAAAGTGTTAGCCTTAAAAAAAAACAGCCAAAATTGGGGTATAAATAGTTTGAAACGATATAAGTATATATACAAGGAGGTAAAGTCTTATTTTAAATTTAAAAGAGACTATTAATAATGTAAATATTTAATTATAATAAAGTGTCAAAAAATAAAATAAACTAGGTATTTAGCAACTCTATAGTTAGAAACGGAACACTTTCCAGATAAAATCGGCTAGTAAACTTCAATAAACTTAAACATAATATTACTGAGTTTATTTAAACTGATGCTTCAAAAGATACTCTAGATAATCATCCTTTCCACTTCGAATATTTTTGATGGTTTTAGAAACCAATACACCGGGAATCACTCCGCTTTTTGCATTATACTTTGTTTTTCCATCCTGCTTTAATATCGATATCCCTGTCCAAGGGGTCTGCAGTCCACCCAGCAAATAGCAAGAATTTGTACCCCCAGTTGTACCTGCTGTCGCTTCTCCGATAATGAGTCCAATATTGTAATAATCTACTATCGCCATTACATCTTCTGCATAGCTAATAGCGCCACCACCAGTTAAGAATACTTTTTTAGCCTTTAAGTATGGTGTAACAGGGTAAATTATACTGGCAGTATCATATTGTATTTTCATCTTTTCTCTGTCTGGGTACATTATAACTGGTAATCCATACTGAAGCCGATGAACTGGCTGTTCAATGAAGTGTCCGAGTAAATTAATTGTTTGCCATTTAGGATACCTCCTTACATCGATTATTATAGTCGAAGCTTTTTCCAGTTCATTCATCTTTTCTTTTAAGTCGCTCCAGGTTAGTCTATTTATATCAATGTAAAAAATACCTGACCTTATTTCAACAAAAGATTCTAAATATCTTTTAGACTCTAACTTTTCGAACTCAGCTAAAGAGACAGTTCTTTTAAGTTTTATACTTTTTTGTTTCTTGTTACCATCTTCAACAACAAATTCGAGTGTTGTATTTTCTTTACCACTCAGGCTTTCATAAATAGTTTTATAATTTTTTCTCGAGTCAGTGGCCCCAAGTGTATTTTGTTTTGCTGTTTGCCAAAATAAAGATGCTTTTAAATCACCTACTTTTATTACTACATCACCCGGATCTAAATTCAATGTTGTGTCGATTACATTTACAATGACAAGCTTTCCTTCAACCCATTCCCAGCTCACAGGAGGAAAATATTCTTTTGGCATAAGCGAAGTATAATAAATCGTCATATGCGAATCTTTAAGACCCGACAGCATATTGGTAAGTGTACGGCGATGTTGAAAAATATCCATATCAGAAAAACAACGGTATATCGCATTTCTGAGTGCCACATCCCAATCAATTTTCAAACTTTCAAATTCAGGATAAAAGTGCTGGATTTTATTCCATAGAACAATTACGTTGCTTAATCTGCAATAAAGATTATCTGCTGTTAGCTCGTCTGGAGAAACTTTCGCTAGTTCTTCCTTTAGATGCGAAAAATCAACACTATTGGACTTAGGGTACGTATGCAACGAATCAGCTTGCAAAATCAATGGCACTAAAATCTTTGCTTCTTTGGAAATTGGTTTAACTATCCACTCCTTTTCTGGATAATAATCGAATAAAGGTTTTACAAATTCCTTTTTCCCTTTCGTTCTTTCTATCTTTACATAACTATTTTTTGCTTCATGTGTAATATCAAATTCTTGGTTGATACCTAAAGGTTTCCAGTTTGTGCGTAATTTAACTGTATCAGTATTAGAAAAATTATCTTCCAGTAAAGAATTCCAGCTGCCATTTTCAAATACAGTTATTTTTACATCATCTACATAAGTTGTTCCAGCCATATTAACAGATTGTACAACGGCGGTAACGCTTTCTACACTGTCGGGTATTTTCGCTTTTACGATATACTCGCACCATTTTGTAGTGGACATTTCCTGTGAAACAGAAGAAACAGGGACTGCCGGTTTATTTTTTTGCTTGATTACTATAATAAGAGAATAATTTGCGTTTATGAGGGGATCAGATTTAAAAAGTGCCCTAAAATCAATTTCTTTTCCTGCTATTCTGTTTGTGTTTAAAGATGTCCGAAGAGTCGCAAAGTCGTTTTGGCTTTCAGGTAATACATTAGCCGATCTATTCATACGCATACTTTTATACGGATATCCAATGCTACCATTGCCATCGCCTAAGTGTTGCCAATAAACTGGTTTAAGTTTGTTTGAAAACTGCTGAAAAGAATTAGGATTAGAAACTTTCCTATTTTTGCTGATAGTAATACCGGGTGCTATTGTCTTAAAGAGATCATGCAACAGAAGTTCACTTTCTTGACTTTCTATTATTTTTTTTGATGAGTAAACAAGAAATCGATTCCAGTCAAGTTCAGCTGCTTCATCGCCCGGATAAAAATAGCGCACATAACCATATGCTTTAGCCAGTTCATACACTTTATTGAATTTTGGATTACCAGCTTGTCCCAAGGAAGCAACATAAAATTGCAGGAAACTCAAAAAAAGAATGACTACTTTATTATGCATAAGTATTAATTATCAACTAACCACCAGTTAGTTATTTTTAGTATTACATCTTCCCAACTACTGTGATTATTTTTCTTTAGAAATGAGTGATCAACACCCTGAATCATATCTAGTTTAACATTAACACCTTGCGCAAGCAAAGCAGTGTACAAGATTTTTGCAGACTCAGGAAAAACATTTTTATCGTCAGTTCCTTGAACGATATAAACATTGCCTTTATAGTGAGTTAATTCATTTATGACAGATGTTGATAAAAAAGAAGACCATCGCAAATAAGTAAACACCCAGAATTTATCCCTTGTCGAAAATGGGTTAGCCAAAATATTTCGCCAAACTTTTAGCAAAGAATCTGTACCACTTCCATCAGTTTCTGAAGTATTATTAAAAAAAATGTCTGATTCAGCAAAGCGGTATAAACTATACAATTGGCTAGGTCCTTCACCGGCCATAATAGATACATGTGAAATTCCTACACTTGCTTTTTTTGCAACAGCTGCTGCCACAATCCCACCCTCCGAATGCCCAACAATCATTACCTTCATTCTGTCAATTCTCTCGCGTTGTAATACAAGCTCCATTGTTGATACTATCAGATTAGTCCAGTTATCAAGTGAAAACAAACTGTCATATTTTGGATTGTCAATATCTTGTTGTAGAAAATGAACGCCAGGTTTTTCAATAATCAGTACCCTATACCGATTATTGGAAATATCGACCCAAGTCATATGTCCTGATTGAGGTATAATTTTATGTCCTGTCTTCTTAAATAAAGAGAAATTCCCAGAACCTTGAATATAAACAATCAGTGGTAGTACTTTATTACTATTAGATTCTGACAAGTAAAAGGTACTGCTATCGGTTCCCGCATGAATAGTATGTTTAATATAAGGTTGTTGAGAAATTTTTTCAACACCGATTCGAAGCTGACTATAATTAACATTATGTACCAAAAAGAAAATTAAATTAAGCTTCCACATAAAGTTTGATTATAATTTTTCATAATCGCAGTTATTTAAAACGAAATCTAAAGATTAAACTGAATCACTATTTATAGCTATATAGTTTTATCTAAATTTCTCTGTAAAATAAAATCTACCACCATACTGGCATGTAAATAAGTGCTGTCAAGTAAAGGGAGATCTAACGCTTCCTGCTTAATAATCATTGCGAGTTCTGTACAACCTAATATCACCCCTGTTGCGCCAGATGATTTTAATGCAATAATTTCGTCAAGAATACACTCTTTTGATTGATCCTTGATAATACCCATTGACAATTCATTAGTAATAATTTTCTGTAACTTTTCACAAAATGATTTTTTTGGAACGATAGTTTCAATATTAAATTCATAGCTGAGTCTTTCCCTAATAAATGGTTCAGTCATTGTAAATTTTGTACCAAGTAATATAAGTTTTTTCTGCTCAAGTTTCTGAGCCTCATATCCAATGGAATCTGCTATATGCAAAATTCGAATATCAATAGACTTTTGTATGAACGCATAGTTTCTATAAGGGGTATTAGCGCAAAATATAATGGCATCCGCTCCGGCTTTTTTCAACTTAACAGATGCTTCTATATAAAGTTCTGCAATCACATCCCACTGGTTATCCTGTTGCAAGCAGTGAATTTCGGACTGGTTGAGGTTCACTAAAATCAAAGGCGGATTTACTTTATCACCCATCTCGTCATTTACCATTTGGTTGATATACCGGTAGTAGTCGACAGTTGAATGCCATGAAGTACCTCCAATCATTCCAACTGATTTCATACCAAAGTTTCTATAGGGTGATGATTCAAGTTTATTTTATTAAACATTACAATTGGATAATTGAAATTTTAAAGAAATTTTTCAAATAATGAATGGTCAATTTTACAGTCCTTTCTCAATTTACATTTTTACCTTCTTTAAATTTTGTAAACCAATCTTCCATTGCTTTTTTGCCTTGCTCATTTGGCGCCTGCTTAAGTGCCTTCTCAGCATACTCCAGTGCCTTTCTGAAATCTCCAGTTCCCGCATACCCTCTTGCTAAACCAACATTTACGGTAAAAACATCGCCATGCTTTTTATAATTGGCAGTAAAAATATCCATTGCCTCTTTATTCTTACCCCGATCTATGAGGCTTCTGCCATATCCTACCATTTGGCTCGCATCGGCAAATACCATTGACTGTATCATGAATGAATCAGCTTCAGCTGGTCGATTCAAACGAAATAGGATATTCGCCTTTGTTGACAGACTATAAAAAGTTTTCTGCCCACCAAAACCACTGATGCCTCTACTACTCCACTCTAAGGCCTCCTCTAAATTTAGGTTTCGCCTAAAACAATAGTTCGCAGCATCCGACCATGCAGGGTAAACAAAACCACCAGGGCCTACTAATTTATCACGAAATCCATTGATTACTTTTTCAGGCACATCTACATAAATGGACATTGGGATTTTTAATTTTTCCCACAACATGGCAAGTACAGCAGTACTGTCTGTTTGGTCCAAAAATTCATACTTTAATTTTTCAGTAAAAAAATCCGTAGTCTGAGGTTTTACAGTTACCCTTAGTATGTCGTTTTGAGGGGTGTAATAAAAGCTACCCCAAGATGTAGTTATCCTTGAGAAGATGACAATACAACTATCTGGCCACAATGCAAAAAACAATCCGTAACTGCCTGCATTAATTGGTTTATTTTCAATTTTCACATCATGTTCAAAAGTGATCACTGTCGTCTCATTGGCTCCTGCACGCCAGGGCGCACCTGTTTGACTAAAGAATTGATTACTAATAAACGAAGAGTTCCCAAAACCATATCTCACAATATTACCCCACACCTTCCCTTCTCGTTTTTTAACGCCGGGGCGAGAATATTTAACTGATATATCTGTAATACCTATTGATTCAGATACTACTGCTTTAGGATTACCGCCATTTGGTGGCATATCGTGAATCTGAGCAACAATTGAATTGCTTATGACTGAAAACAAAAAAAATATTGTGATAATTTTCATTTCGTTTTACTTAAAAATATTTTAATAAATAAGAAATTAAGCTCCGTTTGTACAAAATGTCACTAATTGTACAAAAACGAAGCGAGATAGTAAATATTGACTACAAAATCTATTTTTGGGGACGACAAGTAAAATTAGTCGTCGCTATTTTTATCAGAAACAATTTGTCATATGACTGCAATAGTCATGAAATAATCTGCAAGTATTTATCCAGTTTCCTTACCTAGGAATAATAAATAGTTCGTCTGCGATTGGTGTTCGCAAATCAATTTTAGTAACTGTATGCTTCATTGTAAATCCCATAGCAGAACTATGATACTCCATGGGAAGTCCCTTTATTAAATCAAGTCCCACAATATTAAAATCATATTTGAAAGGCAGTATTATTAAGGGATCGTACCAAACTACTTTTTCAGTTTTTACATTGTATTTTGTATAAACCAAGACGACTTTTTTACAGTTCCTTTCAGCAATTGTTTTGACGTCATCAAAATACTTCACCTCAATTTTATCATGCTTTTTTTTCTGTTCTTCGATTACATTAGGTGTGGTTTGTTTCTGCTTTTGCATTCCAAATTCTGCTATCAAATGAGACGTTTTTGTTGAATCAAAATAAAAAACATCAATTGAAGCTCCCAATTGGTTACTATTCGATTTTGCTTTATTCGACATTACATAAAAAAACACAATATTTTTTCCTTGGGGGTTACCACCGGAAGAGTTTTCGACAGCAATATTTACTTCCTGTTCTATGCTGATCATATTTTCAATTCGCTGTGCAGTGACAGCAAATTGACTTAAGAAGAGGAACCCAACTAAAATTTGTTTTTTCATAGATGTCATTCGCTGTTTCTACCATCAACAAACGGTATCGAATTATTTAATATTCTACTAAGTTTATCAACTAACTGTTGTCTTTTACCCACGCTACGATTCAGATATTTTTTGGAAAAAACTATTTATTTAGTAGTTCATTTATTATTGTTTCCATTTTTTGAATTTCCGTTTCGTCATTACCTGAAAATGAAAATTTGATAACACCTGTTTTATCAACAATCATACTTGTGGGCCAAATGGAAATACCCATCGTTTCTCTTGTAAATTTTCCAGCATCGCTTATCTGTTTATAATTAAATTCTCTTCTCTTTAAAAATTCAGCTACCTCATCTTTCGAATCTAAAGCCAGCCCGATGAAAACAATGTCACTATCACTTTCAAACTTTTTAACCAGTTTATTTAAACTAGGCATTTCCCTGATACAAGGTGCACAGGCAATAAACCAGAAATTAAATACAATAACTTTTCCTGATAATTCATTACTGTTATATATCTTACCATTAATATCAGTAAAAGAATAAGCTGGCATTTTTTCAGAGTTCCACTTTTTACTTGTAACACTTTTTTGCGTTTCTGTTGCATCAGCGAATTCTTTCTTTGACAAAGGTGTTATTGTTCTTTCTATGGGCTGCTTCGAAAGATCATCCACACATTTTACGCCATCCCAATTTCTTGTAATACTATCAACTTGTGCCATTGAAATTTTTGCACCATTGAATACGTAGACAATATTTTTAAAATCATCCTTGGTTAACGGTTTTTCACTGACACCTCTACGTGTATAAGTTCTGGGCATACTTCTTTCAGAAAAAGAACTATCCTTTTTGGGTATAGTATCATGCTTTATGATACTTATCTTCTTTTCATTACCGTTAAATGTTGCTGTTTGTGATGAAACTTTGTTGACAAAAACAATGCACAAAAGCAGTATGATATTTTTCATGATTAAAAATTTATATTGAAACTACCTAGATTCAATATTGCCATTGGTTAACTGTAGTTAATTAAGGTTAAATTGTATAAATGCGAAATAAATTTTTTATTTAAGCATACCACATATATCTCTTCACGAGTATCTATTTACAAACAGCCATTGCTAACGATGAATAGAAAGTTATTACTCCTTTCGCTATCTATATTTTTACTATTAAAAAACAGTACAGCACAAATTATAAATATAATTGCCGGGATACCGGGGCAAAGCGGTTACACCGGTGATAACGGACAAGCAAGTCAAGCAAAATTTAGTAACACATACAGTATTGATGTGGACAAAGATGGTAACCTGTATATTTCGGATGCAATTAATTGTGTAATTAGAAAAATAAATGCTTCAGGCATTGTTACTACAATTGCAGGAAATGGCTCTTTTGGTTATGCAGGAGATGGTGGGCCAGCAGTATTAGCACAATTTAAATATACTGGTGCAATAGCAGTAGACAAAGATAGAAGTATTTTTGTATGCGAACCCAATAGCTATGTAATTAGAAAAATTGATATAAAAGGTATCATAACGACAATCGCAGGAAATGGTTCTTTAGGTTACGCTGGGGATGGAGGTTTGGCTATCAAAGCACAAGTATATGCAACTGATATATGCGTTGATAATGCTGGTAATATTTATTTTGCAGATTATGCCCATGCAAGAATAAGGAAAATTAATAAAGTAGGTATAATTTCTACCATTGCCGGTAACGGTATTTATGGCAGAAATGGAGATAATGGATTGGCTATATTAGCTGAAATAATTCCAAGAGGCATTGCAATCGATAATTCTGGTAACCTATATATTGCAGATAACAATTCTAGTATTCGAAAAATCAATTCGCTTGGTATTATAACTACGATTGTTGGTAGAGATGGGATACATGGCTATGCAGGAGACTTCGGGTCAGCAATCACAGCTTTATTACATTCTCCATATGATATGGATATAGATGCTTCTGGAAATGTTTATATTGCAGATCATAGTAATAACAGAATTAGAAAAGTGGACACTTCTGGAAAAATAAGTACGATTGCGGGAACGGGTGTAGCAGGTTATACAGGGGATGGCGGGCTGGCAACATTAGCTCAAATCACCTACCCAACCTGTCTAGTTATAGCCGATAACGATGCCTTGTACTTGTCAGATCCAATTAATTATACGGTTAGAAAAATAAGTGGTTGCTTAAATACCATTAGTTCATCTGTTGATATTGTAGCTACAAAAACATCGATTTGCCAAGGAGATCCCATTTCTTTCAAAGCTAATCCAACAAATGGCGGCATAAACCCGATCTTTCAATGGAAAATAAATGGATTTGATGCTGGCGCAAATTCTAGCACATTTACAAACTCTTTTTTTAAAGATCGCGATATAGTGAGTTGTGTAATGATAAGTAGTATTGCTTGTACATCTCCCATCATATCAAATAATACCATTGAGGTTAGTATAAAGAATAAACCAGTAGTACAGCTAACTTCAGAAATAACCATTGAACCCGGGGCCAGCGTTCGGCTAAATCCCACAAATTCACGTCTCTCATTACAATATAAATGGACCCCAAGTGAAGGGCTAAGTAATACTTCAATTGCAAACCCATTAGCTTCTCCGGTAAATACAACAACATATCAACTAAAGGTAACTAATACTAGTGGCTGCATGGATTCTGCAAAGATCAAAGTAATTATTTACAAAAAAATATATATGCCATCAGCTTTTACGCCAAATGCTGATGGCAAAAATGACATTTTCAGAATACCAATTGGAACAACATTCGATCTTATGGATTTTTCAATTTATAATCGTTGGGGGAAAATCATATTTACAACTACAGATATTACTAGAGGTTGGGATGGGACATACAAAGGTGTTCAGGTTAATTCAAGTGTTTTTATTTATAAAATACTAGGCAAAGATAAAAACCAAGAAGTATTCCTTAAAGGAACTATAATACTCATTAGATAATACATCCAAACCTCTATAATTATTACATTAACGGTAGTTAAACAAATAATTGATATCCATTTCCTTAATTTCTCCAAAAACAGCCAGTGCTTTCATGTCGATTTTATTTTTATCACCCATTACCAATAGTGTAAAATCTTTATTCGCAAGTAGCCCTTCATGAAACTGTTTTACATCATTCAGTGTATATTGACGAACAGATTCATATACCTCCTTGTTAATAAGCGAGGGGAATCCTCTTTCTTTAGCTGTTATATAATCCCATAAAATATTGCTCCCGGTAACTCTTTTTGAAGCCATTCTTCCAAGTACGTTTTCTTTGATTTCATTAAATTGGATTTCGTTACCAGGCAGATTCAACAAACAATCTTTTAACCCCTTTAAAGTTTCTGGAACTTTATCTGCTTGTGTACTTGCAGTGATAAAAAAATAATCAAAATCATTTGTATTACTGGCAGGAGTATAATTTGCGAAAGCACTATAAGCCAAAGACTTCTTTTCCCTGATTTCTTTATTTACAATATCATCCATATATCTGTAAAAAAGGGTTGAAAAAAGAAAATTATTTTTATTTTCATTATCACACCTTTTGATCAACATTAGCTCAGCCTGTGCCATTTCCTTTTGTACAAAATAAACCACAGGACGGCTCTCTATTTTGGTAAAGACTGTTTTGGTATCTGTTTGAACCAAAATAGGGAATGAGTTATAATTCTTGTTTAAAATTGACTTAAAAGTGGGTAGATCCTTACCATAAAATAATATTTCATGTTTAAATTTTCTCATACCAGTTATAAGTGTTACGAGACTGTCTGGTTTAATTTTTAACATTTCTACTTCAGAATAAATATCTCTTAAAGCCGAATTCTCGCCATATAGTGCAAAATTGACAAGACCTTGATTAAACACCCTATTTTTATTGGCAATATTTGTTTTCCTAATACTTAAGATGTTATTAACATAATCCATATAAGTCTTTTCATCTGGCTTTGCTTGCTCCATAAAATGGTTGATCAACTCAATACCTTTACTCAAATTTTCCTGCAAGCCACTCAAAGAAATCACAACCTGCTTTCCATTTGCTCCAATACCAAATTCAAGTCCAAATTTATAAAATTCCATTTTAAACTCAGCTGGTGAATATTTGTTCGTTCCGATCATATTAAGGTATGGCACAGCGAGTGTAATATCTTTCCTATTTTCATTATTGCCAAGTAATAAAATAGACAACTCAAAAAGATCATTTCTTCTATTTTCTACAAAAGAAATTTCTATCCCCTTATTACCGATACTTTGATTAATAATTGATAAAGGATCAATAAACTGAGTTTTTATCGCAGATACTTTTATTTTCTTGATCATATCATAAAAAGGTGAAGTAGTATCTTGATTTAACAAGATGGGGCTGAGTACTGGCTTATCAACTTTTACTAAATTTGTTTTTGCTCCTTTTCTTTTGTAGACAACAGCATAATTTTTTGTATAGTTATTTTTTGCAAATTCAACAATCTTACCCTTATTGAGTTTGTTCATTTGTTCTACTAAGGATATTACGTCACTCCAGTTTCTATTACTGTTAAATGCAGCATTTATTTCTGCAGATAGATTTAAGATATCACTATACTTGGCTAGCTGCCCCTTTTTAAAATCCGCTATTACAGCTTTAAGTAACGATTCATCAAAATCACCCTTTTTGATCCTTTCAATTTGTTCAAGCATTAATTCTTTTACCAACTCTAAAGATTGCCCCAGCTTAGGCAACCCAGTAAACTCGTGTGTACTATAATCTTGCTTTCGTTCAATAAGGCTGTTTACATTGTTAATCTTGCCACTTGTGTTAAGGGCAAGATCCATTAGTCCTGCAGAACCATTATTAAGTAACATATCTATTAGACGTACATAAGGTGCATCCTTCGAATTTGCACCTTTCATCCTAAAACCGATTGTAACCGATTCCTCATCCTCACTAAAAATTTCAGTCTCAACAGGCTTATCAATGGGAACTTCTACAGGCACGAGAGGCTTAACAAATGGTTTCGTACTGATTTTGCCAAAAGTCTTATCTACCAATTGAATCGTTTTTTCAAAATCAAGATCTCCTACCAAAGTCAGAGCCATGTTACTTGGCACATAAAATTTATTGAAATAGTCCTTTACGGCCAACATAGAAGGAGATTTTACATGCTCTGGAAATCCAATGACAAATCTACCGTAGGGGTGATTAGGATACAACATTTTCCTTAACCCATAATATTTTTTTTGGGAGATATTATCTTGCATTTCATTATACTCCTCATATACTATTTCTAACTCTGTAGGAAAAGAACGAAGAGGAACTCGAGAAAATCTCTCCTTTTCAACTACTAAAAAAGGTTCAAGATAATTAGCTGAAATGGTACACCAATAAGTAGTCATATCTAATTGGGTTACAGCATTTATAAATGAGCCCCCAAAGGCTGACAGTAATTTATGATACTCACCTTTCACTCCATATTTTGATGCCTCAACAGATAAACTATCTATTGATCTATAAATAATTTTTCTTTTAAGCGTATCTCTTTCTACCCTATGTTCTTCAAAAAGCAATGCCATTTTTTCAAACAATACATTTTCCAATGCTGGATTTAATGCACCAATCCTTTCATTTCCTCTAAACAATAGGTGTTCGAGGTAATGAGCTACTCCGGTATTGTTCAAGGATTCATAGGCTGAGCCGGCTCTGATACCAATCATTGCCCTTACTTTTGGCTCGTCAAAATTTTGAGCCAAATAAACGGTTAACCCATTTTTAAGTTTGTACACTCTTACACCAGCTGGATCATTCGTATATATTTCGTATGAATATCCATTTTTATCAATTTTCTTAACTGGTTTATAAGACTTCTCTTCCCCTTGACCAAAAACTGAATTAATGCATACAAGTAAAAAAAGAGAAAATACTTCTTTATGACTACTTACAAGATACTGAAATACATGGATCATGGTTTCGTATTTTTTTATTTGAAATGAAATACGAAACTATGCGTAGCAAAAACCAGAAAATAGTAAAAATCGGTCTTTGACCGAGTTATTCGTAACAAAGTATTTGTAACATTTTACAAACCCATAAAGTCAGTATCCAATCCAAACTTTGTCTTGTATAATCCGAACATTGCTACTTAGAAGTTTTGGAGTAACCCCAGTAAAAAATTTTATCTCTTTAATAAAATGACACTGATCATGAAAACCTGCCTCATAGGCTATAGCTGTAAGTGTTTCCATTTTACTATTTTTTATTACTTCCAAGGAATACCGGAAACGGCAAATACGCATATATTCTTTGGGATTTACATCTAATTTCTCTCTGAACAAACGATAAATTTTTCTTTCGCGTTGTTTAACCATGTTACAAAGATTCGCTAATGATAATGTTCCATGAGAGCTATTAGTTAAATGTATCACTTCTTCTAAGAGGCTATTTTTATAGGGTTGAAGAAAAGCTAAAAGAAACATCTCGATCATTTCTCCACGGTTTACCCTACATTTTTTTGTGAATACTGTCTCAAAAAATAAAATTGCTTTTCTACCAAATGCTTCTGTCAAAACATCCTCGTGTAGTAAATATGTTTTAGGAGGGAATTTAAAAAAATGGTGGTAGCCAATTGGCGTGAAATCAATGCATATTTCATCATGACCTTGACTCACATTCGTATCGAAAGGAGCTAAATAAATACCTGTCATATAGGAGTAGATACCGATATTCTCTTTAAAGCAAATACTCCCTCTCTCGCTTAATTCAATTCTTTTATTATTTAAAATTCCGAGGCAATAATTTGTATTTGCAAATGACCGAAATCTCATTTCTTCTGTTACTTCTCCAGAATGAGAAAAAAGGATATATTGAATATATGGTTTTAATTGTGCAGATTGTATTTGATGTACAACAAAATTCATAAGCTTAATGTAAACACAAACTTAAACCTAATTTGAATCCAACCCTACAATGGAGAAATTTCGTATTTGTACAAGTTTAAGTTTCAAGTAAACTTACTGTATATTCATAGTTAGTATTTAATCTAAATAGCCTTATACTTTGGCTTTACGAGTAACAATATTTCAACTTTTAAGTTTCTTTATAACGATGAGCAGTTATGCGCAGCCTATTTTAGATTTTCCAGAAATTTCATCGAAAGGTAAATATAGGGTTGGCTATACTACGATACAGTTAAAAGATCCAGTACGAACATTTAAAGATGGTACACGCAGGACAATTAAAATAAGCATATGGTATCCTTCTAACGATAGAAACAATTTACAAATGCGGGTAGGAGATTATTATTCCAATTATTATAATGATACTTGTTTTACTGATAAAAAATTTTATCCATTAAATTCTTATTTTGATCAGTTTGCGGCTTTTTTTAAAGTCCCATTAGATATAAGGAAAAAAATATACTGCATTCAGCTTACAAGTAGTATACTTAATCAACCGATTGACGACAAAACCTTCCCATTAATTTTGTATGCAGCAAGTTATAGGGGTATACCTGCCGAAAATGCGAACTTATTCGAGTTGTTAGCATCTAATGGTTATGTAGTTGCCGGTGTTCCAAGCATCGGGGCTGAAGGAAGAGAAATACAGACAGATGAATCAGGTGTGGCTTTACAAACCGGGGATCTTAATCTGCTTATGAGCTATCTAAAAACAAAAAACTATATTAACACAAATGCTATAGTTACAGCTGGTCATAGTTTTGGTGTTTTCCCTGCACTACTATCTGCTCTTAAGAATGAAGCTATAAAGGGATCATTTTCGCTAGATGGTTCCCATACGTATTTTAAACCTTTGCTTGATAAGCTAATACCTGAAAATATTCGTTTTGCAAAACCATTTCTCCAATTTTCGCAAATCGTAATTAGGAAAGAAAATTTTGTTAACCGTTTCTACGAAACAAATTGTTCTGCCCGTTCCTATTATTTTCAATTCAGGCATTTGATACACCAGGACTTTGCCGGCATTACCTATTTATTTGTGAATAGTATCTCCACTAAAGATGCAAGGAGCAATACGTATCAACACAAAATCGAAAGAACTCAAAAAGAAGAATCTTATGTATATACTTACCAGCTTATACTGGATTTTTTAAAAGAAACACTGCATCAAAACAAAGAAGCAGTTAATAGTATACAAAACATAGTGGCTACATCAGGGGGAAATAGCATTTTTTTGGAAAAGAAAATGAAAAACTGATTAGCTACTAAAAATATAAAAATACAAATAAATAGCTATGACTATAAGGATATGGAACGGACAAACTACTAAGTACAATTCAGACAAATATGAAGATATGCTCATACATGAAATCTTTCGGGAAATTGAACAAAAGCATATAAAAGGTTATACTGGAATTCAATTACTGAGAAGAGAAACAGAGATGGAAACAATTTTTACAAAACTAATGTTTTTTGATAGTATAGAATCCATCATTTCATTTGCAGGTGAAAGCTATGAAAAAGCGTATGTGCCAGAGAAAGCTAAAGTCTTATTGACAAAATATGACGAGATGTCAATACACTGTGAATTAAAACATGAAATAAAATACACCTAGTAACTTTCTTATAGTAGTTTTCAATTTTGCCACGTTGAAATATAAGTTGATAAAAAAAAATCAAAATCATAAGTGTAAAATGAAACAAAATTTACAGTTACTTTTTTTATTGTTATTAGTTCATACTAGTTGCAATTCACAGCACTTAGCTTCAAAAAGAATTAATTGGACTGTTTGTGCAGAACCCAATAATAATTATGAGTATAATATTGCACTTTCAGTAAATGACAGAATTTACACACTTGGAGGAAATAAATCCGGAACATTTGAAGTGTATGACCTTAAAGCTGAAAAATGGGCTTCATTAGTGCAATTATCATCACCGAGATTTTTTGGAGGTGGAACAACTATATTAAATTCGATCTATTTTGTAGGAGGAATAGACGTAACAGGAAAAAATTATGCAACTGTTGAAAAATACAATATAGATAAAGATAAATGGAGTATTTGTAGAAGTTTAAGTGCCCCCACTAGCAGACTTGCAGTTGTTTCTTGCGCCGGAAAAATATATGCGATTGGTGGGCTTAAGGGACCCGATGACAGGAATAGTATAAATTCCAATACACTTGAAGAATATGACGCTGAGACTGATTTGTGGATATTTAGAAAAAACATGCCAACACCAAGACATGGTCATTCTGCAATTGCTGTTAATAATAAAATATTAGTAATAGGTGGTTATACATATTCAGGAAACTACATGGTACCGACAGGTATAGTTGAGGAATACAACCCAGCAACGGATGAATGGACAAAAAAAGCAGATATGCCGACAGCCAGAGGGTTTCTAGGAGTGGTTGCGATTGACAAGTTTATATATGCTATTGCGGGGCGAGTTCGGCTGGAAAAAGGACCAGTAGAACAATACGATTATATAAAGAATGTATGGATAAAATTAGAATCACTGCCATTGCAAAGAAATAGATTTGGAATTACCGCTATTAAAAACAACGTTTATATCGTTGGTGGAGAAGATCACCCAAAGAGCTTTATAATTGGTAAGCTATGTGATTAGTTGTAAGTATAATATTAAATAAAGTACAAAGGCCTGATTCGCAAAGAATTGTAATTTTATAGTTACAAAAGTGTGTACTATCCTATCGTTTCCGCTAAGGTAATTTCTAATAATCCTCTTCTCATACGATATTTGAAATAGATTATAATCTTGGCATATACTTTTGGATCGATGATACTAAAGAACATAAAGGATATTCAGAAAATCGAATCCCTCCTTGGTATTTTTTTCACCTCTACTTATCTTTTCCTTTTCTCAGCTTCGCAACGGCTCCGCATTTTTCCAGCATCTATGCTAATAAAAGTAAACTGTAAAGTATTAAAACACAATACTTAGCAGTCTGTCTATTTTATTCAACAATCTATCGATTAGCGATTAAATCTCTTGAAATAGATGCTACACTTGTAAAAAAAGTGTATGAAAAGAACTTTATTGATTTTGCTACTAATGACTTCCATGAAAATCAGTGCTTTATCGCAAAGTTTTTCCTTTAAGAGTATTGAACAAAAGATAATAGAATTGGCTGACAGTATTCAAGCAAAGGGGCCACTAGATTTATTGCATATTATTGACTCCCTAGAAAAAAAGAAACAACCCGAATCTGGTCTCTATGCCAAATACTGGCATTGTTATGCGCTGTACCGACTTGGTAACTATTACGCAAAAAATGATTTACCTGAATCAAAAAAAATCATTGAAAAAGCAATTAGCATATTAATTGCCGATACCAAAAGAAATTCTGAAGATAATGTACTTCTAGGTATGTTAACTTCTTACAGTATAAAATTCTACCCTGGTAATGCGACCACCCTCTCTGCAAAGGCAAGAAAGTTTTATGATATAGCAATAGGGCAAGATGCTAAAAACATGCGTGCCTACTTTGCAATTGCAAGAACTGACTATAACAAACCTGTAGAATTTGGAGGTGGCAAAATTGTGGAACAAAATATTTTAAAGGCACTGTCCCTTAAAAATAGTAACCCAGAGAATTTAGCTGCACCAACATGGGGCAGGGAAGATGCGTATAAACTACTAATTACCTTTTATATAAGGGAAGAAAGGCTAAAGGATGCTCAAATTTTCTGCAACAAAGCGTTGCAGGAATTTCCAACTAGTGCCCAATTAAAAGAAATGAAGAAAAATTTAGAGAAATGAGATCCCTTACTTTGATCCAATCAATGCTAATTTTATCATCTATTACTTATTCCCAGATTGTAGTCCGAGGTAAAGTACTAGATAACGCCGGAAAGCCCGTATCACTTGTAAATGTTTATTTGAAAGATATATATGATGGCTCAATTACAAATGAAGAAGGCGTATTTTCATTCACCGCTAAAGTATCAGGAAATGTAACACTTTGCGCAAGTGCAATTGGATTTAAACCCTATGAAAGTATAATTGATTTAGTCCTTGACAGTGTTTATATTGAAATAAGGATTCAACCTGAAGCAAAGAATCTTGGAGAGGTAATAGTATCAGCTGGTTCATTTGAAGTAAGTGATAAGAAAAGAGGTGTCATTTTAAGGCCGCTTGATATTGTAACAACTGCCGGTGCCTCAGGTGATATTTATGGTGCTTTGCAAACACTACCGGGGGTTGCACCACTTAATAATGAAACAGGTTTATTTGTAAGAGGTGGCGCTGCACATGAAACTAAAACAATTGTAGATGGAATGATTGTGGCCAATCCTTTTTTTGGTGATGCGCCAGATGTGTCACAAAGGGCACGATTTTCACCTTTTGGTTTCACTGGTATGGTATTCAGTACCGGTGGGTATTCAGCAGAATACGGACAAGCACTTTCATCAGTTCTTGTATTAAACTCCAATAATGAAGTTGAAAGTAATATAAAAAGTATAAGTCTTAGCGCAGCCGGTGCTACCGTAGCCTATACAAAATCATTTAAAAATAAAAAAACACTATTTGGCGAATTGAATTATTCGAATCTTCGGCCATTATACAATATAATCCCCCAAAACAGAGATTGGGTAAAACCGCCTGAAGGCTTAGGATTCACCACTGCATATATCAGTAAAAGTAATGCCAATAGGTTGTTACGTATTCAAGCTCGCTACCAACAAAATAGCATAGCCCTCAATGTACCAGACCTAAGCAACACAACCGGTATTAATCTTTTCAGCAATCGTAACCATAATTTCACGAGCTACGCATCGTTTAGCCAGAAGCTAGCAAAGGAATGGAATATGATGGGTGGGCTTTCTGTTCAAAATGATAACCAAGATAGAAGTATTGGCGCAGATATAATTCCACAGAAGGATTTTTTTGTTCAGTTGAGAACTGCTGTAAATAAGCGACTGAATAAAACATTCAATTTTAAAACAGGTGCAGAACTCCAGTATCAAGCTTTTCAAACTTCTTTCAATCAAATAGTTAACTCCTATAAGCAAATTAATCTGGCTACTTTTTCAGAAACAGATATAAAAATTACAAAAAGACTTATTGCAAAAACAGGTATAAGACCCGAATACTCAAGGTTAAATAACAGTGTTTATGTAAGTCCTAGGCTGGCTATGGCATTTAAAACTGGGGTTTATAGTCAGTTATCAATTGCGTACGGGCATTATTATCAGAATCCTGAAAATCAATTTTATGCTCGTAATAATAAATTATTATTTGAAAAAGCAACACATTACATTCTAAATTATCAATGGCTTACAGAAACTTATACATTTCGTACCGAAGTGTACTTTAAATCATATGACAAACTGGTTACCTATAAAAACGATAATGGAAACTTCATTGATTTAAAAAATAATGGGATTGGTTTTGCCAAAGGGATAGATTTATTCTGGAGAGACAACAAGGGTAGCATTAAAAATTTTGATTATTGGTTATCGTATGGCTATATAAAATCTGAACGAATATCTAGAAACTTAAATTTCAATGCTATACCGGCTTTTGCACCCGAACACACGGTCAATATCGTTACGAAATATGAAATCCCAAAAATTAGGGTAAAGATTGGCTCTACTTTTACCTATAGCACTGGGCGAAGTTTTTATAACCCAATTAGTTTTCAAGAAAACAAGACAAAAGATTTTCAAAACCTTAATCTTTCATTCAGCCACATTACAACCCTATTTAGGAGTTTTACTGTAATTTATTTCTCCTTGAATAATGTATTAAATACAAAGAATGTACTTAATTTCCGTTATTCTATTGATGGATTGAGAACTATAGAAGTACCACCACCTGTGTTCAGATCTTTTTTTGCAGGAATGAACATGCGATTTTAATTTTCTATGCGATTAAAAAACTCACCATATAACAGAATCTTACGCCATATTATTTTCTGGATACTTTGTTATTTAGCATTAACAATAGAAGATTACACATTTTATCCCAACTGGAGGAGAAGTTTTGCTGTTAATTTTATTAATGTTATTTTTTTTATCCCTATTCTTTATACGAACCTATATAAACTGATTCCAAAACTACTGTTTCAAGGGCGATATTTTTTTTACACACTTATCAGTGGAGTAGCAATTGCTGCTATAGTATCCTTGATAAATTTCTTCAATTTTTATTTTTTTAATAGCCCATATTATTTATCTGATCGTGCTTTTATAGCAGTCATTACAGAACTCATTGCGATTTATACTTTTACAACTGCTCTTAAGTTCATTCAAATGTATTATGTTTCTGAATCTCAATTAAAAGAACTACACAATGAGAATCTTCGAATCGAATTAAATCTGCTAAAGAATCAAGTTAACCCTCATTTTCTTTTTAATACCTTGAACAATATTTATTTTTTAGCTGGAAAAAATTCAGAACAGATGCAAGACGCTGTTTTAAAATTGTCAGAATTACTCAGCTATCAGCTATATAATAACAAGGAAGAACTTGTAAGCTTGAACCAGGAACTCGATAATCTAAAAAACTATATAGAATTGGAACAATTGAGAGTAGAAGATACTGTTATAGTTAAAGCAGTTTTAACTACTGATGTTACAAACAAGAAAATTGCTCCTATGCTTTTGCTCCCGCTTGTTGAGAATGCTTTTAAACATGGCACTGACTTAGTAATTGATAACCCTGAAATTAATATTCAGGCAGTTATTGATAATAATAGGTTGAAGTTTACATGTGACAATTTTTTTCGTAATAAAACAACCGAAATATCACTAAAAGGTATTGGTTTACAAAATGTACAACGAAGGCTTGAATTATTATACAATGGGAAACACGACTTTACCGTTATAAAAAAAAATAATACATTTTCAGTTTACCTGTCAATTCAATTAAATGAAGATTAAATGCCTTGTTGTTGATGATGAACCGCTAGCCCGTGCAGGTATTGCTGAGTATGTTAGTAAGGCCGGATTTACAGAATTAGTCGGCGTATGTAAAAATGCTGTAGAAGCTAACAATTTTTTAAAAGAATCAAGGGTTGATCTTGTTTTTCTAGATATACAAATGCCAGAGTTGAGTGGCATAGAATGGCTTAAAAGTCTTCCTGAAAAGCCTTTAGTTGTCTTAACAACAGCCTATCGTCAGTATGCAGTCGATGGTTTTGAATTAGATGTACTAGATTATATCGTAAAGCCCGTCTCTTTCGAGCGATTTTTTAAAGCCTGTAACAAAGCTTTAAAAAAACTCCAACACATTGAGCCTATTTTTAACAGATATGATGAGAATAACAACTCAGAAGAAGAGTATTTTTTTATAAAAGATAATAACCAAATTATTAAAATTCAATTCCAGGATATTTTATATATAGAGGGGATGAAAGATTATGTGACGATTCATACTTTTTTAAAGAAATATCTTGCTTTAATATCATTAAAAAAAGTTGAGCAAAAATTGCCGACATCACATTTTATGCGTATTCATCGATCTTATATTGTAGCAATGAATAAAATAACAGCTATAGAAGGAACACAGCTTAAGATTGGCAATGATATGATACCTATAAGCCGTGAACTCCAAGAATCTGTGTTTTCTGTAATAGTTAATAACCGGCTTTGGAAACGAGAAGATTGAGAGTTTGTTGTTTTACTAAAATATAGCACTTTATTTGTTGTTCTGTTTCTTTACAATTATAGACATTTTGTTTACGCCTAAAAAAATAAAATATCCTTCGCTATTTACATTTCAATATATTTCTCAATTGTTTTTTTTAGCTCCTCTCCTTTCAAATGGTCTAATTTATCTGTAATGACTATTCCGTTTCTATCTACTAAAATCAGTCGGGGAATGGCACCCAACCCGAATGTTTGATTTAGATACCGGGCTTTTTCTCCAGCAAACCCATTTAGCCATGGCATTCTATGCCGCTTATTATTAAAAGCTTTAACTGTGTTTAACTCCTCATCAAGCGATATGCTAACAATTTCAAATCCCTTTTCTTTATACAATTTATAAATATTTTCCAAGCCTTCAAACTGAACAATACAAGGTAAACACCAAGTCGCCCAAAAGTCAATTAAAGTAAGTTTATTCAAAACAGTTTTATTACTGATGGTTATATCAGCATTACTAACGGTTCGAATTGAAAATTCTGGTAACTGTGCCCCAATATTCACCTTTGATATTGCCAAAAATCTTGATGTAGCTTGTTTTGCAGCCTGACTTTCTGGATATTTACTTAGAAGTTCTCCTAAATATGATGCTTTTTCAAGTATATCTTCATCATTTGCATTATTTACCAAAAAAAGCAATTGCCATGGTTTTCTTTCACTGGCAGGGCAATCAGAAACCAATGCCTCAAAAAAAGGCAATAATACCTGTTTATTAAGTTTAAACTTCCCCAAGCCATTATAGATACCTGTTTGTGCTCTAATTCCTTCCGCAGTGTACCATAAATAGTTTGAAGCAGGAAGCTTATTAATAAGTTGCTTCAATAAAGACGGATCGACTGGGTATTTATTATTTATACATAAAAAAGCAAGATTCAAAAGAATAAAGTTTTTTAACTCTGAATCACCTGTCTTTTCGAAGTCATTAATAAGATCGCTATAATAATGCTTCAAACTAAACTTAAAGTCCTTTACATTTCCATTAAGAGCTAAATGGTCGCTCAAAGCATTCATATACTTGGAAACCTCAGTTTGTGCAGATGTATTTGTCTTTGCAGCTACCCTAAGCCAATCATTTACGCGGTTATTATCAGAATAAATGACTTGTTCTTGCTCATCTCGTACTTTACTAGTATCGAATAAAGTAATATTCAATTTAACCTGTTGATAATCAACTGCAGGAAAAAAAGTGCGGACTGTTTTTTTCCCTGGTGAAACGAAAAATAGATAACAAGGCCTATTAGCGTTAGCCTGAACTATTAAAGACCCGTTCGTTTCCCTTTCTCCACTAGCAACTTTTCTATAAGAAATTAGTCTATCTCTACCTGGCAACATTCCACCCACAATACCGGAAGCATTATACTCTTCTATAAAAACTTCTGCATCTTTAAGCGCTGTTCCGTTATGATCAAATACGTTACACTCAATAGTTAGTTTTTGAGCGTTACCAACAATTACTTGGCAAATAAGTACTGCTACTAAACAAAAAAATAAACGATATTTATGTTTCATAAAAT
This sequence comes from Chitinophaga pinensis, assembly GCA_943371675.1. Lineage (GTDB taxonomy): Bacteria > Bacteroidota > Bacteroidia > Chitinophagales > Chitinophagaceae > Sediminibacterium > Sediminibacterium pinensis_I. Next base: position 46,413 of record CALRVT010000014.1, on the reverse strand, counting down.
TCAATCTTTGTATAATTAAAAATTGTCTATAATTACTAGTATAAGTATTTTATATTCAGTACATACGTATCACATATCTCCCCCTTCATTTTTCAATACCTTTGTATAAAATTTTATTAGTTCAACTTAGTCGTTAATATTTTGAGCTCCTCTTCTATTATAAAATCACATTTATTCTTCCATTAGCAAACAAACTGTACTTGATCGACTTGGCTTGGCTTAGGAGTTATTTAGTGATTTTGGATTTTATATGACCTCAATACAAAGAGTAAAAATCAAAAAAAAGTTGGACTGTAATCATTTCGATTCTGTACAATTTTATATTCTATAGTTTGTGAAGTGATCAATAGTTTAGGAAAATTGTTAAGATCGGCTTATTGCCAAAACAAAAAAGCAAAACAAAGGACTATTATTGTTTCTCGTTACTTTCTTCTTACAAGTAAACTGCTTTTGAAAAGAGAAATATAAGATTTTACTGTTTCACTAAAATAGTAGTCCTCTATATATTAATATATATTGAATTGATTTTTTGTCTATTCTTCTTCCTACTTCACTTAAAATAAAGAAAATATTGAAATTTTTATGATACCCTTTTAATGGAGTTCTTGAAGATGTCGACTATAAGGAATATAAAGCTTGGTTCCCGTTGTGAAAACATAAAACAAAATTAACTTAGCTGGTTCATTCATTTGTACATTTTTAATGAACTCATGCACCTGCCAAGGGTATTCATAAAAAACTTCGCCAGACTTATATTTCTGAGCGGGCTGTCCTTGCATTTTTGTTTCAATTTCGCCAACTAAAACAAAGCCAATTAACTCACAAGGATGTTTGTGCGGCATTGTATCTGCTCCTCCGGATGGAATCTGTAACTGTACAACTTGCACCGATTTATTGTTTAACCCGGTATCACTTAAAAACTGTTTAAACAAAAGTTTGTTATACCACTGTTTATCAGATGATAGCTGAGCGTTAGCATGTTGTAATGAAAACAATGTAAAAAAAACAATACAATATGAATATACCTTCATAATTACAAGAAAATTAAAGTATACTAATGAAATATTTATTACGAAATTTTTCTATTAATAATGACATAAGGGATTTTAGTATCAGCATACACTTGCCATAATTGGATTTTGAAGTCTTTTACCATAGCTTTTATTGCAATCGGCAAACACCAGTAATTTTCATTCTCTTCTGATTTAATGTGCAGATATGTTCCTTCAGCCTTACCAAAAGCTACTATTAAATTATCAAACCCGTATATTTCACTAATTCCTATATCATAATCAGGAAACAATTGAAAGTATGCTTCCCATACCTGTTTTGCTTTCTTGTTTCCGCAGATTTCGTTTCCTTGGGAATCTATAAAAAGATGATCATCTGTCATTAAAGCATAAAGTTCATCAGAATCATGTACATTAATACAAGTAATAAACCGTTTAACAATTGAACTATTCATACTAGCATCTTAATTTTAGTCATTTTCCAGTTAATAGGGGCTTTACTGAATACTATTTCTTACTCAATCTACTTGTAGCAAAAGTCCTCCAACCTCCGTCTTTATTTTGAGTCGCATCCCTAACTTCGATCGTACTTTCGTCGATAAATTCATACTCTGTTTTACCGTATTTCTCACCTGGCTTTCCCCAAAAAGACGTAAGTATTTTACCATCATGGTTTGACTTAATTGCATGCATTTCTCCACCACTATCAAACCAAGTGCCTTCATAAGTACCATCCTTCATAAACTTATACAAACCCATTCCTTCAAAAGACTGTTCGCTACCATTAAAACTAATTAGCATTTTGTAAGTGATTTTATGAAACTTATTTCCAAGTGTTTTTCCCCACTCCATAGTAACATTACTGGCTGCGCTCATTGCAGTACCCTTCCCAACCCATATACCTTCAAGTTTGCTCAAAATATTTGTATTTACATTTTGCGAAAAGGATCCTATCGAAAATAAAATGGTAGTCGTTATTATGAATAGTATTTTTTTCATCCTGATTTTTTTAAAATTATAACCCAAGTCCTTTTATCAAAAACTGGTTTAGTTCCCATGCAGCTTTGTAGTAAGTTACTATTGTTTTTACTAACCCATCATCTGTGATAGATTTAGCCGGAAGGGAAGCAGCATAATAAAATTGTTTATTAAAAATTAACGGCTCGCTTGATGCTGCTTTTTTTAATTCTACTGGCAGTAGTTTCGATTTTTCACCTAATACAACTCCAAAAACTTCCTTAAACTGCTTACTATTCACCATTTTTTGAAAACCCTTCAAATCAGCCGCTATAATTCTTCGAAGTCCATGCAGCCTGTCCTTATTAATCATATAGGCGCCACAAATAATATTAATGCCCTTTTGACTAAACTCAAAATAAATTCCTGGATACTCGGGGTTCTTTCCTCCTGCAGAAACGGCTGCTGACATATTAATTTTATAAGGAGATTTATCTGTCCCAAATCTTGTATCTCTATTGATCCGGAAAAGAGCTTCTTTGGCAGTCATTTTTACAGCTGCATCGGATGAATGTATGCTCTTTATCACTTCATCGACAAAACCAATAAAAGGCAACTTAACAAAAGTTTCGTAGCGTTTTTTATTATCGTTAAACCAAGCTGTGCTATTATTATTCTCAAGTTCTTTAAAAAAAGAGGTAAAGTCTTTTGTAAAATATGCTGCCATTGTGGTTATGATAGTTTAGGTGTTGCTTTGTAAGTAATTTCCATTCAATTCACTTAAATGCATATTGCATCTTTTATCAATCCTGATTTTGAAACTATCCTGCCTGCCAATGCTCTTAGATCAATTACAGAAAAATCCATGCCGTTCATTTTATGAATCGAGCTTGATTCCTGATAAACTGTATGTAATTCATTATTCCTTATCCTATACTCAACTTCTATTAGTGTCATTAGAGTTTACTTTAGCTTTTAGTTCAATTCATTAAAACTTGTCATTTCGATTTTTTTTACGTTATTCCTAAATACGAATAGTTTACCAACAATTAATCTATCATTTTATGTTTAAATAAAACCAAAGCATTTACTAAAAGAAAAAGAACAAATACTATTAACTATCATTTTCATATAACCTTAAAGGTATTATAGTATCTCACGATTAGTATACCGATCAAGAAAATTCAAGGTTATTGTATAAAAACGAAATATTGACAGACTATTTAAAGGTAACCCGTAAAGTGAAAATGAAAAGCTTTACATTCTTAAAAGAACCCCTTCTCTAATTCCATTTCTTCATTTCACGGGTTGATTCTTCCTTGTATTTTTCTCATTTTCCTCAAAATCGATAACAATAATTCATTACCCTTTTGATGGAGCTTGTATATCTTTTTGGTTTACTGTTTCCTTAAAGGAGAAGGGGGCATAATTCAATTATTTTTTTAGTATTTAATATCTGCGGTAATGCACCTGAGAGCCGAGTGTGTATAAAAGGAACAAGTGGTTGTGGTATATAAACAGTGAAACAAGACTATACAATTACTGATTCTATTATTGGCACGTAAGTATAAAGAATGTGATCAATATCTTTCTCATATCTATATGAAAGAGATCAACTTGAGCAAAAGGTTGTAAACTGCACAGCTCATTTTTAGCACCTATCAAAAAATTTAAAGTTTTTGAATAAAAACGAAATTTTGCTTAAAATGTCTGACGAACGTAAAATATTCCTCTACTTTTTAACGGACGAAAAAGGCCGAAGCGAAGACATATATGATTAAGAGTCTAATGCAGTCCTGTTAAAGGGAAAAGGCTATTCGGTCAGGAGCAATACTGCGTTTTCACAGTAGCGTGATTGATTTCAATACCACAACACATTATACACTATTTAGCCATTAGGCTCTTTGTTTCAAGCGTTCGATATTGCTTACCCGCAATATTTACTCTAGGTGAAAACTTAGTAGCATATAATGTACCAGAAAAAATCACTTCCTTCCCAGAGACTTTCAATTCGTTAGGCATATTACAAACAAAACAAATCAGTCCTGCATCAATAGTACCAGTAAAGTGATGGTTTATCGCCCATACATTCTCTTCAGTATAATGAACTATAGTCCCCGACATATTTACAGCAGTTTCCCTCAATTCATTTTTTTGGCAAGGGTAAGTTTCATTTTTTTTACAACCCAAACTAAAGACTATAAATAAGGCAATAAGTGAATAATTTTTTTTCATTTCATATGTTTATTTATAAATAAATAATCCCCTAAACATTGACACTAAAATACCTTAACGTTACTTCTTTTTGTATAAAAACGAAACAAAATTGTGCAATAGCATTTCTTTGTGTATCTGTGCACATAGCTATTTGAGCGTCATCCACTCAAAAAATATATTAAGCTAGGCAGCGAGTTGAATCATATTAAGGTCATTAAGTAGAATAAATTTATGGTATGAAAAGATTGACATTCTTATTATTGCTTATTTCAACAACATGTTATTCACAAAATAAATTCAACACTTATGTTGGATTAGGAATGGGCGGTGTAATTGAAAATAAAAATTCTATCTCTAATTGCACAGAAAGTGGTTCACTCAGGGTTGCGGGTTTTATCAGCCAGTATTACAATATAAATGTTTCCATTTCGATTGGCTTGCAGGTATTAACAAGTGGTGATCTTATTGCTACAGGTGGCTGTTCTCAATATACTGCTTCAACTAATACCAGAATAGAGAGTAGTAATCGATTATCTGCAAACAGTTTTCTTTTAAGGGGCAGGTACACTTTGAGCCTTAATAAAAAGGTAAGGCCTTATATTGATTTAGGCATTGGAACAACTAGTTATTCTTATAGCACCACAACAACCGAGCAGGGAAGCGTATCAAGATCAAGCTTGGCAATTAGTCCTGAAATTGGCGTTGAGGTATTAAAAAGACTCAACATTGGTTGTACCGCTATCTTCGGCGGGAAAACACCTTCTTTTACAGGTTTCGATAGTTTTAGTAATGAAAATAAAATATTACAATCCATCAAATCACAGCAAATTTATTTAACCGCTAGCTATAGGTTGTTTCAGTTTTAAATTCCTTTTATAAATCCATATTAATTTCTCGTTACTTTATGTTTTTTTTCCATGATGCGTAATCTTTAGGAATATCCATTTTTTTTAGCAAGTGCCATTCCTCTATAGCCCTAGCTCGTGTAGCATCCTTCTCGTTCTTCAAGAAATCTGCTAGAAAATTTATGTATCGGCCATGCGGCACTTTTTGGAAAGGCTCATCTAAACTATTCAACCTTATATACTCTATTACCAAATCTCGATAAGTAATTTTATTTCCGGCAGCAATTTCTTGTTCTCGCCAACGGTTAAGCCTGTACATTGCCCCTAGTTTACACTTGAATTGTGGGTTTATTTTTTTTGCATGCTTTTTAATAAATTCTTTTGTAGCAGCATTATTAGTGTAATAAATTATTTCTAAAGATAGCTTTAACCCCTTCTCCCAATCTTTTTGCCCTTTCCTATTACTATTCATTCTATTTACAGAACCAATCCTGCCAGTTTTAAGATACTGTTTTATCAGTAACTCCAATTCATCTTTTCGCAAAATGGAAGCATTATCAATAGCAATTAATTTTGCAAATGTTTTTAATTCATCCGCATACCAATAATGATGATCAAATTGCTTTATAGTAAGTTTAGAAGAGAGTTTCATAGCTACTATAGTCTGTCAAGTTTAAATGCGCTTCGACAGTTTTTTGTACTGGGTTTATAATCATCAGCCAAGTTTTATCTTTCAAAAATATAGAATGCCTAAAGTCTTCCAGTACGTTAGGATTCCAATCTCTTAATTCGGAAATTTTATTTTTGAGGATATTTATATTTTGTTTATTCTCTTTTGATAAGATAATGATCTTGGTAATGGGTGATTTAAGCGCTAGATCAAAACTGCTGCCAGAAACACCATGTTCGTATTGTGACATAGATCGGTATGCAAAGAGGTTATCGATAATATCAAAATCACTTGTATTGTCTGATATCACGAACCTATCCGTCATTAGATTATTCATCTCCGTAAGCCAGCTTGAAAAATTATTGTCATAAATAGTAATAAAGCTGTCAATAAAGGCTTTGTCAACTTTTTTTTGTTTCATAACATATTTCTCAACTAAAGGATATATTTTCTTGGCCATAAGATTAATGTACTTTCTGTTATACCATATCCCTGTATCCAGTTTATTATTCAAGTCACCATATACATATCCATTCCCTAAAGATGTTGCTAATGCTTCATTTAAAAGCAAAAAAGCATAACGGCTGCTCCTAGATGGGTTTTCATTTATCCTGTTTCTACTTCCTTTTTTACAACTAATGACTGCTCATCAAAAAAAGGATATGAAAGATTTCATGCAGTGAAACAATCAATAACTTATTGAAGTCTGTTAAGCTAATGGGCAATGAAACGATTGCCTTATTAAAAAAAGCCGTTGCAGAAAATTTCTTCCTTACCCCTGGAACTGGGAAAACAAATATTTCGAGTGGAACAGTATAATCCCATGCAGAATTGTAAAAAGTAATACCATTAGTGAAATATTCTGCAATATTTTTTTTAGTGAATAGCTCTCGGATTCCTGTAAGCTGTTGTTCTAACTGTTGTTTATTGGGCTCATATATCAGTTCTCTATAAACTGGAGTAAAAAATGTAAGAACGGAACAAAGTATATATAAGTTATCATTTGGGATAATCCCAATGGATAATTGCTTAAATTCTTCAATAGAATTACTATTAATCAGATTTCTCTTTAATAAGGAAGTAGTATTTCCTCCAATCTTCTGGGCATAAAGATAATCTTTGTATTCATAGGTATAATCCAATGCAAGCTGGTCAAATTTGTCAATATTCTTCTTGAATTTTTCGGTGTTATACTTGGATTTCAAAAAAATACTCTTGAAAACATTGTCTGGGACATTTGTAGATAATCGTTCAATAAACTCAAGTGTTGCGAGTTTCTCTGAAAATTTTACTTTAAAGGCTGGTGTCTGACAGTTGGCATTAATTGTAAATATTAGTACCAAGATAAATATGCTAATTTTACACATAAGGCATTTTTACTTTAAATCCTTTACGAGTTTAAACAATGGATCTTTCCATAATAAGAAATCCAAGTCAGATACATCTCTATAAGTGGCAATATTGTATAGGTCTAATACTGAATATTTGTAGGGAATATCAATATAGTTATGATAAAAATCCTCAGCTGTTTCAACCTGTTTAAAATCTAGTGTTGGCTCTAAATGAAAAATAATTTTACTATTGGGTAAGATAAAGGGAATGGGTGAAAATTGGGTTCCGCCGAATAAACCTGTTGTCATTCCGACTGTTACTATTTTTTCATTTGCCTTTGCTATATCTATAAAATTGCCTCCCGATGAATACTCATAGCCATGACAAAATAAGTAAATCTTACCGCCATATTGCATTGACATAGAATCGGCGGTATAGGCATTACCCTGTGGTGTTTTAAAACTTAAAAAATCGCCATCTTTTAGTAAAGGTGAAGTATACTTTGAAGGTCCTAAAGAAAAAAGACTTTCAGGAAGCCATCTGTGAATATTATTCTTAACTATATCCGTATTTCTTAAACCAAAGAAAAGCGGAATTACTATTTCATTAGACTTGATTAATAATTTTAGTGCAGAGACCCATGGCCAATCATTACCGCCGCCATTACCTCTGATATCAAAAATTATTTTTCTAGGCTTTTTATCCAACAATTTTTTAATCTCTTCAATGTAGTAATTACCATCTGTCATCAAAGGCATCCTAATATAAAGTATCTTCAGACTATCTATCCATAGAATTTTTTTTGCTGATGCATTTACGTTAAATCCTATAGCTGTTATCGGCTTATCTAAAGTGGCTGTGTCATTAATATGTACAATAACATCTTTTCTGATGTTACCTTTTGCAAATTGCATAGTAAAAGAATGCTGCTCATTTTCAAATAAAAAACGGCTTCTATAGAAATTGTCTTTAAAAGAAATTTCATTTTCAAGATCGTACTTTATAGTTGAAATATTAGCAATGTTCGCTTTAATAAATGAATGTATGTTTTTACCATTTATTAAAGTAACTGTAAAGCCTGTGTCTATAAAGGTGTCATTAAACTTAAATGGATAATAAACGACATAACTACCATCAATATATTTAATCGGAAGATTGGGTCGTATTCGCATTGCAGCGCTTAAATTTAACAGACTGTCATAAATCCGTACAGATTGCATATTATAAATAGTATCGCTTTGTGGGTATAACAAAGAAGGTGCTACACGTCCATTTTTTGTTTCTAAAGCTGCATGAGGGTCTTGAATTAGATTTAAAGCATTTATAACTATCTTTAGAAAATCTTGGTTTGATTTTATTATATCAATTTTTCTCCTAAGCTCTTTCATATTTGTTGAAAAGCTTTCCTTTTTTAACTTGTCATTCACGAGATACATAGGTGAAACACTCGTTATCCATTTATATAATGTATCAAAATCTTTGTAATATTCTGCTTTAGTAAGTTGTCTAAAATCATTTGTTTGTGATACGGATAAATGGCAAATAAAAAGCAAAAAAAAGGCACTAAAAAAAAGTCTCATAAATCTTGATTTTATTTATTTGAAATTAGAAGCACCCTTGCTCCCATTTTTTTTAACCATTGCTCTGCAGCTTTTTTAATCTCGCCAGTTGTAAGCAAAGACTGTTGCTTAAGTATTAGCATATAAAAATCTGGGTTATTTTTAAACAATAATCCCTCCCCTATCAATTCAGTTCTGCTTTCATTAAATCCAAGTCTTCCCATTTTCTCCTCTACATTTTTTTCAATTGTTCGTTTCGCATTAACTAACTCATTTTCACTAATTTCATTTTGTAAAATCTGTTCGATAGTTTTCTGTAGATAATTTTCTATAATGCTACTATCCGATAGCCTGGTAAAAGAAGCATACACCCCAAACTGTCCTGCTAATTCATATACATTAAAAAGGCTTCTGGCGCCTGACTTTACAACACTTTGAAAAGTAGGACTAGCTAGTCTTTGTTCAAGAACTTCAGAAAGAATATTTACTGCAGGATAATCTTGAGTCCCATAGCCTGGAACAGGCCATGTTATTGATAGATAATGATTGGGTATAGGCGCAGAAATGGAAACTGACGCAAGCTTTGTAAGAGGATCCATTGTCTTTCTTGGAGATGTAGCCGCTTTAGACTGAATCGAAGAAAATGACCCATCAATCGTTGCTTTTGTTTTTTCTTTATCAAAGTTGCCTGTAACAAAAACAATAATATTATTCGCGAAAATATATTGTTGATACCAATTCTTTATATCGGCTAGCGTGAACTGTTCGTTTTCTTTAACTGTCCCATAAGTAGAATGGCCATAAGGGTGCCCTGTTCCAAAAGTGGCTGCTTCTCTGGCTGATGTTGAAAGCGAACCATATAAGGGATTCATTTCTTGCCGGTTTATTTCACTTAATACCCTTCCCCTTTCATGTTCAATTACAGCAGTAGAAAAAGTATCGCTATTTGCTTTTAGCCGATCGGCTAAAGATTTTATAACAGCTTCCACTCCATCCGGCTTTACCTGTACATAATACCTTAGATAATCTTTTCTTGTTTGCGCATTACTATTTATCCGGATAGCTCTTACATGTTTTAGCAACGCTGTATCGCTGGTAAAAGGTGTACAATGTTCAAAAAAATGCGCCAACCCATATTTACCAGGCGTTTCGTCTCTAGATCCTGAACGCACCCAAAATTCAACTGCTACTTCTTTTTGTGTAGAATCATGTTGTAACAATACGTTTATTCCGTTTGCAAATTTGTAATGCTCCCATTTTAAGGAAAACGCTGAAAGGTTACTTAGCTGAGTATTTTCTTTACCGCTAAATATAGTTGAGGCTTCTTTCAAAAAAAGATTTAGCCTGAATTCATTTGGTTTTAGGTTGTTCAATAATCTTGGCCCGTTCGGGCTGGAGGTTTTGATAATCTGTTGAAATCGTTCCTCACTAAGTTTTTCCTGCAGGCTGTCAATATATTCTGTTATTAGCATCAGGTCAAAATTAGCTGTCGAGTCTGACGCGGTTGACAATAATTTATACGATTTTATATACCCTTTCTCAAGGGCAATATCTCTGTACACTTTCCAATTATTTTCGTAGAAATAAATAGCTTCAATGCGTTTCCCATTTTTTATTTTTACAAAATCTATTTTGGTAATTGAATTTTGAGCTTGGCTGTTTACAAAACAAACAATGAGAAACACAAAAAATGGCATGCTTTTATTCATATTTGACTAATTATTTTTTTAATTTGGGGCTATTATACTATAATTGATAACATGACTTACTTACAATATTAAATTCTACAGAGTACCAGTATATAATAGAATACCTAATAAAACAAAACTTTTGCTGTTAAGAACCAAAATTTTAATTTTTAAATCAATCTATTTCAGAAGTTTTCTTACAATTGAAATACATTCAGTTGTAAATACTGGATATTGCTTGGTGTTATCTTCCATTTTTGCATATTTCTGATATGCTACTATAAACTCAACAGGTGATTTTCTTAAATATTCGTTTAAAATAAATTGACCCTCTTTTTTTTCAATTAACTCACACATTCTAAGCCCAACATAATACAATGGGCTCTCCCATTTCCCAGAAAACCCAAGGTTATATACATTGTTGTAATTACATTCCTTATCATAAAATAGTCTTATGATCATGCTTTGCAAGAGCTCAAAATTCTCATCTATCCTCCTAAAATTTAATTTGTATTTACTCTGAAACCACTTTGTGTATGGTTTCGGATTTTGAATATTCAGCGGGTTGGCTATAAAAGAAGCAGTACCCTCATTAAACAGGTCTTTCAACAGGGTATAAATACCAAGTTCATAACTTTGCAATTGGTTAATATTCTTGTCATGTTTATTATAAACATTAGCCTGAAGTATATGAAATGCTTCATGCTCAAGCAGTAGTTTCATGGCATCTATATCTTCCATAAAATAAACAAGATCTAAACAGTAGTAGTATCCCTCTGCAAAACCATCCGATGTCCCTCCTATCAAAAAAATGATAGTAGTGTTTAAATTATCCGAAGCATGCAAATAAGGAAATAGCTTATTGTATAAATGCCTTTCAATAAACTCTTGATTATTGATAATGTAATCATAAAGTTCTGAGAGCGAATCAAGGTTCTGCTTAATTTTGTAAAGATTAAAAATGTTATTTTGTGATCCTTTCCCACTTAAGCTAGTCAGAAGTTCATCCTTAAAAGTTATATTATTAGCTGCATTGTTAAATCGAGCAGCCTGGTTTATTAGCTTTTGTGTAGCAGGTAACTTCAGGAGGCTATCTGATAGTGTTACATCCCCCTCCTTCAATATCTTATAAGTAAGTAAGAAATTACTATAGTCAAACTTTAAAGTTACGTTTTGGGACGTCGCCGGAATTTGTAATAATATAAAAAAAAATAAACTACAAGAAATGACTTTAACTCTACTTACAGTATTCATAAAAATTTAGTTTCATTTAGTTGTATGCCCATATGCAGGAGCAGTAATTATTGTTTTTCAAGTACATTCTGCACATAATTTATCCACCCCAGTAAACTTATTTCATCGTCAATATAATAATCAGGTTGAATACCAATTCCGTCAATTCCAAAATAAGGCAGCCGGTAACTTTTACTCATACAATACCCCAATTGAAAAATGCCATCCGGAGAGTTAACAAAACTCATATTAGAAATGTCAAGTACCCCTTGCGTGGGCCTTCCAAATATTTTTACTTTGAAACTTTGTTTTGCATCTAGCAAAAACTGTTCATCAGTACTGCCGTTGCCACGATTAGCGATAATACCAACTTTTAGTGGGTATGGCAATATGGTATCTTTTACTGTTTCTCTGACTACAAAATCGTTTGGGTTAAAGAATTTTCCTCTATTTTTTCTCATTAATTCAGCCTGTCTACTCAAGTTAGAAGCAGTTTGGGCAAGTCCCAGTTTTTTATACTCGTTAGCTGTATTATCTCTTGATTGTGCGTTTAGTTCGGTGCCAAGCAACTGAACACCGACCTTGCGTATAGGTTGCGTATATAAGTACGGGATAATATTACTATAGGCTAAATCACTTCCTCCTGTACCATTTCGAATATCAATAATTAAATTAGGAGTAGTACGAATTAGCTGATCGTTTGCCTGCAATAAACTGTCTATCCCTTTTTTATAAGAAGCATTAAATGAAGGTATTCTAAGATAAACTGTTTGATTACTTAGTTTTTTTAACTGAAGTTCTCTTTTGTTATAAAAGTCATATCCCGATTTTTCATCTTCAGTAAATGTAGATTGTGGAAAAACCTTCATCCAAAAAGACCCATTATTATAAACTGTAAACATGGATTTTGATTTATTTACCATTTCTACCCTATCGTTTCTTATCGAATGGTCACGTCTAGCAAATTCAGTGGTATAAAAATTACCAGTGGAAGATTTTGTAAACCGAGCTTTAATTTGGCCGGGAAACCAGTATACACTATCTGCCTCAAGAACAAATGCAACAAACTCGCCTTGCTTAAATTCATTTTCGATAACACCCATTTTATAACCATTCGATTGCCAGATTCCTTCTATTGGATCAGTTTTATTTTTTTCCGCTAGTCGAATTTTTATACCCGTTTCTGTGATTGGAACTCGTCTCGCTTGTTTGAACACAGTACGTATAATATCATCTTCAGAAGCATTGATTTGTATATCGCAAGATTTTAACAATTGAATACTGATATGTCCATCTCTGAAAAACTGAAGCCATAATGATAGAATGTCTCTGCATTCAAGCAAAGATGTACCATTAGCTGCCCTAGATTTTAGTGCATTGTTAAAATCATTAAATACCTGCAACCCTTTTTTATCAATAACAGAGTGAAATCCTGCATCGTTTTTTGAGAAAGTTTCTGTCATCCAGTTAAAATTAGAAAGACAATTACAATTTTTTGTACTGTCATTGGTATAACCTGCTATAATTGTTAGAAATAAAACAGTTAGAAGTAAAAACATTTTATAGCTTAAGCAATTTTGTTTCATTTAAGCGCAGGTTTTAGTTTACCATTATGACAAGTCATACAATTAACAGTTGGCTTTATACTTTTTAACCCTTTTATTTTTCTTAATTCCGTGCTAACTGTAAAAGAGAATTCTGCCATTTGCCTTGCAATTAATTTTTCAGGTTTTTCATCAGACTCCCATTTACTTGTGTTATGGCAATGAGTACAGCTTACACCAAGGGAAACACTCCATCTCTCCATAATCTCCGGCAACAAAGAGGCTTCAAAACCTCCTATATACTGCAAGTTTTTGTAAACAGAATCTGCAGCAGTTCTTTCCTTCCCTTTAATGATGTTATTTACTTCTTTTATAAACCCTGCCCTTTGCAGAGCAATTGCTTCGTATTGGTTTTGCGTTCTTTTTAAAGCCGACTTGCTGCCTGTGCAATAAGAAAGCAGAAAAACTACAATGCTTAAGATGGAAACGACTGTTACCTTTTTCATGTATAAGTTTATTTTTTAATCTCAAACAAATTCAATTTTATATTTACCCCATTAGGCATATATTGTATTCGCTTTTCAACTCCGTCAATCTTTACAATAACAATTAGTGGTTTATTAAAATCCCATGCATTACTAAAACGAGTACCGTTTTCAATTGCAACCAGTTGCATTCCATCTTTTAGTCCTGCTTTTTCTGCATTACTTCCAAGTTTTATGCCCGTTATTTTTTCATTATTTAATGACTCCCTTATAGAAAATCCAGCATCAAATGAAGGGACTAATTCTTCCTTCAAGTAATAATCTTCACCAAGCGCACTTGATTTTACAACTATTGTATTCCCTTTAATAATGTAGTATTGAAAGTACCAGGCAAAATCTAACCCATAAATCTTCGCAAATTCAAAAAAAGATGATTCTGACACTTCACCACCATCTTTTAATATTTTTTTATACAATGCTTTAATAAAGTTAGTAACTGTACCCTTGTTATTAATTTTAAGTTGTTGCTCTGCATCAATTGCCAACAATGCGCCTCGGTAATACTGTAGTTTGGTTGCTTCTGTTCCATAGCCACCCGAATCAGAAAGCTGAACCAATTCTTTATAGGTATAGTTTTTATATTTGTTTTCGGCTATGTTGATAATATACCTATTAATAGCGGTTGCAAATTCCTCGTTATTAATAATTTTTAAATCAAGCAGCATTTTATACGCTAGATAATCAGTAAACCCTTCGGTAAACCAATGCTGCCGAAACACTTTTTCATTGTCATTACTGCTTAAGCTAACCTTACCTCCCAGCCACGTATGCAACATTTCATGTGCCATCAACTGGTACATTTGTTTGGGTGTTACATCTTCTTTAAGATAACACATAAACATATTCTTTACATTCAAGCCTGCTACATTGTTTTCTCTTGGTAATATGGTAACAGTATAAAATGGAAAATTGTAATCAGAAAATAAATTTCGCTGGTAGCTAACAATTTTTTGTACGGCATCAAATATTTCGCTCTGTCGTATTTTAAATGTATTGCTTACAAATACCTTTAGCTTCTTGCTCTCAATTAAAAATTGTTTAAAAGATTGTGAACCACCACCCCAGTACCTGCTGAAATTTTCAGCATACGAATTATTGAATTGAATAACCAATGGGTTCTTACCCGAAGATGAATAAAACCGCCATCCCTTTGGCGGGCTAACAATACTAACATTATAACTATGTTGTGTATGAAGTGAACCAACAACCAGCATCCATTGGCAGGCTGCCAAATGAAAAAAATTGGCTGAAGTATTTGGAGCAAATGTACCACCATTTACTGCTACTGGCCCGTAAGAAATGCTGTATTTCAATTCAACCTTTCCAGTTGCATTGGGGTTTATTAATTTATCATCAGGCTTTACAGTTTCTTTAATAATGGTTCCATTCAATCCCTCAAAAGAAGTAATGTATTTATAAATGTCGGTGCTGCCATAATAATTTCGAAACAATTTTACTGCAATAGCTGAATCACTCCTAGCCGTAAATTTTAAAGTTATTTCTAATTCTGTACGGTCTATTTTGGGAATTGGTTTTATAGTGTAGTAGAATGTTGTATCAACTGAATTTTTCGCCATAGAAATCAGCGAACTATAAACAAAGAAAAGGGATAAACATAATTTCATACTAAATTTTTATTAGTGAGTCATTTTAATTCTTCTTTAATTTGTGACAACAATTTTCTGTTAACAGAAATAATTCTTTTATAGCCATTCAGCGTTATACCATAGCCTCGTTGAAGATTTTCCAGAAGATTACTCAACTCCTGTTTATCCTTTAGTAAATGAGGGATATTGTTAATTCCTTTTTTTTCAATCTTATTTTTTATTAAAAAATCATCCAGTTTGGTTAGGGAAGGATAGTAAAATTGATTCATAAGCGTTTGTATTGCTGGCAACAGTTGTTGGTACAAATCCAGCAAATTAGTACGCAGTTCTTTGTTGCGGATAACACTTAGCTTTCCACTATACTTAATTGACTCAAAAATGGCGTCATTTGGATTGAGATAGTAGTATGAGTGTGTAACTACATAGAAATACTGTTTTACGCTATCTATTTCAAAAGGAACCTCACCTCTGCCAGTTACTGTTAAGTAGCCAATTTGGTACAATGTTTTTTCAAAATTTGTACTATCCTGTTTAAGCTCTTTCATTTTGATAGTTATATCGTCCTTCAGGTCAGTTAAAAACTCTTTCTCAAGGTGTAAATCATGTTGGTTCTCGCGCCATCGTTCCATATACAGTGTGGCACTGACAGCAAAAACGATTATCAGAATTTCAATAACGATTGTCCTTGTTTTGGCCCACCATCCATTTGTAGGATTTTTAATTGCCCTAGACAATTTCAGCCCGTGTTTTATTAATGGATGTTCGCTCATATTTTTATATTACAATTTGAGATGTTGGTTAACTCATGTAACTTCTTCAAGAACTGTTTAAGGCTTATACTTTACCGAGTGGCTTTATCAATTATAGACATTAGTAGTTCTTCATCCTTTTCATTATAACCCAAGGCTGAATAAATGATCTTACCCGACTTATCAATTACATAAACGGTTGGTAGAACACGTACTTTGTAGGGCTCGGCGATACGCTCTGAATTGAGAACCATTTCATAGCTGAGTTTGTTCTTTTTCTTATACCCATTTAAGTCAATATTGTTTATATCCAAATAATCCATCCCGATAACAACAACATTCTTAAAAGTGTTATGAATAGTTTGCAATTGTGGTTGAGCTTTAATACATGGCGCACACCATGTTGCCCAGAAATCCATAACCACGACTTTCCCTTTATAATCGCTTAACTGTCTTTTTTTCCCATCAGAATTTAGAAGTTCCCAATTCGGTGCTATCGTACCAATAGGAAGAAGAGAAGTATTAAAATTTTCCACTTCGGGATTATCTGGTACAACAAAATTTTGATCTCCCTTACCTAAAGAAATTTTGTAGTTCAAAATAGAGAAGAATTTATTTGGAAATTGACAATCTATTCTAACATCTCTTATAGAAAGAGTTACCAGATCAGCAGTGTTTCCGACTTCAGTATATCGAATAATCTTATTGGGTATAATATTGTTTTTTTCAAAAACAATTACAATCTCTCCTTTAGTTTCAGTTGCAGGTAATTTTAATAAATATCCAGTTTTTTCAACTTCATAAATAATATTGCTTTTATTTTTATTAAACTCATCAAATGTCACAACAATATTATTATAGAGAATACTACTATAACCAAGATAGTTTTTACCCTTATTAGCCAAAGCTCCTTTATTTTCATATTGCCCATTTTCCTGATCGTAGTTATATACATTCTCGCCATCGCATAGAATATCTTCAAAATTTATTTTCTGAAGAATCCCAATCTCACTTATTGAGATAGATTTATATTTTACAATTGAAAATTCGCTTTTTTGCAAAGCGATTCTACCCTCAGCTTCTGTAACATTACCAGCATTTTTTCCATAGCCTTTAAAAGAAGCATTATAAACAATACTATTTATCTTTTTGAATCCATGATAAACCTTTTCAAATTCTTGTGATCCATCTTGAGCTAAACAAATTATTTGCTGAAAAAATATAAACAAAAGTGACGTAATTTGCTTATTCATAGAGCGTTGTTTTATTTATAAATATTTTTAACCTATACTACTAAAATGATAACATACTTTCTACTGCACACCAACCATTTGAACGGTCTTTACTTGCCATTGATAATTACAGGCCGTGTTTAAACAATAGGTGTTCACTCATATCTTATTAGTAGTCATTCGACTAATTATTTTTGGATGGATATAATTTTTCTTCTAGTTGCAGTGTTTTCCAATACTATTCCTGCAAATTTCTTAGTGTTTGGAGACTTAAAGTGACCGGCTTCTACGATACCAGAAAAAATAGAGTTCCCTTTTGAATCTAAATAAAGCCCGACCGACCCATCAGGTAAAACACTTAAAGCAGCTCCCTCCGTTCCATTGGCATGATCAAGGCCAAGCACAACACGTAATTGGTTATCTACTTTTAACAAGCCAAAGCCACTTCTCTCTAATCCTTTCTCATCATTATACACCATTCCCGAACTAGGACCAAGCCTTTTCCCAATTATAGGATCCGGTACGGGATCGCCGATAACAATCTTATCCCAGCCATTCTCATCCAAAAAGACAATTCCGTTACAGGTATGATTATAGGTCTTGTATGCCTCCATATAACCACGTGGCATCCCACTGCCCCATTTACCCCTTATTTTTGTGGTGTCTGTTCTTGCCCTGTTTTTTGCAAATGGAACTGGAGCCCCAATTAATATTCTTTCTTTGCCATTTTCATCTTCGATAATAATTCCTTTTACACGCAAAATTTCAAAATCAGCATTCTTACCGGAAAAAGAATATATAGCTGTTCCTACAATTGAGAATAATACGATAAGAAGAACTACTTTAAAAAAATGAATTTGTTTTTCAAGATTTTTAACTCGGTGTTCCATAGACTTAATTTACAGTTGATATTTTTTTATAAATATATAATAAAGGCTATTAGATGGGTTGTCAAATTGTACTTGCTTATATTCAATATTAATTTTATCCATAAGTCTACAAAATTTAAAGCCAGTTTCAAAATCGTATGCTGAAATCATTCTTTTTCTTAGTACAAACGCTAATTATTTTTGAATCTATTATGCATTTCCAAGTAGCAAATATTGTGTGGCTTATAACTTGTTAATTTATTTTCATGATTATAATTATATTGTTTATTCTCGCTACAAAAAACCTTCCTCTTATACTGAACACAAATAAAAAGAATTATTAAAACCCGAAAACAGTCGGTCCCAATATGAATAAATATATTTACCTGATGAATTTTTTCCACGCTAAAGGTTTAATTAAGGTCATAATTTTGGGGCAGATTATTAATTTAACAATAGCAACCTGCCTTATAATTTTTTCTGCTATTATATCACACTTACATTACTCATACTTACTTACTAAGAAACATTCTTATTCATTAAAATTCCCAATACCATCGATTCATCAATAATCTGTTATATCACATTCAATTAAATGGATGACTTTCGTATAAGTACAAAAACAATTCTACTGACACAATCTTACCGACTTCAAATTTTCAATTTTGCAATAACTAACCCTACTAAAGTGAACACCATAATATCAAAACATCAAAATCATGTCCCTTTTACCCTAATTCAGGAGAATATCTTTTAACCATTTGGATATATTGTATCAATTTGCTTGATTAATAATTTTCCTGATTGTATAAGATCGTCATAACGTTCATATATCTGTTCCCAGGGTATGAGACTCTTACATAAGTATTTGGCTTTGGGAGTAGTAAGCACTTCCCATTTACTCAAATTATTTTCAATATCATTAACATGATCAATTAAATAATCCTGCAATTTTTTATTTTTATCTATCCAAAAACTTTCAGAAGATTTTATTCGCGGAATAACAACCTCATATAACTCAAGAATTCTGATAGCCAATGAATCATTTTCGATGTTTAGTATTTTTCCAGCAGAAAGAAAACTGTTAAACCTGCTTGTATTCGCCCTTAAATAAACATTCCCACCGATATAGGATAAGTACTGGGCAAGAGAATCCTTGTTAGGCATTTTTCTTTTTTTCAAACTGCTTAGGTACGTATAAACAGTATCGTAATCTTTGAAACTCATTTTTAAAGCTATTGCCTCATCTATATCATCCTGAATATCTTGCTTAAGGCCCAATAAGAATTTCTTTACTTGTTTCTGTTCATGCCTATGTTCACTTCTACTATGAAACCATATAGAAAGACTAACAGCAAATACAATAATGGCAATTTCGATGAAGAAATTTTTAAGTTTCTCCCAGAAACTGTGCTTATTTCCGTTTAAAATTCTATAAATCCTATTACCATGTTTTACAACTTCTTGTATTGCCATACCTATTTGTTTAAAATTCGCTGATTGTTACTTATTGATTTTCTTTTTTAAAACCTCAACAGCTTTATTCAGTATTAGATCACTCCCATTAAGCACATCTTCTATGGTTGGTTCAATTTCTATATCAGGTATAATACCAATGCCTACGAATCTTTTACCATCTGGGTAAGTATCTTTTTTTGTACAAATAAGATACATTCCCCCAGTGAGAATTCTGGATCCTATTCGCTGACCCGAGCTGCCAGATGTTCTCTGTCCTATCCGAATAGCTCTATTTTTAATCCCCTCAAGCATGATCAAAAAATCTTCCCCAGCAGATACTGTATATGTACCTGTGAGTACAACAAGGGGCATTCTTAATCGGTCATTTCTAGGAGATTTATTTTCAAACTTCATGGTACCCCCTTCCATCCAACTCTCATTTTTATAATAGCGCAAAAACATTTTATCTTCTTCGTCGAGCGTTTTTGTATTTCTAAGATTATAGCCATTCGATTTATAATAGGCATTACTAATTCTTGTTTGCCATTTACTACCAACCAGTGTATCAGTATCCGTAAAATAACTTAACATTTCAGCACCAATATTTGTATTACCCCCCTCATTTCTCCTTAAATCAAGTATTACAGATTTAGCTTTCTTAATTTCAGGCACAAGTGACTTAAATATTGCGACAGCAGAATCTTTAGAAAAAGTGTTTAATGCGATATAGGCAATTTCATTTTCAAGCCATTTAAAAACTACTTCATCACGAGTAGGATATTCGGGATAACTTTTGCCCTCAAATTCTTTCGGCTCTTCCGTAAGTATTAATTTTTTATTAAACACAACTCCGTCAGGTTTTTTAAATTTAACATCCCACTGATAAGGCTTCCCTACATTTACCAAGCCTCTAAACATTTCCGGTACTCCGTAATACCACAATGCTTGTTCTGTTGAAGCAGCTATATAAGGAAATACATTTTCTTCTAAATATTTTATTACTGGCAAATTGTTAACCTCAATAATTTCAGTGCCAAGAGGAATCGTTTTAGTCATTTCTATACCACCTACACGAGTAATATATACCCGCTTATTGATTGCTTCAGGATATAATCTGAGATCATTATTAAAATTGAATCGCTTGTAGTGTGGAAACAATTCATTAAAATGAAACATTACCGTATGCCCATCCTTCAAGGAACAAATAAACCTTTCCAATAACCGGTAATATTCAAATTTTGTTTTAGTTGCTAAAACTTTAGGAATATAGGCCTGGTATAGACTATCCCAATTGAGTGTAGGTACATTTTCAAAAAATGCAAAATTCTCGCTTACATCTTTCCACATTTTAGAAAGGGAAAATATTTTTTGCTCAGGCGTAAGGTCTTTGTTCCAGTCCTGACCAAAAGAGCAAATACTCGAATATAAAATTAGCGCAACCGTAAAAATCATAATTCGCATTTGCTTAGGCATATTCTTATTATTTATCTAAAAATACTTTTAGGTTCGTAAGAATACACAGCCATCCATACAATTAAACTCAAATTGTATAAAAACGAAAAATCGATAGGCAAGCAATACTTCACTACATTAAAAAAAAGATATTGCAAAAAACAGTCAGAAAGGTTCTCAATTGGGCTACTTATTTAGAAATGGATCTTTTTTATCGACCAGTTGCTTTTCTTCTACAAAAACAATTGAATTCCCATCTGGATCCTTTACATATAAACTTTTACCTGTTTCAGTATTTGTTATCCCCCCTTGTAAGCTACCCCCGCCTTCGATTACTTTATTTGAAATAAGTTCCAGATCTGAAACGATAAACTCAAACTGGTGTCTGTTTTGTTCGGCATTAACATTAGCCAATTCGTTTGGGCAAAGCAAAATTGCCATTTCTCCGATTTTACCACTATATAATATGGTATCATCATATACTTCTTTTACAAATCGATAGTCAAATACCAACGAATAAAATTTCTTCATCGCTCTAATCTGAAACGCTGCAAGTACAACTCTATTAACTATAAATTTTTCACCCATAAATTTTGTTACCTGATTAATACTCGATTTTAAATTCTACGCTTTAAGCTTGATAATACTTAATCGGGCGTTACTTCATTTGCCGATAGGTGAAATCAAATAGCTTATTCCAGGTCTTACCTTGATCCGGAGTTTCTTCCTGGTATTGTTGAATATCGCCATTGGGCAATAGTTTGAAACAAAATTTACCTTTTACACTTACCCCGTTTTTTTTAACCATGCTATAAAGAAAAGTCATTACCCCTTCAACCATTTCTCCATCAGTATACACCGTTTTTTGACCGCCGCTACCAATATAGGTCTGCTCCCATTTATTTGTTTCCAGACTAATATAGGTAAGGCTCTTCCCAGTTTCACCACCTGTTATAGATTCCCATGTTTCAATTAAGGAACATCCCCCAGGTGCCTTTTCAATTACATTCGTGCCAACCTTAAAATTTGCGCCTGTTTGGAAAACATTCCATTTACCTACCCAAAAGTCAAATTCATTGTATTGTTTGTTAACTGTACAGGGGAAAATCTTCCCACTCAGATCTGAAAAAATCTTTTTGTAGGCAGGTAACTCTCTGACCAGATTCAGTTCTTTGCTATTTTGTAATTCCTGAATATTGATATACCCATTCGAAATAGCCTTACTCAGGTTATCGATTGTTTTAACTTTGTCCCCATTCATAGAATGAGCCCTTGCCAAACGAGAATATATAAAAGGCAATATTTGTGCCGGAGGATCCTTTTGAATTGCTTTTTCGGAGTATTCGATTGATTTTGTATATGAACCTACCTGATGATAAGCATTTGCAATTTTATTATACATATTAAAGCCAATTGCACTATTGTCAGAATGTGGCATTTTTTCATATTCTGATATAGCTTCGACCCACTTACCCAAACTATATAACGAATCAGCCTTTTTACTATTGCTGTTAATTGAAACCTGAGCCTGTGCAATAACATCATATGATACAAATAATAGTAATACGATAATGAGTTGGGTAATTTTCATTGATTTGATTTTTAAAATTAAAATTAAGTCCGTTCCTTAAATGAACATTGTAAGTATCTGAAACCCTTGTAACTTTTCAGATCCCTTTAGTTTCCTATATCTATTCGCAGTAATGTTTATTAGCATAAAAGACCCTTTCTTCAACAGCTTTTTTAGTGAATTTTATTCTCTCTCTACTCAGTCGCATGGATTCATTTAATATTTTCCGATTTAATGAATCTGAATAAATAGCAAATAACGTTGTGATATTGCCTGACAGTGATTGTTGAATTGGCAGCACCCTACTTATAGTACTACAATTAAAATCAAAACTCCTAAAGTCTACCTGCTTGATAGCAGGAAAACTAAGTGTTTTAAAATAAATTTTCTTGCCCTTTACATCATAGACAATACTCCATTTGGTAAATCTGCCTTGCGCTACCGTTAAAAGCATATCAAATGCATATGTAACAGGATTATTATTAAATGCTAAGTTGTTTGCATCCTCAAGCATAGAATAAGTATTAGAAAAACGCCAATAGGAGTTATCCATAAAATTCGCCAAAAGATTTCCTTGTTCACTTTTGAACGCATTATATTTCGTAATTGCTTTAGAATAAAGGGTATTAGTCAGAACAGCATTCCTAAGTTTTGAACCTGAATGCACTACCATTTTCCCATCAACAAATTCAATTGTTGCGGCTTTACCTGTTGAATCTGCAATTAAAAAATGTAAGGGTGTGCTTTTAGTGAATATCCTTATCTTTTGATCGGTAAATATGACCTCTTCGATTGTCCCTGAATTATCAAGTTGGTATTGAATCCATTGAAGTTCCGAAACTACTGCCCGCTGATCTCCTGTCTTTGGATAGACCGTCTCATCCAACCACATCAATTCCACCACTAACCCAGCCTCATTCATACCTCCAGATGGAAATTCTTTTCCATATTGATTAAAAGTTATACTCCCATATTTCGACTTCCATTGAGCTGGATTCTCCTTGCCTTGCAAAAAAGCAGTCTTGCGGACATTTCGCTGATTAGTACAAACCATACCACTTTCAGCGATCCAGTCATAATTTTTACCAAAGTAAAAATGGTCACCTTGGTGTAATACAAATGACGTACATGCATTTAAAGGAATAAAGAAATAGCAAGTCGAGACAATTAATAAAATTAATCGCATATTGTTCATTTAATGTAGGTACAAATACTAAATTAAATTTCCACTTAATTTAATTGGTCTGCAAGGTCAAGGCATTATCTTTTATCCATCGGTATAGAAATTGACCAATTTCGTTTGGACTCACTTCCTGAATAAAATGTCTTCCTTTTACTGTAACTTCCGTTAAGTTTGGCCATGAACGTATTTCAGATCTACGTGCAGGCGCGGCTAACATGGCACCAGGCTCTGCATTAACAAATAGTTTTTTAATTGCAGTAGTGCGCATAAACTGTATATTATCAACTAAAATTTGGTGTGTATTGAAGGGCTCTTTATCAATTGATACCTGCCTAGGCCAGGCTAATGTAGCCATCCGATCGTCCCCCTGGTTAATAAATGGGCGACGATACTCAGCTATTTCGTCCTTGGTCAAATAAGGCCCAACATCTGCTAAAAGAACCTTCTCTACAAAGCGATTACTGTCTAAAACAGCTTTACCCATTTCAGCAGTTCTCCAATTTTTAAACCATTCGATTGCAAATGCGGGTGATTTTCCGGTTTCAAGTGGCTCCAGGAAAGTTTCCATAAAAGCGATACCGTTTACACGGTCTGGGTATAACCTAGCCCAATGAATTGCCAAAACACCACCCCAATCATGACCAACGATAAATATCTTTGCCTTTTTAGGAACAACTTCTTCAATAAACTTTTGTATTTTCTTAAAATGAAAATCATACGAATACCTGTCACTTACTGAAAAAGGCACTTTTTCCGAATTACCCATGCCGATCATATCAAATGCAATACATTTATACTCCTTATTTAGATGAGGAATGATCTTTCTCCATTCGTAAGAAGAGGTTGGATTGCCATGAAAGAACAAAACGATATCACCTACACCTGATTCATGATAAGCCATTTTATATTGACCAACTGTAACCATTTTTTGCGTTGATGAAGAATTCTTCGCATCAAAAATGGCGTCTTGACCAAATGAAAAATTGATCATCAAATTAGTTAGTGTAAAACAAATTGCGAAAAGTATCTTAATACAATGCATTTTTTTAAAGCGTTATGCTGAATATTTTATACTTCCTGAAATTGTATTGCAGCTAAATGAAATTCAATATAGATATATCTACTTTACCCCTCCCCATTTAATTCAACTTTTGTAAGAAAACGAAGTTATAAAATGACCAACTGTTCTTCCTTTAATTGTTCTCTATATTCAGAAGGAGTTAAACCTGTAAATTTTCGAAATGCGGTAATAAAAGTGCCCTTATTACTAAACCCACTTTCAATAGCAATAGCTAGGAGTTTCATATTTCTTGAATCAGCACCGATTAACATTTTAGCATGATCAACTCGGTATTGATTAATATAATCATTAAATGAAATTTCGAACTGTGAATTAATAACAGCAGATAGTTGATGGGACGAAAGCTGAATGGCTTCAGCGAGATGCTGAATTCTTAACTCCCTGATCAAATAGGGTTGATCAGACTTCATATAGGCACAAAGTTTGATTGCAGACAGTGATACAAATTCCTGTGAATATTTATCCATATAATTCCTAGACACAACGACTGGTTTTTCTATCTCCTGATAAAGAGGATAAGTTGATAAAAGAATACGCTTGATAGAAACTACAAAAACTGAAAACATCCATCCAACCATTGCTAAACTTAGAAAATAATCTTGTTTAATAGTAAGCACCTTAAGCGAATTCAAAACAAAATATACTAAATATGAAACAGTGTATCCTGTCATGAGAATAAACAATAATTTTAACCATTCAGAATATTTTTGTTCAGAAACTGTAGCGAACTTATTAAGTTGTTGAATTTCATGAAAAAAGTTTCTAAATAAAAGTGTAACATAAAAACCAAAGGATATTAAATGACTTAATTGAACAACTTTTTCCCACTTAATTTTCTGAAAAAGAAGATTCATAAGTTCAGGATACTTTATAGCAGATAAAGTCTCATTATTAGCAATAGAATACTTTGTCTGTGTCGTCTGTAAATAAAAAGGAATAAAATAACCTACACAAAACAAGAATGGTATAAAATGTAATAAATAATGTTTGATTTTATTTGTCCTATCACTCCTACCATATACTAGAAAAAAATAAAGAAAAGGGCCATATAAAAAAGGTATTGGATAGTTCGTGCTATTTAAGTGAACATATACCTTATTCCACCCTGACCAATAGGCCACATTCATAGTGATTTCATACGAAAAAGAAATGAGCAATAAGGATAGCCATATGACACTTTGATTTTGCTTTTTAATAAAAAGTAGACATACGCCTATTAAAGCTCCGATGCTAGCTGACATTAAAAAAATACTCCCCAAAATGTCGTCAAATAGTGGCATACTTATAAATTTATAGCCCTGACAAAATAACAGTTTTCATTAACGATTGTACCGAACAGCAAATATTGCGCAGATGATCATTCAGCAAAAATTTCCTTTAAGATAGGAAATATATTACTTCTAAAATATCCGGATATTTACATCTACATACCATAAAGCAGAATTAAATCATTCTTTTAAGTTCCTATTCCAATTCTACCAAAGCTCACGCTGCTATCTTAAAATAAACAGCAAATTGGCCTAAAAAAATGTTTTTCCAATGAGAAAAGTTTTCGTATTTATACAAATTTGGTTCGTTATTATAACTTTCGACCTGATAGATTGAAATTTCTATTAATTAATTTTCTTTTTCTTGTCTTAAACGTGAAACAAAAATTGCGTCTTATGACAGAAA
Organism: Chitinophaga pinensis; assembly: GCA_943371675.1. GTDB lineage: Bacteria > Bacteroidota > Bacteroidia > Chitinophagales > Chitinophagaceae > Sediminibacterium > Sediminibacterium pinensis_I. The sequence continues at coordinate 19,938 of CALRVT010000014.1, read as the reverse complement.
GCTATTATTTAAAGAAAGCCCGTTTAAAAACAATAGAACTCAGCGAAAATGTAGTAATTACTGAAATTGTGCCAAATGAAAAACTACGCTATCTTGTCAGGAGTATTTTTTTTCTTGATTTAACCAATGATTTTGCAAACTACTATTTAACTCAAAATAAATTACACTTTGGTGAGTCACTTGAAAGGTTAATCCCACAGTTGACAAGCGATATTATAATTCAATCAACAAATTCCTTCTATATGGTAAACCCAACCAACGGAGAAGAAACTTTTTTGCCAACTACATTTTTAAGCCCTATTACCCACATGCCAATCCTTTTAAAAAGGAACCAAAAAGTGAAAATAATAGGAATTAGATTATGGCCTTGGGTTCATTTTAGACCTAAATCAGGCCATTTAATGACAGATCATATAGAAATAAACCTCCTTACATCGTCAGTAATTGGCTATACTGTTGACCAGTTATTCGAATTACCTCTTGAAGATGCGCAATATATAATAGAAACACAATTTGAAAGATTTTGCATAAATAACCCATATACACAAGATTCACTAATTAAAGAGATCATCTGTGAAATAATTAACTTAAAAGGAGTGGTGCAGCTAGATATCATATTAAAAAAATATGATTACACTATTAGAAGGATTGAGCAGAGATTCCATAAGCTACTGGGTATTAGTCCTAAGCTATTTGCAAGGATAATAAAATTTCATAATTTCTTTGTTGAACTCCAAAAGAATAAAAATAAAAACCTGACGCAACTTGTGTACGATTGCGGATATTTCGATCAAGCTCACTTTATAAAAAATTTTCAGGAATTCACGGGTACTTCACCAAGCCAGTTTTTTAAAGAATTTAATGTGATTTCATATTCCATGATGAAAAAAAACTCCTTTAGCTTAGATGTCCTAAACGTGTAACGCTAATCGATATATTAAATATTTAAGAATAACATGGAAAACAGAGTTATTAGCACTTGCTATGTTATCAAAATAAAGTTGTAGAATTTAACTAAAATTGAAAATAAGAAAGGCGGATAAAATATCCGCCTTCTTGTTTTTGAAGCTTACTGCACATGAGAAAGATTAAGGAGTCGTTTAAATTTAATTTTAAAACGTAAAAATTACTCCATTACAAAACAAATATAATCGAATAGTATACACCGATAATAAAATATAGTGGCAAAATAAAAATATCAGCCCAGTGCTTTATAAAAGCTATTTGAGCATAAAAATTCAAAGTGCCTAAAGAAACATTAATCCTACATGAACAATACAAAGTAATTAAATTAAAATGATTCCAAATTGTACGAAATCGAAACTTCCTAAACAAATTTTTTTAGCTCAAGCAATACTAGCATAACGTAGTTAAGTAGATAAATTACTATTCAAGTTACCATTTTGGTTAATCTATTTATTGGATTATGTTTAATAATTAATTTTCATGCACATCCATTAAAATTATTAATTTCAACTTCTTGACAAATAAGTCCAGACTTGAACTATTGAAACACATTTTAATTGGTTATGTATGAATTATTGTACTTATGAACCTACTGCAAGACTCAATCATTATATTAAATGTTTTTGGACCCTTGAAGCAAAGGCAGTTGAAAATCCAGATAAACAGCGAATAGTTCCTGACGGATGTATGGAATTGATTTTTCATTATGGAGATTTGTTCAAACAGTATACTTCTAAAAATGAAAGTTTACTTCAACCAAGATGTTTTGTGTTTGGCCAAATTATAAAACCCTTAGAAATATTGCCTACCGGAAGAATTGGCATAATTTCAGCTCGTTTTTATCCAGATGGTTTTAGAGCATTTACGAATCACCCGTTAGAGAAATTTTCCAATAAAGCAGTTACACTCACAAAAGTTTTCGGCAATAAAGCAGCATTGTTTGAACAAAATGTTTTATTGGCCAAAACCAATAAGCAGAGAGTAAAATTAATAGAAGCTTTTTTACTTCAGAAAATCGCTTTAAACAATACTGAAAAAAGTATCTCAAAGCAATACGTTAATACGATCCTTGCCGAAAATGGGCAGCTTACCATAGCTCAACTCGCTGACCATTTTAGTATCACCAAACGAACACTTGAAAGGAAGATTTCAACCGCAACTGGCATTAGTCCCAAACAATTATCAAAAGTAATAAGACTACACACCATTTTAAAGGCGTTAGAGGAGGATAGATTTAAAAATCTTACAACTCTTGCAGTTAAAGCTGGTTATTATGATCAAGCACATTTTATAAATGATTTTAAGGAATTTACTGGCGTCACCCCAAAGGGATTTTACACTGACAATCTAAGAATGTCTCAACTTTTTATCGCATAGGAATAGAATGTCGCATTTTTACAATTTTATATTAATTGTAGCTTTTATCTTCGTACACTAAAACTTTAAAGTAATGAATAATATGATTAATTGGTTCGAAATTCCTGTGACGAACATTTCCAGAGCTATTAAATTTTATTCCACTATTCTTAATATTGATATCAGTGAAACTGATATGTTTGGAACTAAGATGGGAGTTTTTCCAAGCGATGGCACAAACGTTTCAGGGGCATTGGTACAGGGTGAAGGTTATATTCCTTCAACTTCTGGTACTACTGTTTACCTAAACGGAGGCGACGACTTAAGTACTATCCTAATTAAGGTAGAAGTTGCTGGAGGAAGTATAATGGTTAACAAAACGATAATTAGTGAAGAAATGGGATTTTTTGCCCTTTTTGTTGATTCCGAAGGAAATAAAGTAGCGCTTCATTCAATTCATTAATTGTTAAACCATTTCAAATGAAAAAAACACATTCCACTCTTGTGATAGCAATAATTTCTATTTTGATCGCATGCAATTCTGAAAATAACCCTTCCGATAAAGATCAAAAAAGTGACAATGCAAATGCTCTTTCAAGTGAATTATTATTTGAGAAATTAACAGGAACATGGCAAAATACGGATGGCAGTAGTTTTGAAAAATGGCAAAAAAAATCTGATGGCACATTTCAATCAGTTGCTTATTCAATAAAAGGAACTGATACAACTTTGAATGAAGAAGTCATGATATATATGCAAAATGATAAGTGGGTTTATGAAGTTACAGTGGCTGGCCAAAAGGATCCAAAAAGTGTTAAATTCATATCTGTTTCATTAACCAAGACTAGTGTTCAGTTTAATAACCCTACTCACGATTTTCCTAATGATATTGCCTATAATTTAGAGAATTCTAATACGCTTAATGCTTTTATTATAGGTAGGAATAATAAAGGAGGGCTTGATACGGTCCCGTTTAGTTTTAAACGAATACAATAAAACAAAAAAGGGTAGTACCCAACTGGAATCCTATTGCACCACCACAAAGAAAATGGGAAATCGTTAACCCTCCTTTTATCATTGGAGTATATTAATTACGACCTAATTCATTTTTAATAAATCATTAATATGCTCACATTACCATTAACTAAAGATTGGGCTTTAGATAACTATTTAATTCAAAGGAATTTAGAAGGATTATTAATGTAATTTTTTTGATACCGCAAGAGCTTACTTGAGAATTTTTATTCTATTAATACAATCTTATGTGTGCCTATAAATTTATCACATGAACCCTAAGCGATGTTTCAGTTAGTACCAACTGTTTATCTTGGTCTACACTAACAGTCGTAAATAACTCTCCTTTAAAACCATAATGCTTTAGTATATTGGCTCCTGTTTCAAAATTTCATATACGAGCAGTTTTATCATAACCAACCGAAATGGCCATCGGAAGTATGTGTGTGGGTATATGCCCCATAAACAGTTTTAGCATGTCCTTTTTATTCATGTAATATTTTTTGCTGTTGTAAATCATACACAAATACATCATTCAACTCGCCCACTGCTTCAAGGTACTAATCGTTTGCCTCACCGGTAATATAACGTACCGTGCAGCAGCATTGAACACTTTCCTCTATTTGCCAGCTATCGGTTGAACATATTTCCAATTTACCATTACTGCATCCAGCGGCTAGCCATTTTCTTTCTGCACTATAGCCGATGGCATATACGCCTGCGAAAGTTGAAACGGTTTGTTTCAGCGATCCATCAGCATCATCCCAGACTCGTATAGTTTCGTCGCCTGCTATTGTAACCTGAGTACCAAGTTTATTATATGATATTCCAAAAATACTCCCTGTATGTCCTGTTGAACTAAACCTATTACCTAAACTATAACCAATCAAGTTCTTAGCCGACCATCTCACTGAAATGAATGTTCCATAATCTGTAAGAAGAACTACATTATTTGTAGTACTTTCAGTAACTGCAAGAAACTTTCTTGATCAAGATCTCATAGAGATAACACTCACATAATAGAAGTGGAGACCATTTTCCTCCCATCTTGTGTTACTGATGCATGCCTTTGACAAGACTCTGCATCTGCTTCTGAAAAAGTCTGCTCACCCAGCTTCCATAGATCCAATACTTTAACTGGACAATCTGAAGAGGAGTTAAGTATACGTTTTCCATCTGGATACTTGGAAGGCTGATTGAGCCACGCATTATAATCTTTAAAGCTAAACACCCAGTTTTAGGTTTTGGTATCCCATACAATCCACCGTCCGTCTTCTGAAGCCGAAGCAAAATGATGGCCATCCGGTGAAAATCATATACTGTTTATTCGATGCCCTTGCCCCTCCCAAGGATCGATTTGCCTGATTAATTTTCCATCTGCATGCAGGAGAAGAATCTACTCAATCTTACTACTTCTATGATCAATATCCAATCTGGGCTAAATGCAACAACCTGGATAGCCGCATAGTAGGGCAAATAACTTAAAACCTATAAATCAATAGTACCAACAGTTGCTATATTGTGTTGTCAAACAACAATATCCCAAGTACCATACGTCATATAAATCCCTAAGTCAATATAGGTGGTATGGGTTTCATGCCACCTTATTTTTTAAATGCCCTTGTATGCTAGATCTCTTTGAATTACCGGTAGAATACAACGGAAAAGAATTCCTCTTTCCTGCTGAGTTGTTACCCATGGGTTTTACACACAAAATCAAAGTAAATGTTGATGGCACAGAAATCCTATTCGAGCCGGACGAGGAGAGGAACTATCGCGCCATGATCACTAACTTGGAAAAATTTAACCAGTCCAATATTGACAAATTGCTTTTACAGGAAATATGCAAAACCTTGGATAAGTTATTTGGAAATGGCGACCAGCCGTCCAACACAATAAAATAAGTGCATTTTCGATTTTACAATAACTTAACGCGATTACCAACCCATTTCATTGATAATATTCCCCGCCAACTAACGGGGAATATTTATTTTACAGGAATCATTTCCAAAGCGGTTGCCTTACAAATTCCTTCTTTATTTATTGAAAACTGAATAGTATCAGCATGGCTGATATTTACCAAACCTTCTTTTTCTAATAATTGTAAATGAGTAAAAATAGTTGCCCAATCAAAACTGGAAAGTAAAATTAGTTGCCTTGGCAAACATTGGTATTGGGTAGGTTGTGGAATTTCGTTGACAATGGAAGCAAGTAGGTTAAGTGTCGAATAATGGTTTTCCATACGACCAAGATAAATCCAAGTTCCCTTTCGCTGCAATAAAAAGCCTTTTTTTTATTAACAAACTGCAATTTTCTATATTCTTTAAGAACTTTACGTCCAATCAAATGCTTTTACAATCCTTACCATTCCATTTCCTTCATCCCTGTATCCATAATCAAAACTAAAATAATAAACCTTATTGCCACTCCTTTGCTTTGAATGAGTAAGGTAATCGTTATCAAATCCTTTTGCGATCAGTTTCTCCAAAGCTAAATCTATACTTGTTTTCTCTCCCAATGTCTCCTTTAACACTTTTCGGTTATTGCGTAAAATCTTTAGTACCCGTTTATATATCTTCTCCCCTTCTGCAAGGTCTGCATTATGATATTCATTTTTACAACCAATATCACAGAACTGTTTATCAGCCCTTCCTTTTAAAGCCTTCCCGCATTGAAGACACTTTTTTACCGCCGTTTTCAATTTTGCCATAACGCCTATTGGGTTTGATTCTTATCGTTTCTAAACGCTTATATCAGATAGCAGCAATTATAAACATTTAAGATACGAATGTTCCTGAAATCATTTTTAAAATTTGTGTCAAAATCGTGAAAAAATGAAAACACAAAACAAAGTACAATTGATTGGTTACCTCGGTATTGATCCAATAATCCGAAAATTTCCAAGCGGGAACGTTAAGGCAACCCTACGACTGGCAACTGATAAGTATCGCAAGGACAACGATGGTAATGTACAACACATTGTCATGTGGCACAATGTGATCGCTTGGGGAGACATCGCTGAGAAAATAGAGAATGATTTTATAAAAGGTAGCCATGTGATGGTGCAGGGGGAATTGGTACATAGTACTTACGAGGATTTAACAGGACATATCCGCTTTGTGTCCGAGATAAAGGCAGAAACCCTGATGAACCTTGACAGATAAAATCACACTCAATCGACCACTATGAAAACGACTACAACAGATTTTAAATATGGCAAGTCTTATAAAATTATCGGATGGGGTTGCCGCTTCGATTCACTTACCGAACTCAAATATGCAATTTCGATTCGCGAGGATTACGTGTTCCTGAGAGAACGGGTAATCATTTATTACAATCCTGGTAGCCTCCAGCCTACCGAATACTTAACGAGTAATTACAGGTACTATGCACCGGATTTTTTGATTCGTCACAAAGTCACTGGTGAAGCTTTTTTAGTTGAAATTAAACCGAGGGCTTTTGAAGGACATCCGCAGTTGATTTTGCGCAAAGAATTAGCCGAGCGATATATTAAATGGAAGGGCTATGATTGGCAATACAAAGTTGTCTTTGATGATGAAATTATACTTTCCGAATATCAGCTGCAGGACTTTGAGGATTGCTGCAAATTGAAGTCAAAATCGGCTTTTAAACTTTGGTTCGACAGGATCAATCGAAAATATGCACCGGGAGCACCTTCTCTGTTCAAACCGGTTAACGATAACAAACAAACCGAGTTTGCAATGTTTGGTAAAATAAGGTCGGGTGGTAACTGGCAACGGTAACACAGTGGCATCTTCTCTTGCGTCGCACACTTGTACACTTGATTCTTTAGGCAACTACCAACATTAATCTACTCTTACGTCTTAATCCTCCGCGAAGCTCTTGACAGCATTTGTGAAAAGCAAGGTCTGCATCCCGCCTACCGGCTGGATTGGCCTTCGGTTTTGCCATAAATAATACGCTGCTCTTTTCGCTTTCGCGGCATAAACCGTTTCGTTACCACTCCACTTTTTATTCCACGGTCGAAAATTATTTATGTCAAAAACCATGCTTTTCCCAAATACTGTTTCAAGAACGGGTTGCTACAATAAGAACGAACGAGGCACCTGCCGAGTATGATTTTAAACCCTAAACAGTCATTATATGAAACACACCACTCGCCTTTCCTACCTGATGCAGTTATCATGGGAAGTACAGCGCAAAAAACGCATTTCCCGCGCAAAAGCATTGCAGGCAGCATGGGCAATTACAAACAATGAAGATGTAACGATTTATTACCTCGTAAAAAGGCACAGTAACCGCAACACCCCAAACAAAGTGGATGTAAAGGAATTAACCCTTTTCGCCGCTCATTAATCGTAAACAATTTTTATTCATAATTAAATCAAACAGTCATGGAAATCATCGCAAGACTTACAGCGGATGCCGTTGTAAAATCAGTAAAGGACGAAAGACAGGTGGTAAATTTTAATGTAGCCATTAATGACAGCTACAAACCAAAGGGTTCTGATCAGGTTACCAAGGTCGTAACCTACCTGCAATGTGATTACTGGGTAAACCCCGGAATTGCCCAGTATTTAACTAAAGGAACACTGGTAGAACTCTACGGACGTATTGGCGTGAATGCTTACACCAATATGCAGGGAGAAGCCAAAGCCTCTTTAACCTTCCATGTAAACAACATTAAGCTGCACGGAGGAAACGCGAAAAAATCGGCTCCAGCTGCCTCCCCAGTTATTGCAGGAGAATTAACCGAACCCTTAGACGATCTGCCATTTTAAAACAAAACCTGTTAGCCGCCCGCAGGTATAAAAAAGGGCGGCTTTATTATGAAATATTTTGCAAGTTGTAAAACGATAGACGAGATAAAGGCGCAGTTTAAAAAAATAGCCAAAGAAAACCACCCTGACATGGGCGGGGATACTGCCACCATGCAGGCGATTAATTCAGAATATGCTTTTGCCTGCGCTCATATTTATAAAGGTGCAGGAATGAGTGACGAACAGGCGGACGATGAAATGAAAATGTCCGAAGCTTACAGGGAAGCAATTGAAAAAATTATCCATCTGTCGGGGATAGTGATTGAGGTTGTCGGACACTGGATTTGGGTTACTGGAAACACCAAGCCAGTAAAGGAAGAATTAAAAGCCGCCAACTTCTTTTTTGCCTCCAAAAAAATAGCGTGGTATTTCAGGGCAGAAGCCTACAAGGTAAAGGGCGGGAAAAAGTCATTGGCAGAGATCCGCGCGAAGTATGGAAGCCAGGTGGTAACAAAAGAAGAAAAAAGCAAAATGATTTACCAACACTAAAAACATTCTATATGCGAAAAATTAATGTAACAGCCACCAAAACCTTTTTTAAGCTGATCGAGAAAATGGGAACAGAAACCCATTTAAAACTAACAATGCCTGAATATTTGCCATTGGTAATTGAACAAATCGGAGAAGGCATTATAACACCTTATGGGAAAGCAAAATTATTTAGCCTCGCTCACTATTACACCTTACATGGTGATGCAATGCGTGACCCTGAAATGTGTTTTATTGTGGTGGATAATCGGCAGAATAAAGAGGATTGGGAAATGGTGGGCATTTACCCCCAGATGTTTCAACAGGATAATGTAGGTCTTTATGAAGAAAGTGTTTGCATAGAAGATAATAAAGTAACCACCTACAAGCCCAAATGGCAGGCAGGACACACCAGTTTTGCTAATATCTGGCTGCATAATATTAAGCAGCAAGGATTTTTAAAATAACGGGTAAGAAATAAAGGGCTTCCAAGCCCTTTATTTTTGCTTCAAAAAAAGCTGCCGCACCTTACTGGTCAGCTATTTTAAATGGGTGCGGCAGCTTATGTTTCTTTTGATTGATAGATGGGTAACCAATAGCGTATAAATACCTGATATAAATACGCTATGAAAGAATAATCCTGACAGTTAATTTTAGGGTATGAAAACAATAGCACAGTTAGACAAAATGGCATTTGATAAGGTCCTCTACAACATGATAATGTCGCGTATTGAAAAGTCAAAAAATACAGTGGTCAAAAAACAGTTAAAGCCCAAGAAATCATTTCGGAAATACATCAGTAAGAAATCGGATTAATTCATTTTTATTTTTCTTCATTATTCCTGCACAAAGAACGGCTTTTGGCTGCTGTAGCGGCCATGAAATTCCGGCATAAACAAATGTATGCCCCTACCACTTTAGCTTCATTTATTCCGTTGCTTCATGGCCTTTATTGCCAAAAGCCGGAATGGGTTCCATAATAATTTTTAAACCATTAAAAAGAAATTTATGGAACAGCTCATTGAAACACAAGATTGGAACATGGTTAGCGAAGTAGAACTCATCTACCGCTCAAAGATTAAAGCATCACAAAGACCGAAAATAACCAGGTCAAGGGAAGCTTACGAATTGTTGCTGAAACATTGGGATCAGGACAAGATCGAATTGATGGAACAGTTTAAAGTAATTTTTCTAAATCGTGGTAACCGAGTAATGGGTATTTATGATACTTCCACTGGAGGAGTTACAGGGACAGTAGCAGATCCCAGATTAATCTTTACTGCAGCACTTAAATTAAATGCTTCCATATTGATTCTCGCCCACAATCACCCTTCTGGAAATCTCAACCCCAGTGAGGCTGATAAAGCAATAACCTCTAAGATATCATCTGCAGCAAAATTTCTGGATTTACAGGTCAATGATCACATAATTGTAACCACAGAAAGTTATTTTTCATTCGCTGATGAAGGGCTTCTCTAATCCCTTTTTTATTCAGGAAATTCCTTTCCACCTGGGCAGAATTTGCCCCCGTCTTTTTTATTGATTGAGCCCTTGGTAACTTTATTCTTTAGCAATTAGTCCGCCTGTTCCCGCGTCCGGCAAGATGTACAAACGTGTCCACGTTTGAAATCTTGCCCCTTCACTCGGGACTCGTGCGGGGGCCTGGAGAAAAGATTAGAAACCGTGAAAATGAACCGTGATGAAAAAACCCGAAAATGAAGTACGAAACCTTGTCCTGAAAGTCAGGATAAATGTCGCCGAGAAAACCCAACTTAAAAAGCTGCAAAAACAAAGCACTGAAAGATCACTGAGCAATTATGTTCGAAAAGTGGCTTTGCAAAAACCGGTTACCATTACCTACCGAAATCAGTCAGCAGATGATTTTTTAAAAGACATGCTGGACTTAAGAAAACAGCTTAACGGAATTGGCAACAATTTTAATCAGGCTGTTCACAAACTGCACACCCTTGATCGTATCCCTGATTTCCGGGTCTGGATCAAGGATCAGCAGACAGCACAAAAACAAATTGTGCAAAGTATTGAAACCATCCGTCTACGCATGAACCAACTCTACGAACAATGGTTGCAAAAATAACAACCCCATCCACCTTAAATGCTGCGCTGAACTACAATGAAAATAAAGTGGCTCAGGGCAAGGCTGAATGTTTACATGCGTCAGGTTATTTACGTGAGGTAAGTGACATGAATTTTTACCAAAAGCTCGAAGGTTTTGAAAGATTGAATAAGCTTAATGATCGGGCAACTACCAAGACACTGCATATCTCTCTCAATTTTGATCCTTCTGAAAAATTATCCAATAATAAATTAATTGAAATCGCAAATAAGTATATGGAAATGATTGGTTTTGGAGATCAACCCTTTCTTGTATATAAACACAAAGATGCAGGCCATCCACATATTCATTTGGTGACTACTACCATACAGGCTGACGGTAAAAGAATCAATACACATAATATTGGGCGTAACCAGTCAGAAAAAGCCAGGAAGGAAATTGAAAATTTGTATGGACTTGTTAAAGCAGAAAATCAAAAGCGGTCAAGCAATTTAAAAATCATTCCTGCCAATGCAGAAAAAGTAAATTATGGGAAGACCGAAACAAAGACCAGTATCAATAATGTCGTATCGGCGGTGGTAAATACCTATCTCTTTGCCTCCCTCCCCGAATTTAACGCCATCCTAAAAGGGTACAATGTAGTAGCTGACCGTGGCGAGGAAGATGGACGGATATATAAACACAGAGGGCTCGTTTACCGGATACTGGATTCGGATGGAAACAAAATAGGTGTTCCGATCAAATCCAGTTTATTACTTGGCAAACCAACCCTTGACAAATTGGAAAACCTGTTTGAGAAAAATAAAGCCTTGAAAGAAACATTCAGAATGCCTTTAAAAAAATCAATTGATGATGCCTTATCTAAGAAACCAAATGACATGAATGAACTGATCAATTTATTGGGAAAGCTAAATATCAGCGTAGTCCTGCGACATAGTGAGGAAGGAAGAATATATGGTATCACATTCGTGGATCACAGTAATAAAACAGTATTTAATGGAAGTGAAGTTGGGAAGGCATATAGCGCAGCGCATTTAATTCAAAAACTAACCACAAATAAAACACAGGAACCGAAACAAATACATAAATCAAACCATCAAGAATTGAACAATGATCAATCACTCAATTCAAACCTGTTGGAGATTTTGCTAACTCCACAGAATGAATTTGACTATACACCGGGTCAGTTATTGAAAAAGAAACGCAAACGTAAAAAAAGATCATTGGGATTATAAACAAGTAAACTAAAACATTATGTCAGCTACCGGAGAAAATGAAATGGGATTAAGGAAGATTCTTGACATGACAAGACTGGCAAGCTTATTTATCTTGCTGCTGCACTTTTATTTTTATTGTTACGGAGCCTTTAAGCAGTGGGGAATCCAAAGTGGCATCACAGACCGGATCATGGGTAATCTGCTCCATACGGGCTTATTTCAGCGGTTTAATGGCTCAAAATGGATTGTATTGGGATTACTGGCCATTTCATTAATCGGGGCTACCGGCAAAAAAACGGACACTATCAATACAAAGACTATCATTATCCTTTTATTTGCAGGGATCACTATATTTTTTGCCAGTTCTTTTATTCTGGAAGTCAATGGCAATATGCAAACCATTGCGGTCACTTATATGCTGGTTACAAGCAGTGGGTATTTGTTTATGCTGGCAGGTGGTAGCCGTTTAAGCAGGTTAATCCATGAAAGTCTTTCTAAAGATGTATTCAACGAACTGAATGAAACCTTTCCCCAGGAAGAAAGATTAATTCAAAATGAATACTCAGTCAATTATAAAACCCGTTACCTACTATCGGATAAAATTCGGAGCAGTTATATTAACTTGATCAATCCGTTTCGGGGAACCATTGTTTGTGGAACTCCAGGTGCAGGTAAATCATGGTTTATTATCCTTCCCTTAATAAAGCAGATGCTTGAAAAAGGATATGCCATGTTTATCTATGATTTTAAATACGACGACCTTTCTAAACCGGCCTATAACTGGATGTTGGCCAACCAGCATAAATTCAAGCAGCCCCCTTCCTTTTATTCAATCAATTTTGATAACCTCGCCAGTTCACACCGTTGCAATCCGCTGGACCCGCAAAGTATGCAGGATATAACCGATGCAACAGAATCGGCAAGAACGATCCTGTTAGGACTCAACCGTGAGTGGATCAAACGCCAGGGTGATTTTTTTGTAGAGTCACCCATCAATTTTGTAACCGCCGTAATCTGGTATTTGCGTAAATATGGGAATGGCTGCTTTTGTACACTTCCCCATGTTATTGAAATGATCCAGGTGAATTACGAAGAGTTGTTCCCTGTGCTGAATACCGAGCCGGAAATACAGGTTTTAATGAACCCCTTTGTAACCGCTTATGAAAATGATGCGATGGAACAATTGGAAGGACAGGTTGCCAGTGCCAAAATTTGTCTTGCGCGTCTTGCCTCTCCGCAAATTTATTGGGTGCTTTCTGGAAATGATTTTGCCCTCGATATTAATAACCCTGAACATCCCAAAATTGTTTGTGTGGGCAATAATCCTGAAAAGCAGGCGATCTACGGAGCCGTTCTGTCACTTTACATCTCGCGATTGGTAAAGATTGTCAATAAAAAGGGAAAGCAAAAATGTGCGCTTGTGTTTGACGAGTTCCCTACCATTTTTTTCAACAACATGGATTCGCTGATCGCGACAGCCCGCAGTAACAAGGTCGCTCCCGTTTTAGGAATGCAGGACTTTAGCCAGTTACGCAAAGATTATGGCAAGGAACAGGCGGATGTGATCGTCAATATTTGTGGCAATTTAATTAGTGGCCAGGTCATGGGAGATAGCGCCAAACTTTTGTCGGAGCGCTTCGGTAAAATTATGCAGGATCGCCAAAGCCTATCCATTAACCGGACGGATACATCAGTAAGCAAATCAATGCAGTTGGATTATGCAGTGCCCGCTTCAAAGATCTCAGCTCTTTCTTCTGGTGAATTCGTCGGTATGGTTTCCGATGATCCAAACGAAAAAATAAAGCTGAAAAAGTTTCATGCTGAGGTGATCAATAACACCGATGCCATTAACGCAGAAATGACCAATTTTCAGAACATTCCTGAAGTTTGGGAACTGGATAGTCAACAAGTACTCGATAATTACTATCAGGTCAAACAGGATATTACCATGCTAATTGAACAGGAAGTCTACAAATTGGAAATAAAGGATGAAGAATTAGATGAATTATAAAAAATCAACATGCTAACCTGAGAAAAGATAATTTACAAATCACCCTTTATGATAATATATAAGAAAAAATATAGATTTACAGGCAAATTGACAATATTAAAAGGTAATTGGAGAAAAGCCTATAGTATAGGCATCAGGATTGTACACAAATCCGATTATTAATTACAAGTTAGTATTTTCTTAGCTGCTGATGTAATAGTAGTAACGAGAATTCATACAATGATTGAATGATAAACAAGATTATTATTCATAAATTTTGACAGGAAAACATGGGGAAAATATCCTTGTCATAGATTGACAATTTAGTGAAAATACAGTCACTTATTAAGTTTCTATTAATATACACATTTTTTGTATATTAGAATAATTTTGTTACATAAATTTTACAATAGTAAGAAAGTGAAATGAAACAAATGAGAAATGCAGTAATCATATCAGTAAATGACTTTTTAGAACACGACTTCACCGTGTATAACAAAAGTATTTTTCTTGGAGAAACTGCATCACTTGTTGACAGTCACGAAAATTGGGAGTCAACAGTTCTTGATGTAACCTACCAGCACCTTACACTATCTGACATCATTCATTCTTACTTATTGCGGCCTGACTTGATTTTGTTTTACGCAGAAACAAATCAATCAAGAATGGTTTTCAGATTAGCTGAAATGGCAAAAAAAGTAAGTCCCGATTCCAAAATTTTAGTCTTCGGCTTGGCGACAACTTTTATCCCCCATTACTTTTCCCGTTTTCCATTTGATGCAATCCATGTTTCTGGCGATAGAGAAACCGCAATAAGTAGTTACATAAATTTTCTTGATAACATTATTTCAGAACCCGAAATTGAAGGACTAAGAATTATTTTGAAAGATGGAATAGTTACAACTACTAAAAAAGGAAGATGGTTAGACCAATCCCAATGGCCAAAACCAAAACTTTCTAAACTTCCTCTCAGCAGCTATTTAGAATTTCAGAATAGACATAAAAACGTTGTTGATTGCAAACTTGGGCTTTCAATTACCGCAACCAAAGGTTGCGAAACAAGATGCAATTTTTGCGGCTGTTCAGAAGAGGAAGGAATCACCGACAGAACAAGAGACCCCGAAGCAATTTTCAAATGGTATGATGAAAACTCAAATTATCTTAATGACACATTTCATTTATACAGCCCAAATATTATTTCAAGTCCTGATTGGGTAAAACAGTTTCATTCAATCTACACACAAAGAGGTTACTCTTTCAAATGGCAAGGAGTAACACGAACAAACACACTCACAGAAGATGTAGTTAAGTTGGCAACAGAAGCAGGACTTAGAAAATTATCAATTGGCATTGAACACATAAGTGCTCAAAAGAAAAGACCAATAAAATCTTCGTTAGATGAATTGGAAGAAGCAGCAAGGCTGAGCAACAAATACGGAATTACATTAGTTGGCTTGTTGATGTTGGGTTATCCAAACCAAACCATTGAAGATGTGAAATACATTCTTTCAATTCTGAAAGAATTTAAAATTCATAGTTACCGTTTCACTGGTTACACTCCACTTCACAAATTGCGAAACATGACAGTAGAACAGTTAGACAAAATTTTTATTGAAGATTATGACAGGAGAACTTTTTATGCAGAGGACATGAGAATAACACCAAATCAATTTTACGACATTCTCATTTCAAACGGAAAATGTTTAACCAACGAAGATGTACCCCAACCAGTTTAATAAATTATGTATATTCATCAAATAGTAAAGGGTGCTTTTTTATTTCTCCTAAAAGAGAAACAGATTTTGCTTTACAAAAGAAAAGACACGACACATTTCCAAAGTTATTATGGAGTGATTTCAGGCAACGTAGAAGAAAATGAAATTTTTGAAAACGCAATCATTCGGGAAGCAGAAGAAGAAATAGGAATCAAAATAAAACAAGAAGATTTAGAAGCGGTGCATATGATGCACCGCATTGACGAGGAAGACGAAAGCATGTATGTTTTTTTCCTTGCGGAAAAATGGAGTGGTGAAATTGAAAACAAAGAGCCTAAGAAATGTGAAGAATTAATTTGGACATCGATAGAAGAACTTCCAAAAAATATTGTTCCCTATGTGAAAGATGCAATCAATAATTACAGAACAAAAAAATATTTTAGCGAATACAAATGGCAATAGAATTAGCAATAGGAGCACCCATTTCAATGATGAATGATTTATGTCCGAAAGGACATATTGAATTATGCTTTACGCATTTGTTGAAAGAAAATAATACTGCCTACAAGCAGTATTATTTAGATGCAAAAGCAAAAGGCAGATTTGTAATTCTTGACAACGGAATAATGGAACTTGGATATTCAATGAGTACAAATGATTTACTATCCGTTTCATCAGAACTCAAACCCGACTTAGTTACACCACCAGAAATATTAAACGACAGTCATTCAACTTTGAAAATGACTTATGAATTCATTAAAGTTTTTGAAACAAGCGGACTGTATCCGAAAACAAAAATCTTTGGAGTTGCACACGGTGCAACTCTCAAAGATTGGTGCAGTTCCTTTCAAGAACTTTTGCAAATTCCACAGATAGCAAGAATCGGAGTTCCTTACGATATTCCTTTTGATGTTTACACATCAACGGAAGGAAGCAACAGATTGAAAAACCTTGTTAAAAGAAGAACAGAACTTTGTAATTGGATTGCAGAAAATCATCCAACAGCACCTATTCATTTGTTCGGTTTAGCACATCCGAGTGAATTACCCTTGCAAGCAAAGCATTCATTCATAAAAAGTATTGACACTTCATTGCCTGTAATGGCTGCAATAAATAATATCAAATACGAAGTTTCAGATTTCGGGCTTTATGAGAAAAAAGTATTGGATATAAATTTACCTTATGACAAAAAAAGTGTTGAACTTGCCTTGCACAATATCTCAATCATAAATAACTTTTGGCTGACATCAAATAATAAATAACATGAGTAACACCCGATATAAAGTTGCTTTAGTGAATCCACCATTTTCAAAACTTGTTTATGGTGATGAATTCACAATCAAAAGCATTACGCCATGCTTAGGACTTTTCTATTTGGAATCTTATTGCAGAGACATTGCTGACTTTAAAATTTTTGAAGGAGAATTTTATTCATCAATGGAACATCTCATTGATGAAATAAATAAGTATGACCCCGATGTGTTAGCCGTGACTACAAACACTTCTACTTATCCGCTTTGCGTTCAACTTGCACAAGAGACAAACGCAAAATTCAAATTTGTTGGTGGACCTTATTCAAGTTACCGACTTGAAGAAGGGTTAGAAGATTTCACTGCTGTTTTTATTGGTGATGCAGAAGTAGGAATGAGAGAATTTCTTTCAGGCAAACCACTCGAAGAAGTTTCAGGCATTGCGTACCGAGACAGTAACGGAAAGATGAAACGAAATGCAAATGCTCCTTTGCTCCCACTTGATGATTTCCCCTTTCCAGATCACAGTGCAATGCAAATAGGATTGTATCAGGCATCACCACACAGAGAAATGGAAACTCCCTTTGCTACAATGATGACAACAAGAGGTTGCGGTTTCAAATGCACTTTTTGTTTATCAGCAGTTGGCGGAATGAATAACGGGAAATATCGGGAACGCTCTGTAAAAAATGTTATGGATGAAATTGAAATTCTTACAAAGCAATTTGGTGTAAAGAGTATTCAGTTTTGGGACGACACTTGGACAATGAGAAAAGAGAGGACAAAAGAAATGTGCAAGGAGATTAGCAAGTTCAACATCACTTATGTAATAAACACCCGAACAGATAAAATGGATGATGAAATTGCAGAGTGGTTAATTAATTCAGGTTGCAGAGGAGTTTTCTTTGGAGTTGAATCAGGCGACCAAGAAATGCTTGATAGCAATATAAAAAAAGGTGTTCGCAACGAACAAGTAAACAAAGCAATTGCAGCTTGTAAAAAAGTAAACCTGCAATCAACCGCCAGCTTTATTTTTGGTTCTATTGACGAAACAAGAGAATCAATTCAAGAATCTATTAATTTTTCTTTGGAACTTGACGCAGATTTTGTTTTGTATAACATCTACACTGCACACCCTGGAACATCGGGTTTTGACAGAGCATTGAGAGAAGGAGTAATAAGCGATTTCAAAGTTGACATTAAAAAATACACTGGTGAACCAGTTGGAGTTCCTACTATCTGCAAGAACTTAACAAGAAAAGAATTACACATGCTAAAAGCAGAAGCATACATCAAATACTACACTCAAAAAGGTGCAGAGTTTTACAAAGACATCATTCAAACTTATGTGGATGAAACTGAAATGCTAAAAGCTAAAACCGTTTAAGATGCAATTAGATTTTTCATCAGTCAAAGGTTTCTTTTGGGCTTTCGCAAGAATGTTCTACTCTCTCATTCCTGCAAGTTTCTTTTTGTTCATATCCATAGTTTTCTGTATTCATTTCCATGACAGCTATCCGAAACAATTACAAAACATCATTGATTACTTTATTTCAAATGCCAATAATGTAAAAATCAGTTTCTTCATACTGACTGCATTTGTCTTGACTTTTATTTCAAACACTTTTGAGTTTATTCGCTGGCATGATGATAACGGCACAAAACCTGAAAACGCATTGGAAGGTTATAAATTACCGTTAGACGACCAGATAAGTTCAGAAAAAATTGGTATCCCAAATTTGACTGGCGTTAAGATAATTCAGGAATATGAAAATGTAAATACTTATACTTTTACAATAATGGCTCACAAGGATGTATTGTTGGGTATTTACAATTACCTAAACTGTATTCTGATATTATTCCTTCCCTTCTATTTGCACTTAGAATTTCAGACATCAAACTTATTTTTCCTTTGCTTGCTAATTGCACAATTAGCATTTTTTATTTCATTGTTTCTGCTAATGAAAAGAAACATTGGAAGATTAAGCGTTTCTAAAAATTGGGGAGATAAAACAATTTCAAAACCAATACATTTATTTTGGTTGGCGATGTTTCCAATAATAGGGCTTGCATTTTTATTTGTTCCTCTATTATGGTCTGATTTGACTCGTTTATCAGCATCTGTTGTTTTAGCTGGAATAAATTTTATTCTTATTCCAATACAGTTTCTCATGGTATTAGCAGCATACAATTATCACAACAGAGTTAGAAATATAATAGATAGTGCCTTTGTTCAAATCAGATTCAATGACAAAATATTTAGAGAAAGCAAAAAAGAAACTAACGAAACACACGAATGAAAATAGCGATTGACTTTGATGGAGTTTGCACCGACTTATCTTTTGTTCACGAGCAAAAAGCAAATGAGTATGACTATTTGTATTCGCCATTCTCAATTTCAATATCCAAACCACGAAAAGGAATTTTAGAATTGGTTTCAGTTTTCGGTTTGTTTGCTGACTTATCAATTATCACATCAAGACCAGTTGAAGACGAATCATACATTAAAGATTGGCTTTCAAAAAATAATCTGCTTTCTTTTTTTCAAAATGTTCTTTGTTGTGGCGATGTTGCTAAATCAGGAATGATGAAGCAACACGGAATCACT
This sequence comes from Chitinophaga pinensis, assembly GCA_943371675.1. GTDB lineage: Bacteria > Bacteroidota > Bacteroidia > Chitinophagales > Chitinophagaceae > Sediminibacterium > Sediminibacterium pinensis_I. The sequence goes on along the minus strand of CALRVT010000014.1, from coordinate 478 downwards.
TTGCTGATTGATGATAAGCCAAAACATTTAGTTTATCTTTCTGATAATCTAAAAGGCATTTTGTGGAATAAGCAAACATGGATTGAACTTGCTAAAGAAGTTTTCAATTTTCTTATTGCTACTTCAAATGCTACTCTCAAAGTAAAAGCAGAATTGATTTTAAGTGAAGTTGAATATCTGACTGACTTAGGTTCATCACAAGTTTTCATTTTGAATTTTGCTGACAAGACAAAATTGAAACTTAGAGTTTGTTTGAATAATGAAGTAAAACAAAGAGTAATAAAATTTTTGGAAATAGCAATGAAGAATAATTACAATCATGTTTCCCGTTTGGTTGCTGAAAATGGTTTGGCGGTTCTGAAATTATTTATTGTAGGAGATCTAATTTCTACTTTCAATGAAAGTGAAAGATTGACTTACATTTCCAAAGCAGGTTCTGCATTGGCAAAACTTCATTCAATAAAAATTGACATGTCAA
>CALRVT010000013.1:0-107261 GCA_943371675.1 Chitinophaga pinensis | reverse complement strand
GTTTTTGCTGTTAAATATCGTCATGCTGTTATTGATAAAGAATGGAGCAGTAAATTATTTGGTGTAATCGGAAACCTGATCAATGAATCAAATTGCAAGACCATCATTGTTAATGGTGTAGAGGACCATGTACATTGTTTTTTTGGATTAAAACCAGTTGTTTCTGTTTCAGAATTGATGAAAACAGTAAAAGCAAAATCTTCTAAATATATCAATGACAATCAATTAACCAAACAACGTTTTGAATGGCAGGAAGGATATGGGGTGTTTTCATATAATCAGTCATCAATAGATTCTGTATACAAATACATACAAAATCAGGATGAGCATCATAAAAAGCAGACTTTTAGACAGGAGTACCTTGATTTTCTGTTGGCATTTAAAATTGAGTATGATGAGAAGTACATTTTTCAGGATCTTGAATAAATATGTTTCGTGCCTACGGCACTTTATATTTCTGTGAGATTGCAAATTCCACGGATTGAAATCCGTGGTTACAATATTAACCGAGCCGATGGCTCTAAAATTAAAATTAGAATGAAAATGATCTTCGAGCATTTCTTTTCCAACAAATCCACTGGTCAAGCTTGTCCGCCTTTAAATATTAGGTGGAGAACAGGATTGGGGTTGAGTTTGAGTTATGATATTGTGAAGGCGCATGCGGGGGAGTTGAAGGTGGAGACTAAGGAGGGAGAAGGGTCTACGTTTATTATACAATTACCAATGTAAATACTGTATGAAGTCAATTAAACTATTCCTCTTGCTTTTATTGGTTGGTATTCGTTTGTGTTATGCACAGGATACTACTTTGCTATTAAAACCAAACTTACTTGACAAGGATAGTAGTCAAATTTTTATTAGTGAAATGCAGGGATGGCTATTTAAGCAAGGGAATGATACTTCCTATGCTAAAAAAGATATTGATTTAACGGGATGGGAAAGACTAATGCCCTCTGAACTTTCTGAAAAATTGGTAGACAAAAAAGGTAGATTAGAAGGTTGGTTCAGAATAAAAATAAAAGTCGACAGCTCATTTGGAGAAACGATTTTTGGCGTTAAAGTAAGTACATGGGCAGCTTCTGATTTTTATATTAATGGTAACTGGGTTGCTTCTAAAGGCAACACGGGGATTAACGGTTCCCCATATAAAGAACACAGGATTACAAGTAATTTACTTCCAGTGCCAGTGAATTTGAAGCCTGGAAATGAATATACCCTTGTAATACATGTTGTGGATTATTTATCGCAACTCCCTCCGTATGAATTAAAAGCAAAAGAGGTGGGTCTGAGAAAGTTAATAAGAATCACTGTTCCAAAATATTATCATACAGTTGTATCTGAAGCAAATAGTGATGTTACTTTCAGATTTACAGTATTTTCAATTATTAGTGCAGTATTAAGTTTTTTTTTCTGGGTGTTGTTTTTTCAAAACCGAAGTGAAAAAAACCTTCTTCTGTTTGCTGTTGCTTCATCATTCCTCACTATTAATTTAGTTGCATCGGTTTGTTCAATTAATTGGGGTTTTGTTTTAGGAGGCTTATCTTATAACTGGTTCTGGTTTTGTAAAATTATACCTGCAATATTTTTGCAATTGTACTTTTCACTAATACCTTTTATTCTTGCTAGTATTTTTAAACGTAAAGTTCCTGTTATATTTAGCACCTTTCTTCTTTTCTATTTAGTTTATATTATAATTGATGAAACTAGAATAATTGAAATAGATACAAAAATTGATGGAGTATTAACGGGTGTATTTATTGTTTTAATAATAGTCAGCTGTATTTATTATTTAGTTTCATCATGGAAAAAACTGATTGGTGCTCAATGGGCAATTGTAGTGGGTTTAATATTTGCAATATTCATGTTGGTTCTCACAGTGACTTTGACATTTATACTCAATATCTCTATCTCTTTGATTCTTACAATGGCAACATTGTTATTTCTTTCTTTTCCTATGTCTATGATGGTATATGTTGCCATGCGATTCAAAGAAATCATAAAAGAAGTAAGAGTAAATGCAATGCAGGTGGTGCAAATGTCGGAAGAGAAAAAGGAACAGGCTTTACATCAGCAGGAGATTTTGCAGGAAGAAGTGATCAAGCAAACAGCGGAAATTAGAACGGCCCTGGATAATTTAAAATCTACGCAACATCAACTTATTCAATCAGAAAAAATGGCCAGCCTCGGCGAACTCACCGCAGGCATTGCCCATGAAATTCAAAACCCATTGAACTTTGTTAATAATTTCAGTGAAGTAAGTACGGAATTGGTAGATGAAATGAATGAAGAATTGTTGAATGGAAATACGGAAGACGCAAAACAAATAGGTGCCGATCTGAAAGAAAATCTAGTAAAAATTAATTTTCACGGTAAACGTGCAGGGGATATTGTTAAAGGCATGCTGCAACACAGTCGCAGTAGCAGTGGCGTAAAAGAGCCTACTGATATTAATGCATTAGCAGATGAATATCTGCGTTTGGCATATCATGGTTTACGCGCTAAAGACAAATCCTTTAATGCAACTCTGATCACTGATTTTGATGAATCTATCGGTAAAATCGATCTGATTCCACAGGATATGGGAAGAGTGATATTAAATTTGATCACCAATGCATTTTATGCAGTGTCAGAAAAGAAAAAAATAGTTGGTGATGGTTTTGAACCAACTGTTACGGTTTCCACGAAAAAACTTGCCGGGAAAATCCTGATCTCTGTTGCTGATAATGGAAATGGTATTCCACAGAAAGTACTGGACAAAATATTCCAGCCCTTCTTCACCACTAAACCTACAGGGCAGGGTACCGGATTGGGATTGAGTTTGAGTTATGATATTGTGAAAGCGCATACTGGGGAGTTGAAAGTGGAAACGAAAGAAGGAGGAGGTTCTACTTTTACGATTATCTTACCAATTCAGTAACCCTTTTTTTCTCCGTTCTTCTTTTATTGAAACCTACTTAGAAAATCAATTTGACTAGAAAGTATAGGGTTGTTAATTCTAGGGTGAAATACCCTTTTTAAGCATAAAGCCCTGAATTTGGACGCTGATGACAGGTTATGGCATATAAATCATCCCCTAAAATGCCATTCTGCTATCATTTTATTAAATTGTATTTTTGCAGTCCATTCCAATTCATTGTTCCATAGCGAACAAAGTGTTGAAGTGAGTGATCCCGCCGAGGGCGGGAGAGGCTTCACAATAGGATTTTCTATTTTGTTGCCGTTAACCTAAATAAAAACTATGTCTAAACATATTGATCTTCGCAAAGAACAGGCCCTGGAGTACCATTCCAGCGGTCGTCCTGGTAAAATTGAAGTAGTTCCTACCAAAGAAGCCAAAACACAGCGCGATCTATCCCTTGCTTACAGTCCGGGTGTTGCCGTTCCCTGTATGGAAATATTCAATAACCCCGAAGATGTTTATAAATATACTGCCAAAGGAAACCTGGTAGCAGTAATTACCAATGGTACCGCAGTATTAGGTTTAGGGGATATTGGACCCGAAGCAAGTAAACCGGTCATGGAAGGTAAAGCTGTACTGTTTAAAATATTTGCAGACATAGATGTATTCGATATAGAGATCAACGAAAAAGATCCGGAAAAATTTGTTCAGATAGTAAAAGCCCTGGAACCAACATTTGGCGGTATCAATCTGGAAGATATCAAAGCGCCTGAATGCTTTTATATTGAGCAGCAATTGCGCGAACAAATGAAAATTCCCGTGATGCATGATGACCAGCATGGAACGGCCATCATCAGCAGTGCAGCTTTATTGAATGCATTGGAATTACAAAAGAAGAAGATCGAAAAAGTACGTTTTGTGATCAATGGTGCAGGTGCTGCTGCAATGGCTTGTATTCAGTTGTATGTGGCTTTGGGTGCACGGTATGAAAATTTTATCGTGTTTGATAAGGACGGGGTATTGCATAAAGACAGAACAGACTTAGGACCTATCAGAACAAAATTTGCAGTGAATAAAAGTGATTGGACCTTACTCAAAGCCATGAAGGATGCAGATGTGTTTTTGGGCTTAAGTGTAGGTAATGTAGTTACACCTGAGATGGTAAAAATTATGGCAAAAAACCCCATAGTATTTGCCATGGCCAATCCCGATCCTGAAATTACGTATGATGCTGCAGTGGCTGTTCGTAAAGACCTGATCATGGCTACAGGAAGAACTGATTTTCCCAACCAGGTTAATAATGTTTTAGGATTCCCCTATATCTTCAGAGGTGCGTTGGATGTGCGTGCAACAAAGATCAATGAAGCCATGAAACTGGCTGCAGTAAGGGCTTTGGCCGATCTTGCCAAGACTGCGGTACCGGATATTGTAAATATGGCTTATAACCAAACAAGCATGAGTTTTGGTCCGGAGTATATCATTCCCAAACCCTTAGACACACGCTTATTGGCAGCCATTGCTCCGGCAGTTGCCAAAGCTGCAATGGATAGTGGCGTGGCCAATAAAATGATTACCGATTGGGATGCTTATACGGTTGATCTTAATAAAAGATTGGGACTGGATAACCAAATGATCAGGATCATTGGTAATAAAGCCAGAAAGGATCCTAAACGATTGGTTTTTGCGGAAGCCGACAACCAAAAGATTTTAAAAGCAGCCAGTATTATTTATGATGAGGGTGTCGCTTACCCTATTTTATTGGGCGATCCTGTGAAGATAAACTTGATAGCAGAACAGAATAATATCGACATAACAGATATTCCTATCATTGATCCACGAAATGATGAAAATGAAGAGAAGCGTGATTTTTATGCAGAGATCTTTTTTAAGAAAAGACAAAGAAGAGGGATCAATAAGTATGAGAGCCAGAAGATCATGAAAGACCGAAATCATTATGGCTGTATGATGGTGGAAACAGGCGATGCTGATGCCATGTTATCGGGATTAACTAAAAACTACGCCGAAGCCATCAGGCCTGCGCTGCAAATAATAGGTACAGAAGAAGGGGTGAAAAAAATTGCCGGTATGTACCTGCTATTAACCAAAAAAGGACCCCTGTTTTTGGCTGATACCACTGTTAACTTTAACCCAACTGCGGAAGAACTGGCAGACATCACCATGATGGTGGCAAAAGAAGTCAGAAACTTCAACCTTACACCCCGAATTGCCATGTTGAGCTATAGCAATTTTGGAAGCAGCGATTCTCCCGAAGCTAGACTGGTTGCGGAAGCTACCCGAATCCTGAAACAAAGAAACCCTTCATTGATCGTGGATGGTGAAATGCAGGGTAGTATGGCATTTAACAAAGAAATTTTGCGCGATAATTATCCTTTCAGCGATTTGGTGGATAAAGATGTAAATGTGCTGATGTTTCCAAACTTAACTTCAGGTAATGTAACTTACAACCTGTTAAAAGAAGTGGGCGGTGCAGATGCTATTGGACCTATCCTGCTTGGACTTAAAAAGCCGGTACATGTGCTTCAATTGGGCAGTACGGTAAGAAGTATCATTAACATGGCATTGGTGGCAGTAGTGGATGCGCAGTTAAAATGCAGGATCAATACCGATGAAGTAGTGCAACGGAGTGCCTGGTGGAAAAGGCAGAAGAAAAGAAAAGGATGAAGAGAAGTTTAAAGTTAATAGTTAATAGTCGATAGTTAATAGTTGACTTTACAATTAACTATTAACTTATTCCTACTACTTGTTTCTTTCACTTTTCATTATTAATTTTTAACTATTAACTTTTAACTCTTACCTCAACCATGTCTTTCTTCACACACCTCGGAACCTACCTTCTAATGCTCAAAGGCATGTTTACCAAGCCTGAGAACTGGAAAATGTATTGGAAAGAATTCATGCACCAGTGTGTGGAAATTGGGGTGGGTGCTTTGCCGATTGTAGTGATTATTTCTTTATTTCTGGGCGCGGTAACTACCGTACAAACTGCTTATCAGCTGGTGAGTCCACTGGTGCCCATGGCCACTGTTGCACAGATCGTGCGTGACAGTATGATTCTTGAATTATCGCCTACTGTTGTGGGTATTGTATTGGCGGGTGTAGTGGGTAGTAAGATCGCTAGTGAACTGGGCAATATGCGTATCAGTGAACAAATAGACGCTCTGGAGATCATGGGCATCAATACCAAAAGTTATTTGGTTATGCCCAAGATACTGGGAGCACTGGTTGTGATTCCCTGCTTGATAGTGATATCTGCTGTTCTCGGAATCTGGGGAGGTCGCACTGCCGGGGCATTATCCGGTATTTTAGCGAATGATATTTTTGATAAAGGTCTTCGTCAGAACCTGAATATTTACAATATTAATTTTGCCTTATATAAATCGTACACATTCGCATTTATTTTGAGTAGTATTCCGGCCTATTACGGATATAATGTAAAAGGAGGTTCCTTAGAAATTGGCAGGGCCAGTACCAGCGCAGTGGTGGTTAGTTGTATTTTGATACTTGTTGCCGACTATATGCTGGCTGCTTTATTGCTCTGACCCTTATTAACTTTTTTATCGAACAAGTACTGCTTACATTTAGGTAGCCAATGAAGGCTTCAAATAAGTAATCACCTGTTTCAATAAAAAAATATGAATCCGCATTTTCGAAAGTATCAGCAACTAATTACCAATTCATTCAAATTTCGATTCTTTCTTTTTCAGCGCCTTCCAGCTGCTTTGTTTTCCGGATTAAAGATTCAATCCTTTGATGAAAAGCAAGCAGTGATTTCCGTAAAATATAAATGGTTCACGCAAAACCCTTTTCGCTCCATGTATTTTGCGGTACAATCGATGGCGGCTGAAATGAGTACGGGGTTATTGGCATTGGGACAAGTGTATCAACGCAAAGAATCAGTAAGTACGCTGGTTGTGGCACTTGAGGCGAAATTTCATAAAAGAGGTTTAGACACTATTGCGTTTACCTGTAATGATGGAGAAGCCATTGAAAAAATCATTGAAGAAACCATTGCCAGTGGTGAACCCAGGTCGATGCAATGTTATTCTGTTGGTACCAATTTAGCTGGTGAAATGGTTTCAGAATTTTGGGTTACCTGGAGTTTTAAATGTAAGAAAGCTTAGTTTTTTCACCTTTATAAGGAATTGAAGATTTTTAACTGAATATAAATTCCCCCTTACGGGGGCGGAGGCTTTTTATGAAATTATCATTTCATGGTGCAGCCAGAACAGTAACAGGTTCTAAACACCTGATTGCATTAGACAACGGAAAAAATATTTTACTGGATTGCGGCCTTTTTCAAGGAATGGGAAAAGATACCGATCTGCTGAATGCCGAATTTGGTTTTGTGCCCTCTACCATTGATTACCTGGTTTTATCTCACGCACATATTGATCATTGTGGATTGATACCAAAGCTGGTAAAAGATGGTTTTTTGGGAAAGATCTTTGCAACGCCCGCTACCAAAGAGCTAGGCTCCATACTCCTGGAAGACTCGGCAGAGATTCAAAGAGATGATACCCGATTTATCAATAAGCGACGCGCTAAAATGGGCTTACCACCTTATGAACCCTTATACGATCTGGAAGATGCCGCAAAAGCTTTGGAAATGTTTGAATTGGTGAACTATGGTGAATGGAAAATGATAGAACCCGGAGTGGAATTACTTTTTACCGATGCCGGACATATCATAGGCAGTGCTGCCGTTCATCTTCGTATAACCGAAAAAGGGAAAACAACACAGATCAGTTTTAGTGGCGATGTGGGTAGGTATAATGATGCTATTCTGCGTTCTCCGGAAGTATTTCCTCAAGCAGATTATATTATTCTGGAAAGCACTTATGGGAATAAGCTGCATGATGAAGTGCACGGTGTTCCTGATAGTTTACATGATTGGATTGAGAAAACCTGTATCAAGAAAAAAGGAAAATTGATCATTCCTGCTTTTAGTGTGGGAAGAACCCAGGAATTATTATATGCACTCAACCAATTGGATATAGAGAACAGGCTACCTGCCGTGCCAATATATGTGGATAGTCCTTTAAGCAGGGAAGCAACAGCCGTGTTAAAAAATTATCCGAACTATTTTAATAAACGCATTCGTAGGATCATGGAAACGGATAAGGATCCATTTGATTTTAAAGGACTAAATTTTATCAAAACCGTAGAAGAAAGCAAGGCCTTGAATGATAATGGTCAACCCTGTGTTATCATATCTGCCAGTGGTATGGCCGATGCGGGTAGGGTGAAACACCATATCATGAATAATATTGGCGACCGAAAAAATACCATTCTCATGGTGGGCTATTGCGAACCACGTTCACTGGGTGGCAAACTTGGTAGTGGTGCTAGAGAAGTAAAAATATTTGGAGAGATGTTTGATGTAGTTGCTGAAGTTGGTCAGATGCGCAGCATGAGTGCCCATGGTGATTATGATGATCTTTGTCAGTTCCTTGCTTGTCAAAATCCGGCATTCGTTCAAACGCTATTTTTGGTACATGGCGAATATGAAGTGCAGCAGGATTTTTCGGAACGCTTGCGCCGTAAGGGTTTTAAGGATGTGCAGATTCCGCAAATGCATTTTGAAACAGCATTGCCAACTCTATAAAATTAGTAGAAAGCTTAATTTTTTGCTTACTTAAGGAAATTTACAGAAAGATGGTAGATAAGGTAAAACAGGTTTTTGAAACGCATTTTGGCAAACCTGATTGCATCGTAAGATCGCCGGGAAGAATAAACTTGATTGGAGAACATACGGATTATAATTTTGGCTTTGTATTACCCGCAGCCATTGATAAAGCCATTTATGTGGCCATGCGTAAAAGAGCGGATGGAGAAATTCATCTTTTTGCAGGTGATCTCGATCAATCATTCCAAACTATTCTTACATCACTTCGTCCAACAAAAGAACAATGGCCGGATTTTATTTTAGGTGTAACCGATCAAATACAAAAATTGGGATTAACGATTACTGGTTTTGATGCAGTGGTGATGGGTGATGTGCCATTGGGGGCTGGTTTATCTTCTTCTGCTGCCGTTGAATGTGCTACGGTTTATGCGCTCAATAGTCTTTTTTCTTTAGGGATGGAAAAGATGCAGATGGTGCAACTGGCACAAAAAGCAGAGAACGAATTTGTAGGTGTCAACTGTGGTATCATGGATCCCTTTGCCAGTATGTTTGGAAAAAGTGGACAGGTGATCAAACTGGATTGCCGCTCTTTGGAATATGCTTATATGCCATTTGATTATCCAGATATTTCCATTGTATTATTTGATACAGGTGTAAAACATTCTTTGGCTTCATCAGAGTACAATTTACGCAGACAGGAATGTGAAACAGGTGTGGCTGAGATTCAAAAAAAATACCCGGAAGTAAATAGTTTAAGAGATGCCAGTATCATGATGGTGGAAGAATGTATTCAACCAATAGATCCAGCCATTTATCATCGTTGCAAATTTATGGTAGAAGAAATTCAAAGATTACAGGATGCTTGCGAAGACCTTATCCAGCATGACTTGCAGGCTTTTGGCCATAAAATGTATGCTACACATGAAGGACTTAGTAAGTTGTACCAGGTAAGTTGTTTGGAAGCAGATACCCTGGTTGATTTAGTTAAAAATAAACCAGGTGTTTACGGCGCACGCATGATGGGCGGTGGATTTGGCGGTTGTACCATTAATCTGGTACAAAAAGACAAAGTGAATGATCTGGTCCAAACCGTATCAGCTGCATATGATACATTATTCAGCCATCAATTAAAAACCTATATCGTTTCTATTGATGATGGCACTTCTTTAGTAGTTTCTTAAAAAGCAGTAATGCGAATACCTTTTGCTATTCAATAAGCTTAACTACACGTGTCATTTTACCATCAGCATTCACGCCTTCCAAAACTAATTGTAGTTTTTTGCTGAAGTCGTTATTATAGAACTGAATCCTTGCACGCGGACTTTTTTTATTGGTGATGATATAGGGGTTCCAATACACAGTAGAACGGATATCAGTTTCAAATGTTTCATTGGGCTTATCATACTGGGGCTGATAAAATTCTTTGAAACGTGAATAACCACCAAGAATCGTATTCTCCAATCCTTTGCTATTAGGATCAGAACCTCTGTTATCACTTCCCTTCTTCGTATAAATAGCGATTGCTCCACCACTACCTCCTCCCATCGATCCAAAGAAAGGTGGACGGAAAACCTTGATCAAAGCAATATCCCGCACATTCACTGTTTGTAATTGATCTGTGGTGGAATTCATTTCGTTGATATATAAATCCGGAGTGGCACCTCTCCAACTCATAGTGGTTTGCGCGCCTGAACCTGAAATAGTTAATCCTGCTACTTTTCCCTGCAGGTATTGGGTAATGTCCATCGCACTCAATGCGGCTGGATCATCCATCAGGTCGAATGTATAAGCATCTCCGCCGGAAAATAAGCCTGTTGCGTATTTCGCATCCACTGCTTGTTCCTTTGATTTGATACGTGATTTTACAATTACTTCCTGAAGGGTAGCAGAAGCCATCCTTCTTTTTAGCTGTTCCTGTTCATTTAAAAAATAATCCATCTTTACCCTCGCCAAACTATCGCTCCAGGAAGAAGGTCGGTAACTGTCGGGGTATTGAATCTTTTTGTAGCCGGATTTTAATAATCCATTTTCAAATGTTACCTGTGTTACACCTGTTAATTTATCATTTCCATTAAAACTATAATATATGCGGGCTGTATCATAGAACAGCGCTGCTTTTTCTTCAAAGCTTCCATCTTTTTGTACGGGCAGAAAAATAAAGCGTTTGCTACTGTCTTTACCCGAAACAATTAAATTCAGCATGATAGGAGATGCACTGCTGATAGATTTCATGCCGAATACCTTTCCGGTGATTTTCAATAAGTCTGTTTCAATGGGATATTTTAATTCGGGCTTGATACTTGCTTTGATCTTATCCCAATCAAACCTGCGCCAACCATGTGTAAGCATCACCAGGTCAAGGTTTGCAGTAATGCTATCTGCATCACTCATGAGATAGTAAGCGGGGTTATTGATCTTACCTTTGATCTCGCTGCTCAAAACCAGATCAGAGTAAATAGTATTCTCATCTGTTATAACAACTGATGCATCGGTAATAGAAACAGACATATTTGTCATAGCCGTATCTGAAACCATAATATCTATTACATTCTTTCCCCTTCTTTCCATGCTAACCAATTGTGGTAGTACTTTGGCATTAAATTCATGAAAACGATTATTGACAAATACCACCCTTTCTGCTAAGGGCAACCAGTCTGAACTGAATAAAGTGAACTGCAAAATACCAGTAGGTAATTCTTCAATGGGCACAGCCGCATTGAGTAATGTTTTGTCCGTGGCATTCATGCTTACCTTATACAATAGGTTCTGGTTCATATGTACCAGCAGGTTCAATTTCTTAAAATTTTCAGGAACAATGGTTGTTCTTTCTACCTGTACCATAGCTTTATCATTGGTAGTGGTAATGCCTAGCCTAATACCTTCTGATTTTGTAACAGGGATAGGGGTAATGCCCGTCTTTCCATTTTCATCTGTCCAGTTTAACTGGTATTTCTCTTCTTTTTTAGCTAGTAACTGAAACGATCCCATTCCATCATGCTTTACCCTGAGGGTATCTAAAACCTTGTTTTTATCATTCATCAAAATGCCTTTGATGAATACAGGGCTTCCATATTGGTTGGTTGCTTTAAAGGCAATTCTGGTTGTTAAACCCTGCACCAGTGTTCCGCCTTCTGCAAAGGTTTCTACTTTTGTTTTGAGTATAACAGGCTTTTTGTTTGCTGCCGATGCATTGTTATTTACAATAAGTTCCTTTTCGTAGATATAAGCTGAATCATCATTCAACATCCACCTTGTAAAGGCTTTCACACGTAAAAAATTTCCGGAATAATCTGCCGGTATATCAAATGAACCCTTAGCTGTAGATTGATAAAGGGGTGCAACTGTTTGTTTGATCATTCTTCCAGTAGTGTCGTACCATTCTACATACACATTTTTGCTAAGAGGGCTGAGAATATCACCTGTAAGAATGTAGAGTTTATAAAAAACAGTTTCTTCCCTGTTGTAAATTTTCTTATCAAAATGTATATGCATTTTCTCTTTGGGAAACTCTTCTGCATAAACCGACATCATCGAGTCGATCTGTTGGCTAAAACCCATATGAAAGAAACAAGCCAATATAAATGTGCCCAGTAATCGAAAAATACCTGATTGCATACCTGTTAAAATTGACTTGCAAGATAATAGCTTAGCTGCTTCCAACCTTTTTTTTATTACAAAATTCTATAGCTTACAAGCCTGTTTTTTGAAGTAGATTTGTTAAAAATCTGGGTTTAGTGGGTCAATTTTCTCATGTTGGTATTCGTAAAGGTTGAATGTTTGGGCTATGAAAAAATGCTTTCTTTTTATTGCTTTTTGGGGGATCTCCTTATATGCCCTGGAAATCCAGGCGCAGCAATATATGCCCGAAGCCGGGGCTTCTGCAATTAAGTTTGTGATTAAAAATGTGGGCATGGATACGGAAGGAAATTTTTCTGGTCTGGAGGGCAATATCCGGTTTAATCCGGCAGACCTTAAAAATGCCTTATTCGAAGTTTCGGTAGAAGCTGGTTCAATTAAAACCGGTATTGATATTCGGGATCAGAACCTTTTAACAGCTGAGTACCTGGATGCTCAAAAATATCCGGTCATCAGTTTTTTATCACAGTCCATAACTGCTATTGATAAAGCTGGGAAATATTTAATGAAAGGGAGTTTTACTATAAAGGGGATCAGTAAAACAATCAGTTTTCCCTTTCAGGTAACAGAGAAAAAAGAGGGCACTTTATTTTCAGGCGAATTTCGACTCAAGAGAACCGACTTCAAAATTGCACCTACCAGTGTGGTTTTATCCGATACCTTCCTTGTTTCCTTGCAGGTGCTGGCTAAAAAGATTTAAATTGTAGCAATAGATTTCACAAACTTTACAATGCTACGCATGAAAACAGTGATCATAACAGGTGCTAATGGGCATTTAGGAGCTGCAGTTGTTGCCATTTTTCTGAAAAATGGGTACCAGGTAGTTGCAACCGTTTTAAATGCTTCAATACTGGGTGATATGCAAAAACATCCTCACCTGGAAGTGCAGGTGGTAGATCTTTCAGATGAGTTGGCTAGTGCAGATTTTGTGCAATCGGTTATTGCAAAATATCATACCATTCATGCGGCATTATTATTGGTTGGAGGATTCGCAATGGGTAATATATCTTCTACGGGAATAGCAGATATAAGAAAGCAAATTGCCCTCAATTTCGAAACGGCTTATCATGTTACAAAACCTGTATTTGCACAGATGAAAGAACAGCAACAGGGAAGTATCGTGTTCATTGGTGCCAGACCAGCTTTAGATCCTGCATATGGGAAAGACCTGATTGCCTATGGACTAAGTAAATCCATGTTGGTTACCCTGGCTAATTACTTAAATGAAGAAGCAAAGGGAACCGATGTTGTTATAACTGTGGTAGCCCCATCAACATTGGATACGCCTGTTAATAGAAAAGCCATGCCTGCAGTTGATCCGGCCAAATGGGTAACACCGTCTGCATTGGCAGATATACTCGAATTTATAGTGTCTGAAAAATCAGCCGTGTTAAGGGAAACCGTTTTGAAAGTGTATCATAATGCCTGATCAATGATGATGAAACAGCTTATTAAATTTTTAAGTCCAAAGTTTCAAAATTTGTTTTTGGAGTATAAGGTTGATATGAAGCCTAGGTATGGTTATGGAAAGCCGGCACATCCGAACTTATTGGCTATTATTGAAAAGAACCGATTTCATTACATGGATTTGATCAATCGGGCTCTATCATTTAAAGAAAATATTTGGACAATACAGGATTTCAAAAAATTGACCGATACTTTAAATCCAGGATGGAACAATGGGTTTTTACCCGGACTGGATATCATTGGTATTTACACCATATTATCAGTTTATCAACCCAAAAAATACATAGAGATAGGTTCAGGAAACTCAACTAAAGTTGCCTATAAAGTAAAAAGAGAGCAACAATTGGCTACAGAAATTATTTCGATTGACCCCCAGCCGAGAACGGATATTGATGGATTAGCGAATACGGTTATCAGAGAGTCTATTGAAAATATTGATCTGCGAATATTTGATGATTTAGCAGAAAACGATGTTTTATTCATCGATAACTCACACAGGATTTTGCCCAATTCAGATTCAATGGTTTTTTATTTGGAGATTTTGCCAAGGCTTAAGAAGGGCGTGATTGTTCATATTCATGATGTTTATTTACCTTATGACTATCCCCAGTTCATGTGTGATCGATTTTATTCTGAACAGTATGGACTTGCAATGTATTTATTAGCCAATCCTAATAAGTATGAAACAATTTTCCCCAACTATTTCATATATATGGACAAAGAGCTTTCTGAAATGATTTCACCGATCTGGCAACACGAGAACATGAAAAATGTTGAAAGACATGGGGGCTCTTTTTGGTTAAAAATAAATGAGTAATACTTTGTACAATTGATACTTCACCTCTTTTAGCTGACTTTCTATTTTTAAGTATTGTATGTAAAATATTAAAATGGAAGATCTCTAGTAAAAAACAACAATCTTATGGAAAGAATCAATAAATTTAAAAAAGTCAGGAGTACTTTATTTTTGGCTGGTTTTATTGTTTTAAAATTTCTGTTGCAGTATGCTCTTATTAATGTTGAATATGATTTACAACGCGATGAGTTTTTACACGTAGATCAGGGTAATCATTTAGCATGGGGATACCAGTCTGTTCCACCTTTAACTTCCTGGATTTCTTATTTAATTCTTCTATTAGGCAAGGGTGTTTTTTGGGTTAGATTCTTTCCGGCATTATTTGGCGCTTTAACAATTTTCATAGTTTGGAAAACTATTGAAGCGTTAAATGGCAGTCTTTTTGCACAAATTTTAGGAGCTACTTGTGTATTGCTATCTGCACTATTAAGAGTGAATATTTTATTTCAACCAAACTCCTTTGATGTGTTGAGCTGGACAGCTTTATATTATATAATTATCAAATACATAAAAACGGACAATTCAAGATGGCTTTACTTTGGGGCAGTTGTATTTGCAATTGGCTTTCTAAATAAGTATAATGTCATATTTATGCTTATTGGTCTTTTACCGGCTATTTTATTCTCTGAACAACGAAAGTTATTTACAAAAGCTCACTTTTACTTCGCAATTATTTTAGGGCTTATCATTATTTCGCCAAACCTTTTCTGGCAATACAGCCATAATTTTCCGGTTATATATCATTTTAAAGAATTGGCAGATACCCAATTGGTAAATGTGGATAGAGCTGGATTTCTAAAATCACAAATCCTTTTCTTTCTCGGTGGATTTTTTGTCATTATCGCTTCATTTTATGCATTACTATTCTATGAACCTTTCAAAAGGTATAGACTATTCTTTTTTTCCTTTGTTTTTACCGTGATGACCTTTTTGTTTTTTAGGGCTAAAGATTATTATGCTATGGGCATTTATCCGGTATATATTTCTTTCGGGTCGGTATTTTTGGGGCATCTTTTGCAAAATGGCTGGAGAAGGTATTTAAAGCCACTGGCTATTGCCATACCAGTTTTACTTTTCATTCCCATATATCTTGTTGCGTTTCCCAATAAAAGTCCGGAATACATTGTACAACATGGAAAGCGTTATCGTGATATAGGGCTACTGCGTTGGGAGGATGGTAAAGACCATTTATTGCCACAGGACTTTGCTGATATGCTCGGCTGGAAAGAATTAGCAACTAAAGTAGATAGCATTTATGCAAGAATGCCCAATAAGGATCAGACCATAATTGTTTGTGACAACTATGGTCAGGCTGGTGCAATTAATTTTTATACAACACAAAACATACGTGCAGTCTCATTTAATGCTGACTATATTAATTGGTTCAACTTATCAAAACAGTATGTTCATTTAATTAGGATAAAAGAGGCTGTGAACAGTAATGATGAAATGAATGAAACAGCTCCCTATTTTCAACATTCAATAGTTGCAGATTCTATTTCAAATAAATTCGCAAGAGAATTTGGTACAACCATATTTGTATTTACTGGCGCAAAAATTGATATCAATAAAAGAATTATGGAAGAGATCAGCGAAAAGATAAATAAAACATCAGCTAACTAAATCATTCTGCTTTTCATCCACATTAATAAGTTTGTAAGAAACGGATTCCTTTGAAAAGGAGATAAGAAATTCTGTACCAATATATTTGCCCCTGTATTCATACAGAAAGATATTATTGCCATCTTCTTCCATCTGGCCAATGATGGTAGACTCAACATTGTTATAGCTATAAGTGATCCTTTGCTTGAGGTCTGCAAAGGATTTGCTTTTATGTTTAAGGATGTATTCGAAATTGCTTTGTTTCAAAGCCTATTTATTTGCGTTAATAAAAATTAGGGTTACTCGCTAAAGGCCTTAAAATAGAATTCAGGGAAATCGCCTCTAAAGCTACGAAACTTGTTCGAGTAAAGGTTAATTTCCTGTGGATACAATCGTTTTTATTTTCATATGAAATATGTGTAAATTGCATCAGATCAGACATCAACCTCAACTGCTAATTTGTATTTATGGGTCCGGTTTCTTTGATTGCTTTATTAGTTGCAGCCATCGCATTCTCTGCTGGTGGTATCTTGATAGGACAAATCCTTTTAAAGAAAAGCGTCAACCCGCAAAAAGGTCAGGCTTACGAATGTGGAATTCCAACCGTTACTTCACCTTGGCACCAGTTTAATGTAGGTTACTATCTTTTTGCCCTTTTATTCCTCATTTTTGATGTAGAACTGATATTCCTCTATCCGTGGGCTGTTGTAGTAAAGAAAGTAGGGATGGTTGCTTTATTTGAAATTCTGGTCTTTATATTCATATTATTCATGGGCTTTTTGTATGCCCATAAAAAAGGAGCACTTAAATGGAGTTAGCTAAGGATTTATCAGCTGTTCCTGCCGACTTTCCGGGTGAAATTCATCCGGTACCCGGAGGTGGCATCGTGATCAGTAGTTTTGATGGTATCATCAACTGGGCACGATCCAATTCCTTGTGGCCATTAACTTTTGCTACCAGTTGCTGTGGTATAGAAATGATGTCGGTGGCATCTTCCAAATATGATTTTTCGCGTTTTGGTTTTGAAGTTGCCCGTGCAACGCCCCGACAGGCTGATGTGATCATCATTGCAGGAACCATTGTAAACAAGATGGGTCCTGTTTTAAAAAGATTGTATGATCAGATGGCTGATCCCAAATATGTGATAGCCATGGGTGCTTGCGCAATCAGTGGCGGGCCATTTTTTTACAATACTTATTCAGTGGTAAAAGGGGCAGACCATATCATTCCGGTGGATGTATATATACCGGGTTGTCCTCCCAGACCAGAAGCATTATTGCATGCACTGATCAGTTTGCAAGAAAAAATAAAAGCCGGATTAACTAGAGAGCAAATTAAAGAAGGTTTAACAGCATAGTGTATAAATAGTAGTATGGATAACGAAGAATTCAAAGCATTTGTTACAGGCATCGTTCCTACGGCAACATTCGATGAAACAGGCGAATGGATATCTGTATCAGTAGAGCCGGTTGCATTTAAATCTTTAGCATCTGCCCTTCGTCATTCTGTATTTCATTTCGATTATTTATTTTGTCACACCTGTATCGACTGGAAAACACATCTTACAGTGGTGTATCATTTTTCATCCAGTAGTTTCCGTCATTCCATTGTAGTAAAATCTAATTTGGACAGATTAAAGCCCGAGATAGAAACAGTATCTGATATTTGGCGAGGTGCAGAATTTTTTGAAAGAGAGGTTTTTGAATTATTTGGTGTGAACTATGTAAACCACCCCGATCTTCGGAAACTCATACTAACAGACGATTTTGAAGGTTTCCCCTTGCGTAAAGACTTTGAAGATCCTATCAACATGATAAAATTATAAGCGGATAATGTATTCACAAACAGAGATCATAAAAGATACATCCAACCTGGGTTCAGAAGGTGAACTTGTGATCAATGTTGGTCCGCAACACCCTGCTACACATGGTGTATTACACCTGGTTATAACACTGAACGGAGAAACGATCAAAAAGATTGAACCTCATCTGGGATATATTCACCGTTCTATAGAAAAAATGTGTGAAAGCCTCAGCTACAGGCAATTTATATATGTTACCAGCAGAATGGATTATCTCTCTGCACATATCAATAACCTGGGTTGTGCCATGTGTGTAGAAAAAGGTATGCAAATTGAAGTGCCTTCCCGTGCAAAAGTGATCAGGATACTGATGAGTGAACTTACCCGTATTGCTTCTCATGAATTATGGATAGGCGCCATGGCCATGGATCTTGGGGCATTCACGCCTTTCTTCTATACATTTCGGGAACGTGAAATGATCAATGAGATCATGGAAGATACCTGCGGTGCCAGGTTAACCATGAATTATATGGTACCTGGGGGCGTTTCATTTGATTTGCATCCCGACTTCCAGCAGAAAGTAAAAGCTTTCGTAAATCAATTCAAAGTAAGGGTATTAGAGTTTGAAGACCTTATTACCAATAATGTGATATTTCAAAACAGGATGAAAGGGGTTGGGGTGCTTTCTCCGGAAGATGTTATTTCTTATGGTTGCACTGGTCCTGTTGCACGGGGTAGTGGCGTTAGTTCTGATATCAGAAAATTATATCCTTATGAAGGGTACGAAAATGTTGCTTTTGACGAAGTACTGGAAACATCCTGCGATTCCTTTGCACGTTATATGGTAAGGATCCGCGAAATGAGTCAATCCATCAGAATCATAGAACAATTAATTGATAATATTCCCGAAGGCGATTTTCAGGCGAAAACAAAAGCAGTTTTGAAATTACCTAAGGGAGAATTTTATACAAGGGTTGAAACAGCCAGAGGAGAATTGGGTGTATATATTGTGAGTGAAGGCGGAACAACTCCTTATCGTATCAAATTTAGATCACCAGGATTCTCTAATTTATCTGCCTTAAACCATATGGCCAAAGGAAGTAAATTGGGAGACCTGATGGCAACAATGGGAACTTTAGATTTGGTGATACCGGATATTGATAGGTAAGGGTTTGGAGTCTGGAGTTTGGAGTCTGGGGTTGAAGTTCATGATTTGGTTTTTGGAAACTTGAATCTTGTTTCTTGAACCTTATCTCTTGTTTTATTTTAATTTTTATGACAAAAACATACCATGTTTAGTTTAGAAAGCATCACAAGAACAATTCACGAATGGTTGTACGCAACATTGCCGCCAACTTGGGCATTATTGTCGGAGTGTGTGATCGTGATCTTATTGGCGATTGCTTTGTTTGCCGCTCTGGGATTGGTTTTGGTGTTGATGGAAAGAAAAGTGGCAGCACATATTCAAATTCGTTTAGGACCCAATAGGGTAGGGCCGGGCGGTATGTTTCAAACAGTTGCCGATACACTAAAGTTGATCTTGAAGGAAGGATTGGTACCGGATGCTGCTGATAAATTTCTTTTCAATTTGGCACCTTTTCTGGTGATGATGGTGGCCATGTTATTATTGGCGCCAATTGCATTTGCCAAAGGTTTTCAGATCTGGGATATTAATATCGGGGTATTGTATATATCTGCCATCTCATCACTTTCTGTTATCGGTGTTTTGATGGCGGGATGGGCCAGTAATAACAAATATTCTTTATTAGGTGCTATGCGAAGTGGCGCACAAATTGTGAGCTATGAGTTGTCTGCGGGGTTGTCTATTCTAACCATCGTTGTTTTATCCGGTAGTCTGCAGATCAGCGATATCATTGCTTCTCAGCAAACTGGTTGGTGGTTATTTAAAGGACATATTCCTGTCATTATATCATTTGTTATTTTCATCATTGCAGTAACTGCAGAAACCAATCGAGCACCATTTGATATGGCAGAAGCAGAATCTGAATTAACTGCCGGATTCCACACAGAATATTCCGGTATGCGTTTCGCCTTGTTTTTTCTGGCTGAATATATCAACATCTTTATTGTATGTGCTATTGGCGCAACCCTGTTTTTGGGTGGCTGGATGCCCTTGCATATTGGACATTGGGAAGGATTTAATCATTTGATGGATTATATCCCGTCCTCTGTTTGGTTTTTTGGTAAAACATTTTTCCTGATTTTTCTGATCATGTGGTTCAGGTGGACATTTCCTAGATTAAGAATTGATCAGTTATTAAACCTGGAATGGAAGTATCTTTTACCAATAAGTATGATTAACCTGATTTTCGTCACATTAATTGCCATATTAAATTGGCACTTTTGAATTCAAAACATAAAACTCAAAATTCTAAACTGAACGCATGTTCCTGAAAGAATATATATCTGATGTTTATAATGGCGTTACATCTTTATTAAAAGGGATGCGACAAACAGGCTATTATTTCTTTCACCCCAAGGAAATTATTACAGAACAGTATCCGGATAACAGGGCTACTTTAAAGTTGGCAGATCGGTTTAGGGGAGAAGTGGTGATGTCGCATGATGAAAACAATGAACATGCCTGTACCGGTTGCACTGCCTGCGAACTGGCTTGTCCAAATGGAACCATTAAGATCATTACCAAATTTGATATTACACCCGAGGGTAAGAAAAAGAAAGCGATCGATACTTTTATTTATCACCTGGAATTATGTACCATGTGTAATTTATGTATACAGGCTTGTCCTACAGATGCCATCAAAATGGCTCAGAATTTTGAGCATAGTGTGTACGACAGGACTAAGCTGACAAAAAAATTAAATGCACCGGATTCTAAAGTAAGGGAGGGCGTTGAATAATGAGTGCTTCTGCTATTATATTCTATTGTATATCTGCCTTTTTATTGGGCACAGGTATCTTAGCGGTTACTGCCAAAAAGATATTTCGTGCGGCTATTTGGTTGTTATTGTCATTAGTAGGCATCGCTGCCTTGTATTTCTGGATGCAGGTAGAATTTATAGCTGCCGTGCAGATCATAGTTTATGTTGGCGGTATTGTGATACTCATCATTTTCTCGATTTTTCTTACACAACAATCAGGCAAGGAAATGCCGAAACCTGCATTGGGTAAGCAGTTATTCGCTGCATTGGCTGTTTTGTTTGGAGCTGCTTTTACCTGTACCCTTATTTATGGTAACTGGTTCTTTCAAAACGACGGATCAGCTTTTAAACCTACCGTTGGTGATATAGGAACGCAGATGCTGAGTACTACAGAACATGGGTTCATTCTGCCTTTTGAAGTAGTGAGTATGTTATTATTGGCTGCCATGATCGGGTGTATCGTAATAGCTATGAAATCAAACCAAACAACGATTTCTTCACCGGAAATAAAAGAAACAAACTGATATGAACGAAGTGCCACTGATGCATATTCTTTTTGTTAGTACTGCTTTATTCTTTATAGGCATGTATGGTTTATTCACCAGGCGTAACATGATCACCATGTTAATGTCTATTGAACTGATGTTGAATAGCGTGAATATTAACTTTGTTGCTTTTAATAAATACCTTTTTCCGGAAAAACTGGATGGTATTTTCTTCACCATTTTTATTATCACTATTGCAGCTGCCGAAGCGGCTGTGGCCATAGCCATCATTATCAATTTATACAGAAGTCATCAATCCATAGATGTGGATGATGCAACCGAAATGAAATTCTAAAGGATGCCAAATTATTCTTACATATTATGGATACCCTTACTGCCTTTAGCTACTTTCTTGTTGCTGGGTTTGTTTGGCAGAAAATATGTGAAAACATTTTCCGGAATACTGGGATCCTTATCCCTGCTGGTTTCTACGGTGTTGTCTTTTGTTGCCGCACACCAGTATTTTTATGTGGATGGAAAAGTGAATGGTGTTTATCAAAAGATCATCGCACTTAAATACACCTGGTTAACATTTTCTCCCAATGTATCCATAGATATGGGCATCATCATCGATCCCATTTCTGTTTTGATGCTGGTGGTGGTGAGTTTTGTTTCCCTGATGGTGCATGTGTTTAGTTTGGGTTATATGAAAGGAGAAGAAAGGTTTGCCACTTATTATGCATTTCTTTCTTTATTTACTTTTTCTATGTTGGGCCTGATCCTGTCTTCCAATATTTTTCAGGTTTACATGTTTTGGGAATTGGTAGGTGTTTCATCCTTTTTGCTGATCGGTTATTATTTTGACAAACCCTCAGCCGTTGCCGCATCTAAAAAAGCTTTCATCGTTACCAGGTTTGCTGATCTTGGTTTCCTCATCGGTATTTTAATACTTGGATTCTATGGTGGCACGTTGGATATTGGATTATTGATCGAAAGATTAACTGCTGCACAATCTTCGGAGTTCATTGCTATGAGCACAGCTGGTTTCTTGGGTGTTTCAGCACTAACATGGGCTTTAACTTTAGTGTTTATTGGCGGCGCAGGTAAGTCGGCCATGTTTCCCCTCCATATTTGGTTGCCCGATGCGATGGAAGGTCCCACACCAGTGTCTGCATTGATTCACGCGGCTACCATGGTTGTAGCAGGTGTGTACCTGGTTGCTCGTTTGTTTCCTGTATTCTCTATGGATGGTACAGCTTTGCAGATAGTCATGTACACGGGCGCTTTTTCTGCATTGCTTGCTGCTATCATCGCATGTACGCAAACTGATATTAAAAGGGTATTGGCTTATTCAACCATGTCGCAGATTGGCTATATGATGTTTGCATTGGGAGTGGCAAAATATGGCGGCGAAGATGGATTGGGCTATATGGCTTCTATGTTCCATCTCTTCACGCATGCTTTCTTTAAATCATTGTTATTCCTGGGTGCAGGTGCGGTGATACATATGGTGCATAGTAATGAAATGAAGGATATGGGCGGTTTACGGAAATCGATGCCGATTACACATCTTGCTTTTTTAATTGCCTGTTTGGCCATTGCAGGTATTCCTCCTTTTGCAGGATTTTTCAGTAAAGAAGAAATTTTGACTGCGGCATTTCATACCAATAAAATGATTTATGGTGTAGCCTTGTTTACGGCGGCACTCACGGCCTTCTATATGTTCCGTTTGTACTATTCTATTTTCTGGAGAAAGGAATCACACCATCATGCCAACGCACATGGCGAGGGAACCCTCACGATGAAAATTCCGCTGGTGGTATTGGCTGTATGTGCTATTGGTGTTGGTTTTGTGCCATTCTCTTCTTTGGTTACTTCTGATGGTGTGGCACTGGAAACCCATATGGATCTTGTATTTTCTATCCCGCCTGTTGTTTTGGCATTGATAGCCATTGGTATTGCTACTTATATGTACAAATCAGAAAATGGCAAATCCGCTCAGCTTACTGCAGCCTTGGGAGGATTTTTTGTTGCAGCTAAGAAGAAATTTTATATGGATGAATTCTATCTATTCATCACAGGTAAAATAATATTCCCGCTCATAGGTAAACCCATTGCCTGGATCGATAAAAATATTGTTGATGGTTTTATGAATCTTCTGGCAAACATTACTGGAAAGATTTCTGAGTTGATCAAAGGTTTTCAATCGGGTAGGGTTCAGAATTATGCGATTTACTTTTTTGGTGGCATCATAGGTTTAGCAGTCATCTTTATTTATTTATGGAAATGAGAAACATATGAATTTATCCATCCTCATCATATTGCCATTGTTCACTGCATTGATCATTCTTTTTTGTAATGGATTAAAGCAGGTTAGATCAGTTGCCTTACTGGGTTCTGTTGCACAATTATTACTTTCTGGATTCTTGCTTTACTTGTACCTGCAGGAAAGAAATACCGGGAATGCCGCTCCCATGTTATTTGAGAATAATTATGTTTGGTTTGCAGCATCAAATATTCATTTTCATATAGGTGTTGATGGCATTTCTATTGCCATGATCTTACTTACCGCTTCCGTTGTGGTTGCAGGTATTCTAGTTTCATGGGAGATGGAAAAATTGAACAAAGAATTTTTCTTCCTGCTTATTTTATTAAGTATGGGAGCTTATGGTTTCTTTATATCATTGGATATATTCACACTATTCTTCTTTCTGGAAATTGCGGTGATCCCAAAATTCTTACTCATAGGCATTTGGGGTAGTGGCAAAAAAGAATACAGTGCCATGAAACTGGCTTTGATGTTAATGGCAGGTTCGGCATTGGTATTTGTTGGCTTGATGGGGATCTATTACCAAACCGGCTCTTTCGACCTGATGGAGATCTCTCAATTGGCTATCCCCTTAGATGTACAACTCTTCTTTTTTCCATTCGCTTTTGTAGGATTTGGCATTTTTGCAGCGATGTTCCCTTTTCATACCTGGGTTCCGGATGGACATGCTTCTGCACCAACCGCAGCTTCTATGTTCCTGGCAGGTATTTCTATGAAACTGGGTGGCTATGGTTGTTTGCGAGTGGCCACATTTCTCATGCCTGATGCAGCCCACGCTTATTCATGGCTTATCATCTTATTGGCTACGATCGCTATTATTTATGGTGCATTTGCTACCATGATGCAGACCGACTTAAAATATATCAACGCTTATTCTTCTGTGAGTCACTGCGGATTTGTACTGTTGGGAATTGGTATGTTAACCGAAACATCTATCAATGGTGCCGTTTTGCAAATGGTTTCTCATGGATTGATGACGGCCCTTTTCTTCGCTGCCATTGGTATGATCTATAGCCGAACACATACCAGAATGGTGGCACAATTAGGCGGCTTATTAAAAGTAATGCCTTTCATCTCAACCGTATTTGTGATAGCAGGCTTATGTTCACTTGGATTACCCGGTTTTAGTGGGTTTGTGGCTGAAATGACCGTCTTCATGGGCTCCTGGCAAAATCCGGATACTATGTACAGATTGGCAACCATTCTATCTTGCGCATCCATTGTAGTTACGGCTGTTTATATTTTGCGCGCAGCAGGAAAGTCTGTGATGGGACCGATCGAAAATACTGCATACCTCCAGTTAACAGATGCTAAATGGAATGAGAAAATGGCAGCAGCTATTTTAATTGTTGGAATTGTATTGATAGGAATAGCGCCTTTTTTAATTAATAGTTTAATCGGACCCGGAACTGAGCATATCATGCAAAATGTAGGTAAGGCCATTACCCTTAAATGATTTGTATAATGTTAGATGATTTTTTCATATTGCTGAAACAGGAACTGCTGATAACCGCTATCATCTTTTTGTTGCTTTTTTTGAAACTAGGCAAGGAAAGAACCAATGAAAGTCTGCTCCGTATCGCCAATATCCTCTTATTGCTGAATTTTATTTCCGGATTCTTTTTTATAAAATCTGGCACTTTGTTCAGTGATATGTTTCAGACAAGTCCTTTCATTAGTCTTGAAAAGAACATGCTCAATCTGGCCATCTGGCTCATTTCCATGCAATCCTATAATTGGTTGAAAACGCATAAGCATGTGATTGAGTTCTACATTTTATTACTCACCACTTTATTAGGGATGTTCTTTATGATATCCAGTGGAAATCTGCTGATGTTTTACCTGGGTTTAGAAATGTCAACCATTCCTTTGGCTGCCGCTGCTAATTTTGATCTATTTAAAAGAAAGTCATCAGAAGCTGCCATGAAGCTGATCATTTCCTCAGCCTTTTCATCTGCATTATTATTGTTTGGTATATCTTTTATTTATGGCACAACAGGAACTTTAACATTGGCAGAATTGCCCGCTCATCTAACAGGCAGCCCTTTGCAGGTTTTTGCTTTTATATTAGTGGTATCTGGTTTTTCCTTTAAAGTATCCGCAGTTCCTTTTCATTTATGGACGGCTGATGTGTACGAAGGAGCGCCCATTGCTGTTACATCTTATCTTTCGGTTGTTTCAAAAGCTGCTGTGCTTTTTGTATTTGTTTCAGTGCTCTATCATGCATTCAGCTCTTTATCGGCATTGTGGTATAACATCCTTTTCATTCTTTCCTTACTCACTATTATCATAGGAAATTTATTTGCTTTGAGGCAGGATAATTTTAAAAGATTCCTTGCATTTTCATCCATAGCCCAGGTAGGATTTATTCTGATTGGTATTTCTGGTAGTTCTCAGGCAGGTACAGCTTCAGTTGTATATTTTATCCTCATTTATATATTCTCTAACCTGGCAGCATTTGGTGTAGTGTCATTGGTAAGTGCTGTTACCGGAAAAGAAAAGATCAGCGATTTCAAAGCATTTTATAAAACCAATCCATTGTTATCCTGGATCCTTACCATTGCTTTGTTTTCATTGGCGGGTGTACCGCCAACTGCCGGCTTCTTTGGTAAATTCTTTTTATTGATCGCTGGTGCTGCTAAGGGCAATTATTTATTGATCGGCCTGGCTGCTTTAAATATGGTGATCTCATTCTATTACTATTTAAGGATCGTGAAAGCAATTTTCATGGATCCCAATGAAACACCTGTTGAAAAAATTGCCATTCCAGTGATGCCTAAAATAGCACTGTACATTTGCGTTACTGGCATTATTGTTACAGGTATTGCCAGTGTGGTGTATGATTATATTTTTTCAATCAGTCCGGGATTTTAAAGAAGGTATATATGGCTATCAATAAGAACCACGAATTTGAAGAACTAGATGGCATCAAATGTGCCATCGTAGAAAAAAATGTGTCCACAGAAAGAGTGGCGTTTTTGAAACAGGTACTCGAATTCAATCATTATACTGTAGTGCTGCAAGCAAGTCCGCCACCTAAAGCAGCACCTGCAACTACTCCAACAGTAGAAGGGGAAGCACCTGTTGCTCCTCCCGCTCCGGAAACTTTTACAGTGGGTGTAACAGATGTGATGTTTAATGCCACCAATGCAGTTTTTGGCAGATTACTGAAAGCTCCTGGCGGTCATTTTGTTACCCTTGCATACTGGAAACAACAAGACCAGTATGCCAATGATATGATTCCTTACTACGAACATAAATAGAAAGGGCCTCAAGTTTACTTGAGGCTTTTTTGTTTATAGGATTCTCTGCAAGAGACATCTAATGGAACTTTCTTTTTTTTTGCTGAAAAAATGCGTGTAAAAGAAAATAGCCGCAGATGCGCAGATTAGAAACTAATCTGCGCATCTGCGGCTAAAAATATTCCTAAAAATCAACTTAAGCACAGTGCAAAGAAAACCCCCTATTTAATTGCATTTGAGAATTATCGTTTGTAACTTAAAGCAACTAAAAAATAAACCTATGCAACAGTATCACATTGTTTCCCGTATTGCCATCTATCTGCTGGCAGTTGTGATGATTGTATTCGGTGTTTTTCATCTCACAAATGCCCATGACTTGGTTGTTTATGTGCCCCCTTCCATTCCGGGTGGTATCAACTGGGTTTACCTGGTGGGTGTTGCCTATATATTGGTGGGTATTTCCTTTATTATGAACAAATTTGTAAAAGTGGCTGGATATATGCTGGCAGTTTTACTTTTTGTTTTTGTAGTGGTTATCCATCTCCCTAACTATTTGTATGCTGGAGCCACAGAATCAAGAACAGGAGCTTTGATTAGTCTACTCAATGATCTTGCTATTGGTGGCTTTGCTTTGCATATAGCAGCAGGTGCACATCACCAGCAATTACACCTGGAAGAAAGCGACTAGTTGGTTAAATCATATCCTTTATGCCATTATACAGCAGTTTTTGATTGCTGTATAATAGCATATTATCTTTATGCAAGCATTTAATTGAAAAATCGACTTGCATGATTAAAAGAATATTTGTCTGTTTTTTTGCTATGTCACTCTTGGCATGTTCAAAACCATTGTTCAAAGAAAAATGGCTGAAAGAAAAAGCACCTGCAAACTTTACGGCATCCTTTCAAACATCACGAGGCGTTTTTGAAGCTGATTTTACAAGGGAATGGTCGCCCTTGGCCGTTGACCGCGTATATGCGCAGATCAAGCATGGATATTTTGACCACATACTTTTTTATAGAGTCTCCCCCAATTATGTTGTACAATTTGGCGGTGATGACAGTACCAGAATGAAGCTATGGAAAAAGCAAATACTACCCGATGAGCCTGTTATCAAAAAGAATGAAAGAGGCGTGATCAGTTTTGCAAGAAGTGGTAAAAATTCGCGCGACAATGATCTTTTCATCAACCTGAACAATAATTCTCCACGCCTGGATACTATCAATTTTAGTGGTGTTAAGGGCTTCCCGGGTATAGGTTTGGTTTCATCAAATATGCAGATAGTAGATTCATTGTATAAAGGTTATGGCGACAGAGTTTTTCAAAAGTATAACCTGCTATTCAACAATAAATCAGCTTTTTTAGCTGAATTCCCTAAACTTGATTCGCTGATCACGGTAAAAATCATTCGTAAAAGCAACAGGTAATTAGATAAATAATTATATTCATTGACTGCAATTTTTGCAGGTTTTCTGCTAACGAACTGCCAATGAATTCGCTGCAAACTGCCGACTATATTGTTTTCTTTATTTACTTCATAGTTATTTCTGCTTATGGTTATTATGTTTACCATAAGAAAACGAATGCAGGTAGCGGATCCAAAGAATTTTTCTTAGCAGAGGGTTCCTTAACCTGGTGGGCCATCGGCGCTTCATTGATCGCTTCAAATATTTCTGCAGAGCATTTTATTGGTATGTCGGGCTCAGGTTTTGCATTAGGTTTGGCTATTTCTACCTACGAATGGATGGCGGCGGCTACCTTAATTATAGTGGCCATTTTTATCATTCCTGTATATCTGAAGAACAAGATCTATACCATGCCCCAGTTTCTGGCCATGCGTTATAATAACACGGTAAGTACCATTATGGCTGTGTTCTGGTTATTGGTGTATGTTTTTGTAAACCTTACTTCTATTATTTATTTGGGTGCACTGGCTATCTCTTCTATTTCTTCTATCAGTTTTGAATGGAGTATTGCAGGCCTCAGTTTATTTTCCATTATTGTTACCCTGGGCGGGATGAAGGTGATAGGTTATACGGATGTTATCCAGGTGATCGTTTTGATTGCAGGTGGCTTGGTTACTACCTATCTGGCTATTTCACTTCTTTCAGAACACTTTGGTTATGGCGGTAATATTTTAAAAGGATTAGCCGTGCTTAAAAGAGAAGCGCCCACACATTTTCACATGATCTTCGATAAATCAGACAAATATTACCCTGAATTACCGGGCTTATCTGTATTGATAGGAGGTATGTTGGTGAATAACCTGGCTTATTGGGGTTGTAACCAATATATCGTACAAAGGGCGCTGGGAGCGGATTTGAAAACGGCAAGAAAGGGAATTTTGTTTGCCGCATTTTTAAAATTATTGATACCTGTTATAGCCGTTTTACCAGGTATTGCCATGTTTGTATTGCATAAGAATGGGATGTTTCAAAGTGAAATGACTGATGCATCCGGGTTGATCAAACCAGATCATGCTTATCCAACATTAATGAATTTGTTGCCAGCAGGATTGAAGGGAGTTGCATTTGCAGCACTTACTGCCGCTATCGTTGCTTCCCTTGCAGGTAAGGCCAATAGTATTTCCACCATTTTTTCATTGGATATCTATCAGAAATTTTTTAACAAAGAGGCCAGCGATAAAAAGATCGTTAGCGTGGGCAGATGGGCTGTGGTTATTTCTATGTTGATAGC
Organism: Chitinophaga pinensis; assembly: GCA_943371675.1. Lineage (GTDB taxonomy): Bacteria > Bacteroidota > Bacteroidia > Chitinophagales > Chitinophagaceae > Sediminibacterium > Sediminibacterium pinensis_I. The sequence continues at coordinate 77,696 of CALRVT010000013.1, read as the reverse complement.
AGCATTGGTAACACCATCTTTACGCTCATTGGATCAGGCCTACCAGTTTATTCAGGAATATGTGGGCTTTATATCGCCAGGGGTATTGGCCATATTTTTATTGGGACTCTTCTGGAAACCAACAACAGCAGCAGCTGCAACAGCCGGAGCATTATTGACCATTCCCATCTCTACTTTATTGAAATTCTTGCCGGGTTGGTCCAATGGTGTATTTCCTGATTTTCCTTTTTTAGACAGAATGACCATCACTTTTGTTCTTATTATGATAGTTATGGTAGCCATGAGTGTGGCCAAACCCCGTAAAAAAGAAGACAAGCATGCTATTATATTGGATACCTCCTTATTTAGGGTAAGCCCCGGATTTGTGGTGGGATCTGTGATCATTTGCGGTATCCTGGCAGCATTGTATACAGTGTTCTGGTAATGTAGGACTTTAATTTACAGAACTAAAAAAATCAAGGTAAAAAGACGGTTTTTTTATAACTTTCCTTTCGGTTGTTTTATCTAAATAGTTTAAATTTTTTATATGCCAACAAACCAGCATGCCCTGCCAGCAGATCTTATTGAACCATTAGCCAGTTTAGATGAATGGGAAGAAGATGTGTTAAAACGTTATCCCGACCCTTCTACTATTGCTACCAATAAAACAACCGAAGAATTCCGAAATTATACGGAACCTCCACGCGATACCGTTAAAGAATTTTATAGGTTAAACCATAAATTTCAGACCTACGATTATGTGGTTCAAAAGAAAAATGATTTTCTGCAATTCAATAAAAAAGAAATGCCTATCTGGGGTGCTTTTGATTTTTTGAATCAGTTGGTGGATGATTCAGACCCTGATACAGATCTTGACCAAATGCAACACCTTTTACAAACATCAGAAGCCATCAGAAATGATGGACATCCGGATTGGATGGTATTGGTTGGGCTGGTGCATGATATGGGCAAAGTATTATGCCTCTTTGGCGAACCTCAATGGGGCGTTGTAGGAGATACTTTTCCCGTAGGTTGTGCTTATTCTGATAAAATAGTTTTTCCTGAATATTTTAAAAGCAATCCTGACTATACCGATGAAGTGTATAAAACCAAGTATGGGGTATATGAACCCAATTGTGGCTTAGATAAAGTGCACTTATCCTGGGGGCATGATGAATATGTATACCACATGATGAAAGATTATATTCCGGAAGAAGGACTTTATATGTTGCGCTACCATTCTTTCTATGCACAACACCGCGAAAATGCCTATGATCATTTGATGAATGAACATGATAGGAAGCTATTTAAATGGGTAAACCTTTTCAATCCATATGATCTATATTCTAAAAACCCCAACCAGAAAAGTTGGGAGGAATTGAAACCCTATTACCAGGAACTGGTTGCAAAATATTTACCCGCTACCATTAAGTTTTAAAAGACTGATCCGATAAAAAAATATACACCTTAATACTGCGAAACCCATTTTTCTGAGCGGTTTATGGGCAAAAATGATTGCCTTGAAATTTGCTGGGAAAAGGAGGTTTCGCAGTTTTTTGTAAACCTTGTATCATGAGAAAATTTCTAACAAATCTGTTACTCTGTCTTCCATCACTTGTTTTTGCACAATCTGATCTAACATTATGGTACAAACAACCTGCTGCTGTTTGGACAGAAGCTTTACCTGTAGGTAATGGAAGATTAGGCGCTATGATCTTTGGAAGGGTAGAAGAAGAACTCATACAATTGAATGAAGCAAGTTTATGGAGTGGCGGACCGGTTAAGAAAAACCTGAACCCAACTGCATTTCCTTACCTGGCCAAAACAAGAGAGGCTTTGGAAAAAGGTCAATACGATTCTGCTGCCAGTCTGGTAAAAAAGATGCAAGGTAATTTTTCGGAAAGTTTTATGCCTATGGCTGATTTACTTATTAAACAGGATATTGGCAATGGCACAGTTATCGATTATTATCGTGACCTGAATATTCAGGATGCTGTTGCTTCTACTAGGTTTATGGTAAATGATACCAAATTTACACGAGAAATATTTGTATCAGCTCCTTCGCAGGTTATCGTGATCAAACTTACTGCCAGCAAAGCCAGGCAACTCAACTTGAACATTTCAACCAAAAGCCTGCTTCGGTTTACCAAACTTGCGGCAAGTACAAATGAACTGCGTGTACTGGGTAAAGCGCCCGCACATGCAGATCCCCAATACCATTCAGGTAAAACACCCATTATTTATGAAGATCTAACTGGTTGTAAGGGCATGCGTTTTGAATACATCATCAAAGCCACATCTTCGGAAGGAAATATTGTAACAGATACATCAGGTATTCATATCAGTAATGCATCTGATGTGCTGATTATGGTTTCTGCAGCTACCAGTTTTAATGGTTTTGATAAATGTCCGGATAGTGAGGGCAAGGATGAACATGCCATTGCAAAAAATAATTTAACGAAAGCAGAACAAAAAAAATACCCCCAACTATTAAGCGAACACTTAACTGATTTTCATCAATTTTTCAATAGGGTTTCATTGAAACTGGGTGACACTTCACCTCAGGCTAAAGACCCCATCAATAATATTCCAACAGATACCCGACTCGAAAACTATGCTAAAAAAGAAGACCATTCGCTGGAGGCATTGTATTTCCAATTTGGCAGGTATCTGATGATCTCATCATCCAGAACCAATAATGTACCCGCCAATTTGCAAGGTATCTGGAATCCCATCCTGCAACCACCATGGAGTAGTAACTATACCAGTAATATCAATGTAGAAATGAATTATTGGCCCGTAGAATCTACCAATCTATCAGAGTTGCATCAACCATTACTCGGGTTCATTAAAAACGTTTCTGTTACCGGAATGGAAACTGCAAGTAGCTATTATCATACACGTGGATGGCTGGTGCACCATAATACAGATATATGGGCTATGAGTAATCCCGTTGGTGACTTTGGACAGGGCAGTCCAACTTGGGCCAATTGGTATATGGGCGGCAATTGGTTGAGCCGCCATTTATGGGAGCATTATTTATATACAGGTGATAAAAAATTTTTAAAAGAAGTTTACCCTATCATGAAAGGTGCAGCCATGTTCACTTTGGACTGGTTAGTAAAAGATAAGAATGGTTATTGGGTTACTTCACCTGCAACATCTCCAGAGAATAATTACTATTATGATGGTAAAAAAATAGGAGAAGTATCCGTGGCAACTACCATGGATATGGGAATTGTTCGTGATCTATTATCCAATATGATTGAAGCAGGGAAAGTGTTGCAAACAGACAAACAATTTCAGGATACGCTGATAAGTGTAAAAGAAAAGCTTTTGCCTTTTCAAATTGGCGCAAAGGGGCAATTGCAGGAATGGTATCAAGATTATGAAGACGTAGATCCACATCACCGACATACTTCTCATCTATATGCCTTACATCCTGCACAGGAAATATCTCCTTTAACCACACCGGCATTAAGTGATGCTGCCAAAAAAACACTGGAACTGAGAGGTGATGACGGAACCGGTTGGAGCCTTGGATGGAAAGTAAATATGTGGGCCCGATTACTGGATGGCAATCATGCCTATACCTTATATAAAAACCTGCTTCGTTTAACAAAAGAAAACAATACCACTTACAACAGAGGTGGCGGTGTGTACCCTAATTTATTTGATGCACATCCACCCTTTCAGATCGATGGTAATTTTGCAGGCACTGCAGGCCTTGCAGAAATGTTATTGCAAAGCCAGCTTGGTCAGGTATTTCTTTTACCCGCATTGCCCGATGCCTGGAAAAGCGGATCTGTAAAGGGTTTGGTGGCAAGAGGTAATTTTGTTACCGATATTTCCTGGAAAGATAAAAAGCTGGAAAAAGCTTCCATACTATCCAGAAATGGCGGTAAACTGGAGATCAGATCTTTGCAACCATTTACGATCAAAGGCCTATCAACTAAACCTGTTAAATCTTCCATTGGATATACCCTAACGATCGCATCTGAAAAAGGTAAGAGATATGAGTTACTGAATGAACTGTAAAGAAATCTAAACTTCCGTTGTACAAGATAATTTCTGTGTATGAAAGCATTGATCTGTAAAAAACCTTTTCATTTTGAATTTGCAGAGATACCTATACCTGAAAATAAACCAGGTTATACCTTATTAAAAATTAAGCGTATTGGCATTTGTGGAACTGATCTGCATGCTTTTGAAGGAACACAACCCTATTTTTCCTATCCACGAATTTTAGGTCACGAACTGGCAGCTGAAATTGTTGAAACCAAAGCGAATGGATTTTCAGTTGGAGAAAATGTAAGCTTCATCCCTTATTTTTCCTGTGGCAATTGCATTGCCTGTAGAAACGCAAAACCTAATTGTTGTGTAACATTAAAAGTTTGTGGTGTACATATTGATGGAGGTATGACAGAATATTATTCTGTGCCTGATGATAGCTTATTGAAAAGTGAAGGTTTATCGCTCGATGAACTTGCTTTAGTAGAACCCCTGTCTATTGGCGCACATGGCATTCGAAGAGCCGGTATTTCGGAAGGCGAGTTTGTGTTGATCATCGGGGCTGGTCCCATTGGATTGGGTGCCATGGAATTTGCCAGGATCGCGGGTGCGCAAGTTGTTGCCATGGATATGAATGCGCAAAGACTTGCATTTAGTGTTAGCAGTTCACTGGCACATTATACTGTAAATCCTTCTACTGAAAATGTTTTTGAAAAACTCATGCATCTTACCAATGGGAATATGCCCACAGTTGTGATAGATGCAACAGGAAACCTGAAAGCGATTAACCAGGCATTTAATTATATGAGTCATGGTGCACGTTATGTATTGATAGGTTTACAAAAAGACGATATTCAATTTAGTCACCCAGAATTTCATAAACGAGAAGGAACCCTGATGAGTAGCAGAAATGCCACCAGACTTGATTTTGAAAATGTAAGAAAATGCATAAGCGAGAAAAAAATTAACCCGGCTACCTATATTACCCATCGTTCAGACTTTACAAATCTTCCTTCAGATTTTCCAACTTTTATCAAGCCGGAAACAGGAGTTATAAAAGCGATGGTTTCTATCTGATCATTATCAGTAAAATATAACGCAAAGTTCACAGGGTGATTGGGCACCCAAATTTGGCTGCATAGCTTCTATGATTTCATGGTAAAATAATATGAACATGGTTTTATATTAACACTGGAAAGATACTTTTACGTTGCATAGATAAAGTGATTGATAAAGGGAAATATTCTTTTGACATTATAATTTTGAGGGTTTAAAAAAATTAATATGGATTCAGGTAAAATCAAAGAAACCATTGGTGAAATACTTTCTCTCTACGAGCAGTTTGGAGGGGATGATTATATTGGAGAACCCGTTTCGCAGATAGAACATATGTGTCAATGTGCACAGCTTGCAGAAGCGCAAGGCTTTGATGAAGAAGTAATATTGGCTGCATTCTTTCATGATATCGGCCATCTTTGTGAGCATATCATGGAAGTGTCTTTTATGGATGGTTTTGGCGTTACAGATCATGAAAAACTGGGCGCGCAATATTTAAGGGAAAAAGGTTTCTCTGAAAAAATAGCCAACCTGGTGGCATCACATGTAGCGGCCAAAAGATACCTTACTTATCGCTTTCCTGCTTATTTCGAAAACCTTTCCCCTGCAAGTAAGGAGACCCTTCATTTTCAGGGTGGTATCATGACTGAACAGGAAGCAATTGCCTTTGAATTAGACCCCCTCTCGCCTTTGTATATCCAATTAAGAAAATGGGATGAACAGGCCAAATTAGAGCATATACCATTACCTTCATTAGCACACTTCCAGCAAATGATGGAACACCATTTAACGCATCAACTAAATAATAATTAATCCATGCAAACCAAATTAGTTGTTTTTGATCTGGCAGGTACCACAGTTAGTGACAATGGCAACGTGAATGATGCTTTTCGTAAAGCATTTTCTTTAGCAGGAGTAGAAGTTTCCAAAGCTGAAGTTGACAAATTGATGGGCTACAGGAAAATGGAAGCAATTGAAATTGTTATCAACCAATATCTTCCGGAACAAAAAGATAAGCAATTGCTTATCGATGATATTCATGAACAGTTCAATGCAGATATGGTTTCCTTTTACAAAAATGATCTTGCCTTGAAGCCTTTGCCTTTCGCGGAAGATACCTTCCAGTTATTGTTTGATAAAGGCATTAAAGTTGGACTGAATACCGGTTTTACCAGAAGAATTACCAATGCCATTTTAGAAAGATTGACTTGGGATAAAAATCCTTTTATCAGTCAGGTAATTTGCAGTGATGAAGTACCGGAAGGCAGACCACACGATTATATGATCAAAGCCATCATGCAGCAACAGGGAATAGACCATGCAGCCAACGTGATTAAAGTAGGTGATACAGAAGTGGATGTTCTGGAAGGAAGAAATGCTGGTTGTGGTTTGGTAGTATCAGTTACTACGGGTGCTTATACAAGAGAACAACTGGAAGGCTACAAGCCAGATTTTATCATAGATTCATTGCAGGAACTGCCGGCATTAATTAAATACTAAGTGACTGATTTAACCAATTCATCAAGTGATAAAAAAAGGGATACCTGGGTAGCTCTTTATGCAGCCATTATCTGCTTTCTTACCTATGCAACTGTGTATGGCTATAGAAAAGCATTTACGGTGGGCATTTTTGCAAATGAAGCGCCCATATTTGGCATTCATTATAAGGATGCATTGGTGATCAGTCAGGTATTGGGATATATGTTAAGCAAATTTTACGGCATTCGTTTTATTGCAGAACTGAAAAGGGTAGGTAGGGGTAAAACCATTCTTACTTTAGTAGGAATCTCCTGGCTTTCTTTTTTATTATTTGCTATCACTCCTGCTCCCTATAATATTATCTTTCTCTTCATTAATGGGTTTCCTTTAGGCATGGTATGGGGTGTGGTGTTTTCTTATGTGGAAGGCAGAAAAGCAACGGACTTTATAGGTGCCGCACTGGCAGTGAGTTTCATCTTCTCTTCCGGAATGGTTAAATCCATCGCCAAATGGTTGATGATCAATTTTGATGTTACGGAATTCTGGATTCCTTTTATAGCTGGACTGGTTTTTTTAATACCCCTGCTTGTTTTTGTATACCTGCTAGAAAAAATTCCGCCACCTTCTGCTTCTGATATAGAAAAACGCGTAACGCGTTTGCCCATGAATAAAACAGAGAGAAGCCTTTTTTTTAAAGAATTCAGAACTGGTTTAATTCTGTTAATTATTATTTATGTGTTCCTAACATTGTTCAGGGATATCCGTGATAATTTTGCTGCTGAAATATGGCTGGAACTGGGTTTTGGTGGACAGCCCTCCGTATTTAGTGCAACTGAAATTCCTATCACCATCATGGTATTGGTATTGATCAGCAGTATGATGCTGATAAAAAATAATCGCCACGCATTCGTGATCACACACTTTATCATCATTGCCGGATTTCTGGTTGCTGGGATAAGTTCCTTTCTCTTTGTCAATCAAATGATCCCTCCTTTTACCTGGATGACTTTGGTAGGATTGGGTTTATACATGGGCTATATTCCCTTTAACTGTATCTTATTCGACAGGATGATCGCTACATTTCGTCATGCAGGCAATGTTGGATTTCTGATGTATCTGGCAGATTCATTTGGCTATCTGGCAAGTGTAGGGGTGATTCTTACTAAAACAGTTTTTAATGCAAAAATGTCCTGGACCACGGTGTATAGTAATGGGGTCATCTACTTTTCTGTTTTTGGTGTGATCGGTTCTTTGATGGCCTTGTATTATTTCAATAAAAAATATTCCAAACTTCAGAAAGAACTGATATGAGTAAATCAGCGATAGTGATTGGTGCAGGCATAGTAGGTCTTGCAGCCGCAAGGGCACTGGCTTTGCAAAGATTTCAGGTAACAGTGATCGAACGGTCTGAAATAGCTGTAGGCGCTTCTATTAGAAATTTTGGAATGGTTTGGCCTATTGGTCAACCCGACGGCTTACTCTATAACAGGGCAATGAGAAGCAGGCAAATATGGAAAGAGATCGCAGATAGTATCGGTATCTGGTACCATGAAGCCGGTAGCTTACACGTAGCCAATTATACAGATGAATGGGAAGTGTTGCAGGAACTGCATGCATCATTTTCGCAAAATAATAGACCTGTAAAATTGATGGACCCTGATGCTATCAGCAAAGAATTTAAAGGAGTTAAATCAAATAATCTTTTGGGTGGATTATACAGTTCAACTGAATTAATTGTTGATCCCCGCGAAGCTATTGCCTCTATACCATCCTACCTCCATGAATACATGGATGTAAAATTTATCTGGGGTAAGCAGGTGAATGCCGTTCAGCAGGGTGCAGTATGGATTGGTGATGAAAAAATGGAAGCTGATATTATTTGTATTTGCAGTGGTGCAGATTTTGAAACCCTTTATCCGGAACATTTTGCCAAAACAGACATGTGGAAGTGCAAATTGCAGATGATGCGATATGCAAGTACTGAAAATAATAATGGGATAGGTACTTCTGTTTGCGGTGGCTTATCACTGATCCATTACCAGGCTTTCAAAGCGGCAGCATCATTGGAAAAGTTGAAAAAAAGGTATGATTCAGAAATGGCTGAATATTTAAAATGGGGTATTCATGTAATGGTTTCGCAAAACCAGGTTGGCGAACTAACTGTAGGCGACTCACATGAGTACGGACATACTTTTGATCCCTTCGACAAATCATTTATCAATAAAATGATCATGGATTATATGGCAACATTCATGCAAACAGATGATTGGAAATTGGTACAATCATGGAATGGCATCTATCCTAAATTAAAAAATGGAGAAGCGGGTATGCTATTAAAACCTTCTGAAGATGTTTATATCATCAATGGATTGGGTGGTGCCGGCATGACATTGTCTTTTGGGTATGCAGAAGAATTATTGTCGAATATTTAGGCTACTATTTATTTAAAAAAATAAGAGTATGAAAAAATTACTTGCATTTTATATCTGTGCAACCCTTGCACTGTTTTCAAGAGCACAAACACTAAGTTCTTTGGAAGCCAATAGAATCGGGCTTCCCAATGGTTGGCGTTTAACACCGGTGGGTAAAAGTATTCCTGTTGGAGATCTTCCGCTCAATATGGTGATATCTCCCAGTATAAAATATATGGCCATCACCAATAATGGTCAGAGCAAACAGTCATTGCAATTATTGAATCTAACAACAGAAAAAATTGTTAGTGAAATACCCATTCCAAAATCATGGTTGGGATTGGTTTTTAGTCAGGACGAAAAATTCCTTTATGCCTCTGGCGGTAATGATAACTGGATCTTACAATATGCTATTAAAGACCAGAAATTGGTTTTGAAAGATAGTATCGCATTAGGTGCCAAATGGCCAAATAAGATATCTCCAACAGGTATGGCTATCAATGATCAGGCAGGAATATTATATGTAGTAACCAAAGACAATAATAGTTTGTACCTCCTGGATCTGAAAAGTAAAAAAGTAAAAGCACAGGTAAAATTACCTGGAGAAGCCTATGCCTGCTTGCTTTCACCCGATAAAAAGGAATTGTATATCAGTTGCTGGGGTTGTGCTAAACTGCTGGTGTATGATATTCCTCTTAATAAGTTAACAAATGAAATAACTGTTGGAAGTAACCCTAATGATTTATGTATTACTAAAAACGGCCAGTTTTTATATGTCTGTAATGCCAATGATAACAGTGTTTCTGTTATAGCTATCAAAAAAAGAAAAGTACTTGAAACCCTCAATGCAGCACTCTACCCCGATGCGCCTAATGGCTCTACAACCAATAGTGTTGCGTTAAGTCCTGATGAACAAAGCTTGTACATCGCTAATGCAGATAATAATTGTGTAAGTGTTTTTGACATCAGCATAAAAGGATCTAGTATCTCCAAAGGATTTATACCGGTAGGATGGTACCCTACCTGTGTAAGAACCCTGGGCAAAAAAATATACGTAGCCAATGGCAAAGGTTTTACATCCCTTGCCAATCCTTATGGACCCAATCCTGTGGATAAACGCGTGCAGCTTGGATTTCAAAAGGGTGATACTGCCAAACCCAAGGAAGTACAATATATCGGTGGATTATTTAAAGGGACTATCAGTATCATCAATACACCTACTGCAAAGCAGCTCAGTGTTTTTTCTCAGGCAGTTTACCAGAATACACCTTATACTAAAACAAAGGAAACCCAGGCTTCAGGCGAGCCCGGCAATCCCATTCCTTTGAAAGTTGGCGATGCTTCGCCCATTAAATATGTTTTTTATATAGTGAAAGAAAACCGCACATACGACCAAGTATTGGGTGATATGCCGGAAGGTAATGGAGATAAGAGTTTATGTTTGTTCGGAGAAAAAGTTACGCCCAATCAACATGCATTGGCAAGAGAATTTGTTTTACTTGATAATTTTTATGTTGATGGAGAAGTGAGTGCAGACGGGCATAACTGGTCATTTGGTGCCTATGCTACCGACTATCTTGAAAAAACCTGGGTAACCAGTTATGGAGGCAGAGGTGGTGATTATGATGCAGAAGGTAACAGGGCCATCGCCAATAATAAAGATGGATTTATCTGGGATCATTGTAAAAGGGCGGGCATTAGTTACCGCACATATGGTGAGTTTGCAGACGATTACAAACCCAATATTCCTGTTTTGAAAGATCATTTTTGTCCTTATTATACCAGTTGGGATGAAACTGTTAGAGATACAACCCGTGTAGGGCAATGGAAAAGAGATTTTGATTCCTTATTGGCCATTAATGCAGTTCATAAACTAAGCACATTAAGAATCATTAACGACCATACCGAAGGTTTGAGAAAGGGTAAGCCTACACCCTTTGCGCATGTAGCAGATAATGACCTGGCTGTAGGAATGTTTGTTGAATATTTAAGTAAAAGCACTATTTGGAAAGAATCTGCCGTATTTATTTTGGAAGATGATGCACAAGATGGCCCCGATCATGTAGATGCACATCGCTCTACGGCCTATGTTGCTGGTGGATTTGTGAAAAGAAATTTTGTAGACCATACCATGTATTCCACTTCATCTATGTTGCGTACCATTGAACTGATCTTAGGTTTGAAGCCTATGAGCCAATATGATGCAGCAGCAGAACCTATGTGGCGATGTTTTTCTGCCCAGCCTAATTTGAAAGGGTTTACTGCCAAACCGCTTCAGGTAGACATTAATGAGAAAAACGCAGTAGAAAATGCCTGGCAACGAAAAAGCGAGCAATTTGATTTTACCAAAGCCGATAAAATTCCGGATAGGGAATTCACAGAAGTGATCTGGAAAGCAGTTATGGGAGAAAATGCCATAGTGCCTGCACCTAAAAGAGCAGCTTTTTTCAAACAGGATAAAGAGTTGAAAGACAAGGACTAGCCAATAGCTACCTGATATTTTTTCGGTCTTTCATCCTTAAAAGGGCTTGTAAATGTTAACCCCCTCGTAATATTGGCTTAACAATTCCGTAACATAGGGATGCAATATTTGCACGACTAAAATATATGTTGTGCGTAAAATAGTTTTATTTCTTTCTTTGGTTCTTTTTTCAGCCCTTGGTTTTGCTCAAAAGGGTAAAATTGCAGGTAAGGTTTCCAATAATAAAAATGAAGGTCTTGCTGGGGTAACAATCCGTATTTCTGGGGCTATTACCGGTACCACTAAAACAGATGTTGATGGAAACTTTTCCATCAATGCGGAAGTTGGTAAAAAAATCGCAATCACACTTACTTATGTAGGTTATAATGAAAAAACCATTGATGATATTTCCGTTTCTAGTGTAAATGAAGAAGAAACGGTAAATGTGATCTTGGAAGAGAATTCTAAAGCCCTCGAAGGAGTTGTAGTAAAAGCAAGTGCCAGAACTGGAGCCAGAGGTGAAACCATCAATGCTTTAATATCCTACCAAAAAAATACATCTACTGTTGCACAGGTTATTTCAGGTGAAGCGATTAGAAGATCACCAGATAAAAGTACCAGTGAAGTTTTAAAAAGAGTTCCGGGTACATCTGTACAGGAAGGAAAATATTTAGTTGTTAGAGGGTTGGCTGATCGTTATAACCAAGCCATGGTAAATGGTGTATTATTAAGTAGCACAGAGCCAGATAGGAAAACATTCTCTTTCGATGTGTTTCCGGCACCCATGATCGATAATATTATCATCAACAAAGCTTTTGTTCCGGAACTTCCGGGTGAGTGGGCTGGTGGTTTGATACAGGTAAATACCAAAGATATTCCTGCTTCTAATTTTTTCAATATTCAAATTGGTACAGGGTTCAATACACAAACTGCAGGAGCAGATTTTTATCATTACCAGGGAGGTAAAACAGATTGGTTGGGTTTTGATGATGGCACAAGGTCTATGCCATCTTCTATGCCAACAAAATCTGTTTTTAACAGCTACGACCAAACACAAAAAACCAATATCGGTAAAGAGTTTTCAAATATCTGGTCAACTGAAAAGAACAGTTCTAATTTCCTGCCGGTTACCAATAAGTCTTTTCAAATGAGTGGCGGTTTCAACACTACTTTAGGTGGTAGTTCTAAACTGGGTGTTGTACTTGCCTTAACCTATAACCAGTCTTTCAAAAAAGTAAATTTTCAGAACCGATTATATTCTATTAACGGACCAGTTGCCAGTTTGAACTTTGATTATTTCAATGATAAATATAGTCAGGACATTCTTCTGGGCGCTTTAGGTAATGTGACTTTGCAATTGAATAATAACAACAAGATTTCCTGGAAAACGATCTTGAATGTAAATGCAACTGATTATACAACAAAACGTACTGGTAAGGATTTTGAGAATGATCCCATTAATGGAGAAAATATCAGGGCTACAGAATTGGCTTTGAAATCCAATACATTCTTTAATACCATGGTTTCGGGTGACCATAATATCCCATCAGCTAAATTGAAGTTTCATTGGTATGGTAGTTTCAATATACTTGACCAGTATGTGCCAGATCAAAGACGTGTGCAGTATAATCAGAACCTCATTGTACCTGGTTCTCCTTATCAATTATTGGTATCTGCTTCTAAAACATCTCAAAAAAGTGGAAGTCGTTATTATGGTTTCTTAAATGATTATATCTATACTGGTGGTGGGGATCTTGCAAAAAACTTTACTGTTGGAAGTTTAACACAAACGATTAAAGTAGGTTATATGCTTCAGGTTAAAGATCGTTTGTTTGATTCAAGACCTTTCTCGATCTATTTACCTTCTGACAATCCTTCTTTACGTTTGTTAACGGAAGATGTTGTTTTTAGTCCGGCTAATTACGGTAATGGTTTTGATAACAAATTTGCTTTCAACGAAATTTTTGGAGATCAATACAGATATATAGCTAATACTATCTTAAATGCTGCATTCTTACAATTCGATAACCAGATCACTAAAAAATTGAGAGCAACCTGGGGTTTACGTTGGGAAAATTTTGACCAAGTGGTGGGTAGTATGAAAGAAAAAGATCCAAGACATGTGTACACCAAAGTGGATGATTTCTTACCTGGATTGAACGTAACATACAAAGCGAATGAAGTAACTAATCTTCGTTTGTCTGGTTCTCAAACCGTTATCAGACCTGAGTTTCGTGAATTGAGCCCATTTGCATTCTTTGATTTTGATTTGGGTGCTACCACAACTGGTAATAAAACATTGGTAAGAACCAAAGTAACCAATGCCGACTTGCGTTACGAATTATATCCGCGCGCAGGTGAATTATTTACATTAGGTGTATTCTATAAATATTTCGACAAGCCTATCGAATTGTTCTTCAACCAAACAGGTGCAGGTAGTTCCAGTACATTTAACTATATCAATGCTGATAAGGCTTCTGGATATGGTGTAGAAATGGAATTCAGAAAGAAGTTGGATGTAATTGCTAATGGATTAAGGAATTTCACATTACAAGGTAATTTCTCATATATCTATAACAGGGTAACCAGTGCAGGTACAAATCTCGACAGACCTATGCAGGGACAGAGTCCTTATATTGTGAATGCTACATTACAATACGATATTGAAAAAATCGGTTTGAATACAACTTTACTTTTCAATCAAATTGGACGCCGTATTCTATATGTTGGTAACTCAGATTTCCCACCTGTTTGGGAAAATCCTAGAGCGTTACTTGATTTCCAGATTGCTAAAAAAGTATTACAGAAAAAGGGAGAATTAAAATTGAACGTAAGCGATCTGTTGAATCAGATGGCCTATTATTATCATGATTTGAATAACAATGGAAAGTTTGATAATAATTCTTCTGATGCAATGGCAATTGCCCGCAGATATGGTACCAATGTGAGTATTTCCTTCTCTTATAATATCAAATAAGTAAATAACTAAACAACTATAAAAACAAACACGAATATGAAAAAGTTACTCATTCTGATTGCGTCGGTTGGTGTGATTGCAAGCAGTTGTCGTAAAATTGAAGTTGACGGTGGTACTACTGTAGTTACCCCACCAACAACTACTCCAACAGAAAATACCATTCTGGAAGGTAGAATCATTACCAATTTAACATTGAAAGCGGCTTACACTTACAAGCTGCGTGGTCTGGTTTATGTAACCAGTGGAGCAATATTAACAATTGAACCAGGAACTAAAATTGTTGGTGAAAATGGAAAGAACGGTTGTTTAATTATTACCCGCGGAGCAAAAATTATTGCAGACGGTACTGCTGATAAGCCTATTGTATTTACTTCAGAAGCTGCTACGCCGCAACGTGGCGACTGGGCTGGTCTAGTTATCTTAGGTAATGCACCTAATAACTCTGCATTTAATGGTGTTGATGGTATTGGTGAAATTGAAGGTGGTATTAACAATAGTGATGGTTTAGGTTTGTATGGTTTAGGGGCTTCTTCTAACTATGCTGATAATAGTGGAATTCTGCGTTATGTTCGTATTGAATATGCCGGATATGCATTTCTTCCGGATAAAGAAATCAACGGTTTAACTTTAGGTGGTGTAGGTAACCAAACTGTAGTTGATTATGTACAGGTATCTTTTGCCAATGATGATTCATTTGAGTGGTTTGGAGGTTCAGTAAATGCCAAGCACCTGATCTCTTTCCGTACACTGGATGATGATTTTGATATGGATAATGGATTTGATGGTAAAGTACAGTTTGGTATTTCTGTTCGTGATTCTGCTATTGCAGATATCTCTAAGAGTGAAGCATTTGAAACCGATAATGATGCCAATGGTTCTGACAGAAAAACATTCTTACAATCTATTCCTGTTAGTCCAAATAACCCCGTAGCAATTGTGCCGGTTAAAACAAGTGCCGTATTCAGTAATATGACACTGATTGGACCAAAAGAAACAGCTTCATCTAAAGGGAATAGTTTGTTTTTAGCAGGAGCGCAAATACGTAGAAATAGCGAAGTTAGTATCTTTAATTCTGCATTTCTCGGTTGGAGTGGGGGTTCTGTTTCGGGTTTATTAATTGATGCCAGTAAGGGAACACCAACTGATAAAAATCTGGCCCCAACAGGTGCCTTAAATTTTGCTAATAATGTAATCGCTGGTCCTACAGCTCAGGCTGTAAGTTATGCTGCTAGTGCAACTGCGCCAACAGGTGCAACTACTGCAACTATTACAGCTTGGGTAAATACAGTGTCTTTTGCAAATACAATGGTAGCTGATAATGCAGCCGCTGGTGTTACAAAACCATTTGCTTATGCTGCACCAGATTTTAATCCTTCTTCAGGAACAGCTGTTGTTGCATCCGGTGCTGAATTTACTAGTGCGAAATTAAAAACATCTACCAATGGTAAAGCAGACTTTAGTGCAGTAGCTTACAGAGGTGCTTGTGCTGTAGGAGATACATGGTGGAAAACATGGACTTCATTTAAATAATTGATTCAATCTATAGTAAAGCCGCCTGATACAGGCGGCTTTTTTAATAATTAGCATACCCCGTTAATTGCTATACTATGTTTAAGTTTACCCGTTTTGTAATCATTGTTTCTATCTTTTTCATTTGCGCCTGCCAATCGCAAAATAAAGAAGCAGAAAAGGAAGAAACCCCGGTGATTGATACCGTTGCAACTGTTATAGAAAAAAGAAGTACTACCTCCTTACTCTATGATCTGAAAGCATTGGAAGCAGTATTCACAAATGATAATTGGTTGATTGCAAATGCTAAAAAGGATTCCTCCTATTTCTATTTCAGTAGGTTAGGTGATTTTACAGTAAACACTTATGAATATGTTTTAAGCAAGGGAGATTCTTCAGGCGTAAAGAAGTCTAATATGCTGATCAAAGATGATAAGGTCATCTGGCATTTTAATAACCAGGACCTTTATCTGGAGAATGCAAGTTCTGCAAGAGCTGTTTGGAAAGTGGCTGGTAATGATTCTTTGCAATATGTGTTTCTGCGTGCAAACAATAACGAAATAAACCTTACCTATCCAGATAAAACTAAACGTGTAATGAAGAAGATCCTGCCCTTTAGTTTGTTTCTGGTAAGGAGTCGTTACGATTATGCGAATGGCACACATTACGCATTTGACAGCTCACAGATCAATAAGAAGAAGTAGGTTACTGGTAATTTATTTGCCAAAGAAAATAGCAGTTCATGAAACGAAAATCCTTTATCAGTCAGGCTTCGCATATAGCACTCCATAACCTCACAGAAAGTATACTGGAACATAAATCCAATCTTATAGCCGAGCAACGAACATTATTGTGCGATCTCCAAACCAAGCAGCAGGAATTAGAAAAAATATTTCATACCTATAAAACATCTTTCAACGAATTGCATCGTTTGATTGGTGAATATGAAGTGCATGAAATTCAAATTAAAAAATTGATCCGACAGATACAATTGGCTAAAAAATCACTATTGAATGAAATGTTATAATTGTTTTGTGGATAATCGCATCCTATTTAAGACACAATATTTCCATTACTAACATTGTGTATATCAAATCATTTTACATAACATTTATTTAATCAGTTCTTTACTGCAAGGTTACATTACAAAAGTTCCTTTGTAAAACCTCTGGTAATGAAATCAATATTGATTGCCACAATTTTAATGCTTGCTTATATAGCAGCATTTGCGCAAAAGGAATTAGTTCCCCATAATGTTTTTATCATCACAACGGATGGATTTCGCTGGCAGGAAGTATTTGGTGGAGCTGACTCACTACTGATGAAAGATACTACTTATGTGCAGGATACCGCTCTTATCAGACAGCAATACTGGAGCGATGATCTAACCGAAAGAAGAAAAAAACTCCTCCCATTTTTTTGGAATGTAATTGCAGCAAAAGGAAGATTATCAGGCAATAGGGCCTATGGCAATGAAGTGAATGTTTCTAATCTTTACAAGATCTCTTATCCGGGCTACAATGAAATTTTAACCGGCTATGCTGATAAAAGATTCATTCCCAACCTTAGCATTAATAATAGAAATACCAATATCCTGGAATATTTAAATAGTACAGAAACTTATGGAGGCAAGGTTGCGGCATTCAGCTCCTGGAATGTAATGCCGTATATATTAAATGAAAAAGAAAGTCAGTTACCCGTAAATAGTGGCTATGAAATGCTGGAAGAGGGAGACGACACCTTAAATATTTTGATCAATGAAGTTCAGAAAAATGTGCCGAATAAAGGACATACCCGATACGACCTTTTAACCTATGCAAGCGCCAGAAATTATATTGAAGCAAAGCACCCCAAAGTGGTATTCCTGGGATTAGGTGAAACCGACGAGTTTGCGCACCAGGGCAGGTATGATCAGTATTTACAAAAAGCACACCAGGTAGATCAACTGATAGCTGAATTATGGTATTATGTACAAACAGATCCTTTTTATAAAAACAATACCACATTCATTATCACAACAGATCATGGTAGAGGAAGTAAAAGTTCCAGATGGGCAGATCATGGATTTTGGGTAAAGGGATCCGGTGAAATATGGATGGCAATGATTGGTCCGGGTATTGCGGCCGATGGCGAATTAAAAGGCAAAGAAAAGATCTATCAAAAGCAGGTGGCATCTACAGTGGCATACCTGGTAGAAGAAAATTTTCAGTCGAATGACCATACCATAGCAGCTCCATTGCAGTTAATGAAACCAGCGGATGTTCCCATTTTACAGAAAGTGAAAACTGTATCCAATAAATAAGTACTAAAAATAATGCGTGCTACTATTTCTGCGGTACCTGTTTGATCAACCAATCCGTAAATTCTTTAGCAGCAATACCATTTTGGAAACTTGCATCTAGTCGGTCATTCACAATATATTCATTATAGATCCAGGGATCAACCAAAGCCACCACCATTCCTTTTCCATACCTTGATTTTGCGATTAGGATATCGCCCTTATCTTCCAACAGTGCTGTTGCCGGTGTTTTGAGTGTAATTGTAGAAATACCCTTCATGTACAAAACCTTTGCCTCTTTAAAGATCTCATGTTGTTCAGGTACTAATAATTTGCCTACCGAAATGTCTTTGATTACAGCGTTTCGAACTTTGTCTGTGTAATGTATACCGAATGCTTCAGCCAGTAAATTAAAATGCGGTAGTTCTGCATTGGCTGAATCATTGGTCATCATTACCAATACACCACCTTGCTTTACCCATTCTTTTATGGCATTTACAGATGCAGGATCCATATAATGAGGGGTGGGACTTTCTTTCTGTGTATCTGGGTCTGTAATAATGTAAATAGCTGTTCCCTTCAGATTCTCGACAGTTGGTGCATTTAAGAGGTTTGTGGTCTGGAATCCTTTTGCTTTGAATATATCTGCCCAAATTGAATAACCATTAATGCTGGCATCCTCCCAGGTATAATGAAATCTTTCCAATATTCCATTTGGGTTCTTTTTGTATTCATTATTAAAGTAATAATCGAGAGTAACCTTTTTTTGCTGTGCTTGTAAATGGAAGGATATTAAAAAGGAAAAGGTCAAAAGGAGTATGCATACTTTTTTCATGTTGCTTTTTATTAATGAATGTAAATCCTTTCTATTTGGAACGCTGCATGATTCACGTAATTTCATCGAAATCGTTTTCGTAGTTTTTTACCTTACATTAAACGATTTACTAAAAGGATTTAACTAGGTTTATAACGGAATCTGAAATAAAGCTTCATTTGTTTATTTCAAATTCTCCCAAACGATTGCTAAAAACAAAAACTGCTATTATGAGAAAAGTTCTTCTTCTAACAACCATGCTGTGCTTATTGGCCGGCATTTCCTGGTCGCAAACACGCCAGATCACGGGACGTGTTGTGAATACCGAAAATGGTACTGCTGTTGCAGGAGCCAGTGTTACAGTTAAAGGTGCTGTACAGGGTTCTGTAACAGATGGTGATGGAAAATTCACTATTAAAATTCCTTCCTCCGGTAAAACAGTTTTACTGATTTCTTCCATCGGTTTTGGAAACAGGGAAGTAGATGTAGACAACCAAACTTCTCTCAACATTAATTTGGTACCTGAAATAAAATCACTGGAAGATATCGTTGTAGTAGGATATGGTGAAAGAAGAAAACGTGATCTAACAGGAGCACTTTCTTCTGTTCAATCAAAAGATATTGTACGTGCCAACCCAACGTTGGCAGCGAAAGCCATTCAGGGTCAGGTTGCGGGTGCAACAGTTACCAAAGCGAGTAACAGACCGGGTGCACCTTATAATATCACCATCAGGGGAGAGAATACCATTAATAACTCAACGGCACCTTTAATTGTAATCGACGGTGCAATGGGTGGCGATCTTAACTCTCTCAACCCAAATGATATACAATCAATGGATGTATTAAAAGATGCATCTTCTACAGCTATATATGGTGCCCGTGGTGCCAATGGTGTGGTAATTGTTACCACCAAAAAAGGGGTTGCAGGCAAACCGAAGGTGGCTTATGATGGTTATGTGGGCATAAAGAATATAGCACATGTGCCGGCACTTAGATCAACTCCGGAATTTTTTAAGCTAGCAGTAACGGATAGGGTAGCTGCAGGACTGGCACCTGTTGTATTCACTATTGCAGAACAGGCAAACATTGATGCAGGTAGAACAACCGATTGGACTGGTCTGGCAACAGATCCGGGCATGCAAACCGCACATAATATCAGTGTATCTGGTGGCAGCGAGAATACTACCTATCGTTTTTCTGCCGGTTACCTAAATGAACAGGGTAATGTTTTGTATACAGGATTTAAGCGTTACAATTTGAATGCAGGATTGGATAGTAAAGTTGGCTCACGCGTTAAAATGGGTTTCACTTCTTATATCAGTTACAGTGACCAGAACTGGGGTTCACAGGAATCATTACGTGGTACATTCAGGGCAAGGCCTACGGGAACCTTATTATATTCAGACCTCACCAATCCATCGCAGAATGGTGATTTGAATATTAACGGTTATGCCGTTTGGATGGGTATTAACGACAAACAGGTTCCCAATCCATTATTAGATATCGATCCTGAAATTTCCAAACTGCAAACCAAAACAATTTCAGCTATTACCAATGCCTATTTAGAAGTTGCTATTTTGAAAGGATTGAGTTTCCGTAGCTCTTTGTCAGGTTCTTATAATGGCGCAGAAACAGGCGACTGGAGAGGTCAATGGTCTAAATCACAAATCGGTGCCAAACCAAGAACCCAATTGGATACCAGAAAAGCTTTGAATTATACCATTGATAATATCTTAACATATAAGCAGGAATTTGGTAAACATAAAATTGATCTAACTGCACTGCAGAGTGCATTTTATCAGAGAGATGAATTAACAACCATTGCAGTTAAGGATCTTCCTTATAATTCTTTCTGGTATGCATTGAATACCGGTACTATTACCGCACAGGGAAGTTCACTTTCGGAAAGAACTTTATCTTCTCTTATGGGTAGGATCAACTATACTTATAATGACCGTTATTTTTTAACACTGACTGGTCGTTCGGATGGTGCTTCTCAATTAGCTGAAGGTAATAAATGGGCTTTCTTCCCTTCAGTAGCAGCCGCATGGAGATTGAGTGATGAGAAATTTATTGACAATCTGGATATATTCTCAAACCTTAAATTACGTGTGAGCTATGGTGAAGTGGGTAACTCAACGGTTAACCCCTATAGCACCCAGGCTAGTTTGTTAAACACAGGATATGATTTTGATGGTGTTGCTGCAACAGGCTTTGCTCCATTGAATCTTGCCAATAAAGACCTAAGATGGGAAAGAAGTAAAGAGCTGAATTTCGGTTTGGATTTCAGCATACTTAAAAGCAGGATCTCTGCATCAGTAGAAATTTATAACAGACAAACAGTTGACCTGATCCTGAATCAGAAAATTCCTACCGTATCCGGATTTAGTCAGGTAACTGCTAATGTGGGAA
Source organism: Chitinophaga pinensis (assembly GCA_943371675.1). Lineage (GTDB taxonomy): Bacteria > Bacteroidota > Bacteroidia > Chitinophagales > Chitinophagaceae > Sediminibacterium > Sediminibacterium pinensis_I. The sequence continues at coordinate 56,309 of CALRVT010000013.1, read as the reverse complement.
AAATTGAAAATAAAGGAATAGAATTTACTTTGAACACCGTGAATATTGCTAAAGAAAATTTCAGGTGGACAAGTACTTTTGCCTTTACCAAAAACAATAACAAATTACTCGAATTATATGGTAATGGTCAGAAAGAAGACAAGGGTAATAAACTATTTGTAGGTTATCCTATCAGGGCCAATTTTGATTACCAGTTTGCCAGTATCTGGCAATTAGCAGATTCCTCTGCTGCAAAGGTTTATAAGCAGGTGCCGGGTTCTGTAAGGGTGGTAGATCAAAATGGTGATGGTCAGATTTCTTCTACCAATGCTATTGACGACAGGACCTATTTGGGTACACAATTACCCAACTGGATCTTAGGTATTACCAACCGTTTTAATTACAAAGACCTGGATCTTTCTTTCTTTGTGTATTATAGAAATGGCACACAGTATAGCAATTCAACCTTATCAGGAACATTTGGTGAATTGGGTACACGTTATAATTCTTTGGCATCATTGGATTATTGGACAAAAACCAACCCTTCTGTTACTTATTTTTCACCTTATGTGGCCAATCCATATAGAGGAGCCATCAATTATCAAAATGCCAGTTTCTTAAGGGTTTCAGATATTACTTTGGGCTATACTTTACCAAAAAAATTGAGAGACAATTGGAAAATATCTAATGCAAGATTTTATATGCAGGTATCTAATCCTTTCATATTCTCCAGTTATGTAGGTTTTGATCCTGAATTTAATTCTGCAATTTACCAGGACGATGTGCCTTCAACTTTATTAACTTTTGGGGTAAACGTCAGCTTCTAAATTCAAACTAATACTTACTATTATGAAATCAATCATCAACATACGATTAGCAGCTATAGGACTCGCATTTTTAGGCATTTTTGCATCTAGTTGTAAAAAAGACTTTCTGAAAGAAAAACCTGTTTCTTCACTTACAACTGATAGCTATTATGTAACACCTGCAGGCTTTGAAGACCTGGTTAGGTCTTGTTATCCATTGCTGAGAAATATTTATCAAACCAGACAACTCGTATTAAACGGTACCGATCTGTTTTATCCAGGTGGATATGGCGACCCTAAATTTCCTACAGCTCCCGCTAATGCAGGATCTATCCACCAATATGATGTTGGATTAAATGCTTCTCTGGATGATTTTAGGGTATTATGGACACTACTCTACACTGAGATTGGAAGAACCAATACTGTAGTTTCCAGAGCCAATGGCGTTACCATGGATGAAACTTTAAAAGGCATCCGTGTTTCAGAAGCAAAATTCCTTCGTGCACTTTGTTATTTTTATTTAGTTCAACAATGGGGTGATGTGCCAATGCCATTGGTTGAAGCACAAGGGGCAAGTAAGGAAGCAAAAAGAATTGCTTCTGCAGAAATTTATAAACAGATCATTGCAGATTTGTTGGAAGCTGAAACTAAATTACCAGCGGTAGCCTCTAATTATGGCAGGATTACCAAAGGAACTGCACAGTTTTTGCTTTCCCGTGTTTATTTAACACGCGGATGGAACTTTAAAAATTCTTTGGGTGCTGAAGCAACTGATTTCAATAACGCATTGAAATATGCAGATCTGGTTATTACTGCTTATCCACTTGCAGCAAAATACAAAGACTTGTTTCCTGTTCGTTCTAAAAATCCTTTGACACAATATACAGGTGCTCAAAACGATAAGAATCCGGAAATCGTTTTCTCTGTGCAATACAATTCTGATATATTAACCAATAAAACTGATGCTGCATTTAACCAGGATGTAGCTGGCGGTAATAACCTGCATTCTGTATTCAGCGGAAGTGGTGAAGGTTTTCCAGGTACAAAAGGAAGAACTTCAGATTATAACAGGTCTTTGGGTATCTATCCACAAGGTTCTGTTGTGTATCGTTTATATGATCCACAGAATGATTCTCGTTACGATCATAATTTTCTGGAAGTAGGGTATGCGTTGCTACCTGTAGCAGGTTTTAAACCCTTGCCTACAACCAATCCAAACCTTAGAATTGATATAAAAGCAGGGGATACGGTTGTGTATTTCCGTCCTTGGAATAAACCAGCTTTAACACCCGCTGAAAGAGGCGTTGATCTTGGTGGTACCAGAAAATATTCTGTGATCAATGGTAGTGAATGGGGTGGTGGTTATAATATAGTGAATGGTGTGGGCGTAAGTGGATTTCCTGCAGGTGAACCACATATGTGGAAATTCTGGCAGCCTGGTATTCCATATGGAGATGCTGCTGGAACCTTGAATGAAACAGTATTTCGTGCAGCAGAAGCCTATTTAATTGCTGCTGAAGCCATCGTAAAAGGTGCAACAGGTGGTAAATTAGGCGGTGCCGATGTTTACTATAACAAGGTACTTGATAGAGCTTTAAATGCAGCTGGTGCAACACCTCAGTGTGCTAAATTTCCGCAAGACATCAAGTCATTGGAAGCAGCACCTTATAGGGCAACACCTGCCAATATCAATGTAGATTTAATTCTTGATGAAAGAGCCAGGGAATTATTAGGCGAATACGACAGATGGTTCGACCTGAAAAGAACCGGCAAATTAATTGAGAGGGTATTGAAATATAATCCATGGGCTGCGAAAAGCAATACCATCAAGGATATCCATTATTTGAGACCCATACCTCAAAGTGAAATAGATTTGTCTTTCCCTGCAATGACTCAAAACCCAGGGTATTAACCAATAAGTTTTTCAGAATCTGTTTGAATATTATTCAAACAGATTCTTTTACTTTCTTTTTATCTAAAGTGCTTAAGATAGGCTTAATCAATATGCCGATTAGGTCTCTGGCTATGCCTTTGCCATTCCTAACTGCCAGCTGGAATGGGAAAACTAAGTTTGTAAGTGATTGTTATTTGTAACAGTTAAAATATGCCCCATGTTAAAGCCAAAATATGCAATAGCGCTTTGCTTATTGCTACTGCATACAGTTCCCGTTTTCTCTCAACCAGGTACATCTAAAAAAATAGCCAAATCAGATCTGGTAGAACCCATGGTTGATGCAGCCAATTCCAGATTCTTCTACTTCAGTTCTGCTACCAGACCTTTTGGTATGGTGAACCTCAGTCCTGATATGGTTTTGAAAGGAACCTGGAATACAGGCTACCGTTATAATGAAGACACAATCAAGTGTTTTAGTCATATCCATTGTTGGGAAATGTCAGGTATTCCTGTATTGCCTACGAATGGTGTATTTAAAGGACATTTAGGACCTTCTCAATACGGTTCTACTTATTCTCACAAGGATGAAATCGCAAAACCTGGTTACCATAAAGTAGTATTGAAAGATTATGGAATCACTGCAGAACTCACATCTACAACCCGTGTAGGATTTCATCAATACACTTATCCGCAATCAACCAGCAGTAATATCATATTTGATTTTACTACTGTGCTCGGATCTTCTGAAACAAAATCTGCCAGTGTACATAAGGTAAGTAACCAAAGTATGGAAGGGGAAGTAACCATGGCAGAAACCATCCGTCGCCCCAAACCCATCACTGTATTCTTTGTAGTGGATTTTGATAAACCCTTTAATAGTTTCAACGGCTGGAAAGATGGAGCGATCATTCCTGTAAACGATAAAGTGGAAGGCGCTAAAACAGGTGTGTATGTTGGTTTTCCTACAAATGCCAGAGAAGTGAGGAAGATGAAAGTGGCTATCTCTTATGTAAGTATTGAGGAAGCAAGAAAAAATATGCAGGCCGAATTGAACCATTGGGATTTTAACAGGGTAGTAAAAGAATCTTCTGACGAATGGAATGCATGGCTGGGCAGGATTGATATTGAAGGAGGTACGCTTACAGATCAAAGAAGATTTTATACAGATCTGTGGCATGCGTTACAAGGCAGAAGAATTGTTAGTGATGTAAGCGGCACTTATATTGACAATACAGGAGCAAAACCCAGAACGGGAAAAATTCCGCTGAATGAAAAGGGTGTACCAAAATTCAAAATGTATAATTCCGATTCATTTTGGGGTGCTCAATGGTCGCTCAACACCTTATGGCACCTGGTTTATCCGGAACTCACAGAATCTTTTATCAACTGTTTACTTCAGATGTATGATGATGGCGGATTGATCCCCAGAGGTCCATCGGGAGGAAATTATACCTATGTAATGACAGGTGCACAAACAACACCTTTTATTGTAAGTGCTTATCTGAAAGGCATTCGAGGGTTTGATATCAACAAAGCATATGAAGGAATGCGCAAAGATCATTTTCCCGGAGGTATGATGAGTAAAGCGGGCTATGAACACAACACATTTAAGGGTGGTGGTATTGAAGAATATATGGAACTGGGTTATATCCCCAATCCATTGAGCAATATCAAATATGGTTTTCATATGGATGGCTCAGCGCAAACTTTGGAATATGCTTACCAGGATTATGCTTTGGCGCAAATGGCGAAAGTATTGGGCAAACAGGAAGATTATACCTTGTTTACCAAACGTGCTTCTAATTATAAAAATATTTTTAACAAAGACATTGGTTGGATGTGGACGCGGAATAGAAAAGGTGAATGGAATCAGCCCATTGATATACTGCAATATGAAAAAGGGTTTGAAGAAGGCAATGCTGCTCAATATACCTGGTGGGTTCCACATGACGTGAAAGGATTGATCGAATTGATGGGCAGTAAAGATGCATTTAACAACAAATTAAATAATGCATTTACAGAGGCAAAATCGCATGGATTTGTTTCCGGAAAATCTGAAAATCCTACTGATCAGGAATTGAAAAGAAAAGTATATATCAATTATGGAAACCAGCCTTGCATGCAAACGCCTTTCCTCTTTAATTATGCTGGTCAACCCTGGCTTACACAATATTGGACCAGGCAATTAATTGATTCTGTTTACACTGGTATCTCTCCGCAAAAAGGATATAGTGGCGATGAAGACCAGGGATTGATGGGCTCTTTAGCAGTATTGTTGAAAATTGGCTTATTCTCCACCAATGGCGGTACTTCTGAAAAACCATTTTATGAGATCAGTAGTCCTGCATTTAACAAGATCACACTACACTTGAATCAACAATATTATCCTGGAAAGACTTTTGTAATTGAAGCAAAAAATAATGGCCCTAAGAATTTCTATATACAATCTGCAAATATTAATGGAAACGCTTTAGATAAGCCATGGATCTTGCATCAGGCTTTGGTAAAAGGTGGGCAATTGATTTTACAAATGGGTAATAAACCAAATAAAACATGGGGAAGCGATACCAAACAGGCACCGCCATCTATGTCAACCATACAGGAATAATAAGGGTAGAATGATAAGCTCTCGAAGCAGATTTCTTCCTCATAAACAAATAGTAACATGAAGAAAGTATCAATGAAAGATATAGCACTGGAACTGAATACTTCTATTACCACCGTTTCTTTTGTGATCAATGGAAAAAGCAAGGAAATGGGAATTAGTCCGGCTACTGATAAAAAAGTACTCGATTTGATTAAAAAAAGAGGCTTCAATCCTAATAGTGCAGCAAGAATGCTCAGGACGGGAAAATCTAAAACCATTGGATTGATCGTTGAAGATATCGGAAACTATTTTTTCGGAAATATTGCAAAGATCATTGAGATAGAAGCTAATAAAAACGGCTATAATGTATTTTTCAGTAGTACGGAAAACAACGATGATACGGCAAGACAGTTGATCAATAAAATGCGTAACAGTTATGTTGACGGTTATATCATTACCGCTACATCCGGCTTGAAAGACGAAATTGTTAAACTAAAAAAAGAGAATGTACCCTTTGTGCTGATCGACAGATTAATTCCTGATGTGGAAACAAATTATGTGATACTCGATAATTATATGGGTAGTTATAACCTTAGCCGTCATCTTACAGACAATGGGTATAAACACATCGGATTCATTTCTATCTATAGTGAAATGTCTATGATGCAGGACAGGGAAAAAGGTTTTCAAACGGCAATGAAAAAAGCAGGTCTGCAAGTGCCGGAACAAACGATATTGAAAGTAAATTTTGACGATGCAGAAGAATGTATCATTGAAGCCATGGTGCAATACATTCACCAAAATCCGGAATTGGATGCATTGTTTTTCGCCACCAATTACCTGGGTGTAATGGGTATAGAAGCATTACAAAAATGTAAACGTAAGATCCCCGACGATATAGCTGTTGTGAGCTTTGATGACAATGACCTGTTCAGGTTATTATCTCCTTCGATCACTGTTGCTGCGCAACCTATCAGAGATATTGCCACCCAATCTATTGAAATGCTTTTAAAGATCATCAACAAAGAACAGAAACAATCAAAAACGGTAGGGGAGATCATTAAGCCGGAGATCATCATTCGCGAATCATCACCTAAAAAAGTGGGTAAACTAAAGGTAGTGGCAAAATAAAAATAACACTTAACCGGTATATCATGAAGCGAAGAAAATTCATTTATCAGGCCACTATCGGATTGGGCAGTTTATTACCGGTTATAAAAAAAGCCAAAGCATTTGCTGTAAACAATGGTCCATTTCTGGCAACGGGTATTAAAATTGGTGAAGTAACGGCATCTTCTGCAATCATTTGGTCAAGACTTACTACAACACTAAAACCAATTGGCAAAGATGCCAAGGTCCCCGATTTTCTATACCTTGATGAATCTGTAAATGAATGGCATCCGGTTAATTATTTTAAAGAAAAATATAAAGAGGACAGACCAAACAGAAAAGTAAAAGTGATATTCCCTGATGGATATTCTGTAGATAATATAGAAGGTGCAGTACCTGGCTCATACGGAGAAACAAGGGTATTGTATAGGAAATTAAAAGTGGGTAAATGGAATGAAACGAAATGGACTTCCGTTAAAGCTGATACTGATTTTTCAGTTCAGTTCGTCCTCTCAGCTCTTTCACCGGCATGTAATTACGAAATTCAGGTAGAGGCCCGTTCTATTGGTTCTCTAGTAATCTCAGAAAAAATGAAAGGAAATTTTAGAACGCCAGCAGATGCACAAAAAAATACAGATGTTCATTTTATGGTAACTACCTGTCATGAATATGATCATCAGGATGCGCCTGAAAATGGTGGATTCAAGATCTATCCTCATATGCTAAAATTAGATCCGGATTTTCTTGTACATACAGGAGATGTGGTTTATTATGATCAAAAAGCAAAGACGATCCCCTTAGCATTCTGGCATTGGCAGCGCATGTTTGGATTGAAGAATAATGTAGAATTCTATCGTCAAGTACCAACTTATTTCATGAAAGATGATCATGACACATGGATGAATGATTGCTTTCCTCAAATGAAGACCCAATTCATGGGTGATCTTACTTTTAACAAGGGAGTAGAAATTTTTAAACAACAAACGCCCTACGGCACAAGTCCTTATAGAACTTTTCGTTGGGGAAAACATGTACAAGTTTGGTTAACGGAAGGAAGAGAGAACAGAAACAGCAATGATATTCCCGACGGACCAAACAAAACTATCTGGGGCAAGGAACAAATGAATTGGTTCAAGCAAACATTGGATGCTTCAGATGCTACTTTTAAAATAGTGATCAGTCCTACACCTATTATTGGTCCGGATAGGATACAGAAAAAAGACAATCATGCCAACAGCGGGTTCATGTACGAAGGTAACCAGATCAGGGAGTTTCTTACAGGGAGAAAGAACCTGTATGTGATCTGTGGCGACAGGCATTGGCAGTATGTTTCCAAACATCAAACCAATGGATTAATGGAATTCAGCTGCGGACCTGCAAGCGATGAACATGCTGGAGGTTGGAAGAAAGAGGATATTCTTCAGGAGCATAGATATTTGAATATAGTGGGTGGTTTTCTGGATGTTCAGGTTAATAATTCAACGGTAGGTGCTGAGATAATATTCAAACACTATAGTGTTGATGGTGATGTACTTCATGTTGAGAGAATTTTAGATAAATCATAATGATGAATAGAAAATCAATGAATCAGCCGGCTTTTCAAGTCTTGCTATTCTCAATTTGCTTTGGAACTGCTGTTAGTTTATCAAATAATGCAACCGCACAAAGCAAATCGAAATTGCCCAATATCATTTACATCCTTGCTGATGATCTTGGGTATGGGGATGTACATGTCAATAATCCGCAAAGCAAGATCAGTACGCCACATATTGACAAACTAGCTGCCCAGGGAATGCGTTTCACTGATGCACATACTACTTCATCTGTTTGTACACCATCGAGATATTCTATTTTAACCGGAAGATATCCATGGCGTAGCCGTCTTCCAATTGGTGTGTTACATGGATATAGCAGAACGCTGATCAATGAAGGTCAGCCAACAATTGGCGAATTACTCAAAACAAGCGGATACCAAACAGGTGTTGTTGGTAAATGGCATTTAGGATTGGATTGGGTTCCGAAAGATGCTTTTAAAGATTCTCTAAAGCCGGAATACAATAGAAATAATTTATATGGCATTCTGGAGCAGATGAAGAAAGAACAAATTGATTTTACAAAAGCACCTATAGCCGGACCACATACACAAGGATTTGATTATTCCTTCATTTTGCCTGCATCTTTGGATATGGAACCTTATTGCTATCTGGAAAATGGTAAACTGACAGAACCACTTACAGGCTACACAAAAGGCAATAAACTCGAATCTGGTTATACTGGGCCATTCTGGAGAGAAGGCTTAATGTCGCCCTCTTTTGATTTTGAAGATGTGCTTCCTTTCTTCACAAGAAAAGCAAATAATTTTATCAGGCAACAAGCCAAATCATCCAAACCTTTTTTCCTTTATTTTCCAATGCCGGCTCCACATACTCCCTGGATGCCTTCTAAAGAATACCGTGGCAAATCTAAAGCAGGTGAATATGGTGATTATGTTCAGGAAGTGGATGATGCAGTAGGTCAGGTATTGCATTTGCTGGATAGTTTGGGATTATCGAAAAATACGATGGTTGTTTTTACCAGTGATAATGGGCCCTATTGGAGAGAAAATTTCGTACAGCAATTCGATCATAAATCGGCTGGTGAATTCCGTGGAATGAAGGGTGATGCTTTTGAAGGTGGTCATCGTGTTCCACTCATTGTTCGCTATCCGGGAAAAGTAAAAGCAGGTTCACAAAGTGCCGCTTCAACAACGCTAGCAAATTTGATGGCCACCTGTGCTGATTTGATCGGCAATAAAGCTCCCAGATTTGAAACAGAGGATAGTTATTCTATCTATCCAATTCTCACAGGTAAATCAACTGAAGTGGCTGAACAGAAAGCCATCGTGAATATCTCATCTAAAGGAACTTTGGATGTAAGAGTTGGATCCTGGAAACTGATCACCAAATTAGGATCAGGTGGATTTACTGCTCCGGTTGACGTGAAACCCCAACCTGGTGGGCCGATCGGACAACTGTATGACCTGTCAACTGATATTCATGAAGACCATAACTTATACAATGAGCGTCCTGATAAAGTAAAAGAGTTGATGGGTATGTTGAAGGATATTCAAAATGCGCCAAAAGGTAAAAAATTTAAATAAGTAAAAAAACAATTTATGAAGAAAGTAATATCTGTTTTTCTCTTGGCACTATCACTCACAAATGTGGGTACTGTTATTGCACAAAATAAAGAATTTTTCAAGCCAGAATATATTAAGTCCACTATGCTTAAAGTGGCTGATTGGCAATTGAAACATTCAAATGGCAAGCCCGAGAATGACTGGACAAATGGTGCTTTGTATTCCGGCATTTTTGCGGCATATCAAACCACGGGTTCAGCAGTATTAATGGATTCTATGATGGCGATAGGCGAAAGAAAAAAATGGATCGCAGGCAGAAGATATGATCATGCAGATGATTATGCGATCAGTCAAACCTATATCGATCTTTATCGTATCTCCAAAGACAATAAAATGGTACAGTCAACACTGGATTCTATTAAAAAAATGATGTCCGTTCCGGGCAAAGAAGTAAAAAATCATGGCATTACTTGGTGGTGGTGTGATGCATTGTTTATGGCACCTCCTGTAATGGCCAAGTTGGCTAATACTTATTCTGATCCATCTTATTTAGTATACAGCGATACTTTATTCAGAGAGTGCTATCGTTTATTGTTCAATAAAGAAGAACACCTCTTTGCAAGGGATGCCAGTTATTTATGGGATGCCAATGGCGTTGGGAAAAAGGAATCCAATGGAAAAAAATTATTCTGGTCGCGAGGAAATGGATGGGTAATGGGAGGTTTGGTAAGACTGCTACAGGAAATGCCTAAAAGTTATGGGAACAGAGCATTTTATATTTCTCTTTATAAAGAAATGGCTGCCAGGTTAATTGAACTTCAGCAGGAAGACGGTTTATGGCGCACCAGTTTATTAGACCCCGCTTCTTATCCTGGTGGTGAAGGAAGTGGGTCTGGGTTCTATTGCTATGCAATGGCATGGGGTGTAAACAATGGTATTTTGAACAAAAAACTTTATCAGCCAGCTATTCAAAAAGCTTGGATAGGATTGAACGGTCTTGTAACAGCTGAAGGTAAAGTAGGTTGGGTTCAGCCAATTGGTGCGGACCCTAGAAGAAATTTTAATGCAGAAAGCTGGGAGTCTTATGGCGCGGGCGCTTTTTTATTAGCAGGGTCTGAAGTAATTAAAATGAAGAAATAAAATTCTTTGCCATGATGTTTATAAAAAATACACCAAAAAGAAATCTTATTGCTTTTATCATGGCAATGATCATACTAATAGGTGTGTTTTTTCTTTTAATATCTGCGAAGCCTGTGCCAACTCTTAATAGACCGAATTTCATTTTTATCATGGCGGATGATATGGGCTATTCTGATATTGGATGTTATGGTGGAGAGATTGCTACGCCCAATCTTGATAAACTGGCTTCGGGTGGAATTAAAATGAAAACCTTTTATAACAATGCGCGTTGTTGCCCAACGCGCGCTTCCTTGTTAACAGGGGAATACCCTCATCAGGTAGGTATGGGCGATATGGTATCGCAGGCAAATGCTAAAATAGTAACAGGCAATTATCAGGGTTTTCTTGATCCTGCCTATCCAACCATTGCAGAGGATTTGAAAAAAGCTGGCTACCATACATATATGTCAGGTAAATGGCATGTAGGGGAAAGAAAAGAACACTGGCCGCTGAAGAGAGGCTTTGATCATTATTTTGGATTGATCTCCGGAGCTTCCAGCTTTTATGAGATCATCCCTCAGGAAAAAAGCAAAAGACATGTTGTGCTAGATAATGATGATTATGATATACCCAAAGATGGGTTTTACATGACGGATGCTTTCACTGACCATGCAATAGATTATCTGAACATAGAAAACAAAACCAGGGATGCTAACCCTTTTTTTCTTTACCTGGCTTATACGGCGCCCCATTTTCCACTGCACGCTTTGGAACCTGATATTGCCAAATATGAAAAGTTATACGAACAGGGTTGGGATATTACGCGCGAAAAGCGCTATCGTAAAATGTTAGGATTGGGTATGATAGATCAAAATTACATTTTCACAGCTCGGCCAAAAGAGATTCCCGCATGGGATACTATAAAAGAAAAAGCAGAATGGGTAAGAAAGATGGCTGTATACGCTGCCATGGTTGATAGAATGGATCAGAACATTGGCAGATTGATCAATACTTTAAAAGCAAATGGACAATACCAAAATACATTGATCATATTCCTTTCAGACAATGGTAGCAGCGATGAAAATATGGATCAACGAAAGTTTAATGATCCGCTTAAAAAAATCGGTGAGAAGGGTTCTTATAAAACCTATGATCTACCCTGGGCAAATGTGTCCAATACACCATTCCGTAAATACAAACACTTTATGCATGAGGGTGGAATCATTTCACCCTGTATCATACAATGGCCAGCAGGCATTAAACCCATGAAACAATATGCAAAAGGTATTGGGCATGTTATTGATCTTCTCCCTACTGCATTGGAATTGGCAGGTGTAATGCAAACTTCTTTACCGGGCACTAGTCTTTCTTATTTATGGAAACAAACTATCATGCCAGAAAGAACCTATTGCTGGGAACATGAAGGCAATCAGGCTATCAGAAAAGGTAATTGGAAATTGGTAAAGGATAAGGAAGATGCATCCTGGGAACTTTATAATCTCTTGAAGGATCCTACTGAAACAAAAGACCTTGCTTCTTCTGATTTAGATAAGGTAAATGAATTAATGACAGCTTTTACAAACTGGAAGAAGAAGGTTGGCGTAAAATAATTAATATATAAAACGCAAAAGGATACTTGTATGAAAAAACTAATTATTTGCTTCTTCTTTTTAATTTCATCTAATAAGTTAATCGCACAAGTGAAAGAGGCCGTGATTACTGATTTTGGTGCTAAGGCGGATGGCAGAACTATTAATACTGCGGTGATCCAGCAATTGATCGATAATGCTTCTAAAGGTGGTGGAGGTAAAGTAATTATTCCTCCCGGAAATTTCATGACTGGCACTTTGTCTATGAAATCGGGTGTTGAATTACATATTAGTTTAGGGGGTGTTTTATTGGGTTCACATTCAACCAGCGATTATAAAAAACTTGCTGGTCGTGCTGCACTGGTCATGGCTGACAATCAAAAGAATATTTCCATTACTGGTGAAGGAATTATTGATGGGCAGGGGCAGGAACTCATGCTGGATGTTTTTAAAAAACTCCGAAGCGGTGAGATCAAACCAGCTGACTCTATTTGGTTATATAAAAGACCTGGAGACGGTAGGGCATTGGTTCTTTATTTTAAAGGGTCTAAGAATATTAAGATTTCCGGTATTACTTTAAAAAATGCTTCTGATTGGGTGCAGGATTACCGTGATTGTGATGGGCTTACTATTGATGGCATCACCGTGCAAAGTACTGCATACTGGAACAATGATGGATTGGATATTACAGATTCTAAAAATGTACGTATCACTAATTGCTTTATCAATGCATCCGATGATGCGCTTTGTTTTAAATCTGAGAACCCTAATAGTGCTTGTGAAAATATTGTGGTTGATAATTGCACACTAAGGTCCAGTGCCAATGGTTTAAAATTTGGTACTGCCAATGATGGAGGGTTTAAAAATTTCAAGATCACCAATCTTACCATATTTGATACTTATCGCTCTGCTATTGCATTAGAATCTGTTGATGGAGGTGTAATGGAAAATATTGATATCCGAAATGTGGTTGCAAAAAATACCGGGAATGCCATTTTTATTCGTCGGGGTCACCGCAATAAAACGGATAAAGTGAGCACCCTAAAAGGAATCTATATTGCCAATGTAAAAGCAGAAGTACCGCTGCTGAAACCAGACCAGGGCTATCCAATTGAAGGACCGCCAGATCACCTGCGTCCTGGGTTTGATAAAATGCCTGTTCGTCCATCGCATTTTCATATTTATGGTCATCCCTTTTTGCCCTATAATTTAGTGCCTTCTTCTATAGTGGGCATACCTGGTTACCCTGTTCAAAATGTTACTTTGGAAAACATAGAAATCACCTATGGTGGTAGAGCCAGCAAGGATATTGCTTATATCCCTTTGAATAAAATTGCATCCATTCCAGAAAACGTAGAAGGCTATCCTGAATTTTCTATGTGGGGCGAATTACCTGCCTGGGGATTGTATATGCGCCATGCAGAAGGCGTTACCATCAATAACTTCACCGTTCGTTTTAAAGAGTATGATTTTAGACCGGCTTTTGTTTTTGACGATGTTAAAAATGTTGCATTGAATAAGGTTTCAATACCAACTGCTGGCGAAATGCCTATGATTCTTTTGAATAATAGCTTTGACGTAAATTTTAAAGACCTCAAAATACCTGTGAGTGAAGGGATAGGCATTTTGAAAACTAGTTTTAAATAATCTTAGCATACTTATTAAAAGCATAAAAGTTGCTTAATAATTTTCAAATTAAATTTCGTTTAAAATGAACATTCGAACTATTTTATTTTTTTGTTTACTTATCACCATAGCTGCTGAAGCACAGAATGCTGGATTCAAGCCCAACAAAGTAATTCCATCAAAAAGTTTGATCGATTACCAATCGATGGGACTGGTAGGATTTGTTCATTTCAATATGAATACGTTCACAGATAAAGAATGGGGATATGGTGATGAATCGCCAAACATTTTCAATCCTGCAAAACTGGATGTAGAACAATGGGTAAAAGCGGCTAAAGCAGGTGGTTTGAAAGAATTGATCCTCACTGCCAAGCACCACGATGGTTTTTGTTTGTGGCCAACTAAATTCGGCGAGCATTCCATAAAGAATAGTCCCTATAAAAATGGGAAAGGCGATATTGTAAAAGAATTTACGGATGCCTGTAGAAAGTATGGTTTGAAAGCAGGACTATATCTCTCGCCTTGGGATAGAAATCATGCGCGATATGCATTTCCAGAATACATTACCTATTACAAGAACCAGTTGAATGAATTACTTACACAATATGGTGAGATCACAGAAATATGGTTTGATGGAGCGAATGGCGGTGATGGATATTATGGAGGTGCGAAAGAAAAAAGAACGATCGATAGCAAAACCTATTATCCATGGGATGAGATTCGTTCTATTGTTAGAAAATTACAGCCCAAGGCCAAGATCTTTTCAGATGCAGGTCCGGATATTCATTGGATCGGAAATGAGAACGGGATAGCAGGTGAAACATTCTGGAGTACATTCAATACTTCTAAAGTAACGATTGGTGGAAGCGGCCTCGGACCCTATTTGAATAAAGGTGATCCAGATGGTGATAGTTGGGTGGTAGGACAATGTGATGTTTCTATTCGTCCGGGATGGTTCTTTCATGCAACTGAAAATGAGAAAGTAAAAACGCCTGCACAATTAGTAGATCTCTATTACAAGTCTGTTGGACGCAACGCAGTATTTCTACTCAATATTCCACCCAACCGTGACGGATTGTTTGAAGCCAATGATGTTGCATCTCTAAAAGAGTTTAAAAATACCTTGGATGAAACCTTTGCTGTTAACCTGGCAACAGGTGCTAAAGCCACTGCTTCTAATACAAGAGGAAAATCATCCCAATTCAAAGCCGCAAACCTTACGGATAATAAGCAAGAAACATTTTGGGCTGCAGATGATGGCGTAGCAAAGGTTTCATGTGAATTGAAACTGCCTTCTGCCAAAAAAATCGACAGAATATTATTACAGGAACCCATAGCATATGGACAAAGAATTGCAGATTTTGAAGTACAGGCTTTGATAGATAATGCATGGAAAACGATTACAAAAGGAACAACTATCGGTTATAAAAGATTGCTCCGTTTTGAGGAAGTGTATACCAATAAGATTCGTGTGCTGATACATGCATCTTTAAGCACACCTGCACTTTCCAATATCGGTCTTTACAAATCATCGATCAAAGAATTAAAAAACACCCCATAAATTATATTGTAAGCATTTCAGTAGTAGGCTCAATTAACGGATTCTTTTATTCAATTTAATTTCAAAATGTGCATTTCATGAAAGCCTGTAACCTTTATATAACCGTATTGCTAACGATACTTGGCTCACTTTATGAAACAAGTGCACAGAATAAAAAGACGATCTATCTCGATGAATTGAATATGCCATTATACAATCAGGGCATTCCTGCAGTATCAGTAAAAATGATACCCGGTGGGGATACGATGCAGTTAAACCAAATTAAATATAGCAGGGGAATATCCGTTCAGGGTACCAGTGTAATTGCATTTTTACTTAATGGTAATGCAGAAAGTTTTTCAGCGATAGTTGGTGCAGATGACAAAGCATTATCGAATATGAGCTGCCGTTTCTATATTTTAGGTGATCAAAAAATATTATTTGAAAGTGGCGAAATGAAAGTAGGCGATGCGCCGAAAAAAGTTACGATTAGTCTTACCGGTATCCAAAAACTAGGATTATTAGTAGTTCCAAAAGAACAATTACAGCGAACCTTTTCAAATTGGGCCAATGCGCAATTCATTATGCGTAATGGAACCATACCTGAAGCTGAACAAAATGATCCCGATCGATATATTCTGACACCTGCACCTGCTGCTAAACCCAGAATTAATTCCCCTGCTGTATTTGGTGCAACACCAGGTAATCCATTTTTATATACTATTGCTGCAACTGGGAACAGGCCCATGCAATTCAATGCCAGTGGACTTCCCAAAGGACTGTCCATTGATCAGCAAACAGGTATAATTACAGGTAGTGTAAAGCAAAATGGAAAATGGCAGGTGAAACTATCTGCCAAAAATAGTGTAGGTAGTACTTCAAAAATGCTAAGTATCAAAATTGGTGATACGATTGCACTCACACCTCCCATAGGCTGGAACGGCTGGAATTCCTGGGCTAGGGAGATAGACAGGGAAAAAGTAATTGCCTCTGCCAACGCCATGGTACAAATGGGTTTAAGCAATCACGGTTGGAACTATATCAATATCGACGATGCCTGGCAGGGTCAGCGTGGAGGAAAATTTAATGCTATACAGCCAAATGAAAAATTCCCGCTTTTTAAAGAGATGATAGATCAGATACATGGACAGGGATTAAAACTGGGTGTGTATTCAACCCCCTGGATCTCAAGCTACGCAGGGTTTCCAGGTGGTTCCTCTAATTTAGAAAATGGGTTTTATCCGGATTCTGTTCGGGATAATAAAAGAGCCTTTCGGTATATTGGTAAATATAGATTTGAAAAGAATGATGCTTTGCAAATGGCAGCTTGGGGTGTTGACTATTTAAAATATGATTGGCGGATTGAAGTAAATTCAGCAGAAAGAATGTCGGTTGCTTTAAAACAATCAGGCAGAGATATTTTTTATAGTTTATCTAATTCCGCTCCATTTGCTAATGTGAATGACTGGGTAAAAATTGCTAATGGATGGAGAACAGGACCAGATATACGTGATAGCTGGTTAAGCCTTTTTGTATCTGCATTCACCTTAGATAAATGGGCGCCATTTGGAGGTCCCGGTCATTGGAACGATCCCGACATGATGATCCTTGGCAATGTTACAACTGGTGCCAAATTGCACCCCACACGTTTAACACCTGATGAACAATATAGTCATGTAAGTTTATTCAGTTTATTGAGTGCACCCTTACTAATTGGCTGTCCGATTGAACAACTGGATGCGTTCACATTAAACTTATTAACCAATGATGATGTAATAGAGATCGATCAAGACCCGTTGGGTAAATCTGCCAGACTGGTGCTTGAAGACAATGGGGTACAAGTTTGGTTAAAGCCATTGGAAGATGGCTCCTATGCCATCGGCATGTTTAATATTGCTGATTACCAAAAAACACCACAATCTTATTTCCGTTGGGGAAATGAATCAAGTAAGAATTATAATCTTGACTTAGAAAAATTAGGATTAAAAGGAAAATGGTTAGTGCGTGATGTTTGGAGACAACAAGTACTTGGAACATTTAGCGGGTTATTCAAAACGGAAATTCGCCACCATGGAGTGGTGATGATTCGTTTGCTGTCCAGTAAATAATTCCTCGCGCTCCTTCGCGTCTTTGCGTCTTCGCGGTTAATCTGCTTAACCGCAAAGTCGCTAGGACGCTAGGGAACGCGAAGAGATTCAATAAATAATTATGAGATACAGATCAATAATATTTGTTTTAGTTGCTGCCATTTCCATTAGCAACTTGATTGCACAAAGTGATCATTCTGTATGGCTAGACGATCTACCCATCCAAACCTACTCTGAAGGCATGCGCCCTGTTTCTGCCAAAACAAATTATAGTCATGATACCATGCGAATCAATGCTGTCAAATATTTGAGAGGTGTAGGTGCACAATCACCCTGCGTTTTGCCATTCTTGCTGAATGGACATGCCAAAAGATTCACGGCTATGGTAGGTGCAGATGATCTGGGTAATAAAAGTATTCCACTATCTTTTTTTGTAGTTGCTGATAAGAAAGTCCTTTTTGAAATTCAGGATATGAAAATTGGAGACCCTGCTGTGAAAGTGGATGTTGATCTTACAGGCGTTCAAAGATTCGGGATCTTGATCACCGATCGTGTTGGGGGTGTAACCAATAAAAGAACTTATGGTAACTGGGCTGATGCAAAATTGGAAATGACTGATGCATATGTGCCCGGCTATATTCCGAACACGGATGAAAAATATA
The DNA here is from genome assembly GCA_943371675.1 of Chitinophaga pinensis. Lineage (GTDB taxonomy): Bacteria > Bacteroidota > Bacteroidia > Chitinophagales > Chitinophagaceae > Sediminibacterium > Sediminibacterium pinensis_I. The sequence continues at coordinate 38,192 of CALRVT010000013.1, read as the reverse complement.
TTTTAACGCCTCTTCCAAAAAAAACACCAAAGATCAATTCTCCAAAGATCTTCGGTGCAACTCCCGGTAATCCATTTTTATATACAGTTGCTGCTACAGGTGATCGGCCCATGCAATTCAGTGCAAAATATTTGCCAGCTGGATTAACCATCGCACCAAGAACCGGTATCATCAGTGGATTAGTAAAAGAAAAAGGAACTTATTCTGTTCTATTGAAAGCAAAAAATAAATTGGGTGAAGCTTTACAAACACTAAAAATTAAAATAGGCGATACCATTGCGCTTACGCCTCCTATTGGTTGGAATGGATGGAACGCTTGGGAAGCTCATCTTGATCGTGAAAAAGTGCTTTCTTCTGCCAAAGCTATGGTGGATAAGGGTTTGCGCGATCATGGATGGTCTTATGTAAATATCGACGATTCCTGGCAAGGTATTCGAAGCGGTCCAGATACTGCACTACAACCCAATGCGAAATTTCCAGATATCAAAGGCATGGTGGATGAGATCCATGCAATGGGTTTAAAAGCTGGAATTTATTCTACTCCTTATATATCCAGCTATGGCGTTTTTGTGGGAGGCTCTTCTGCTTTTCCAGCAGGTGGGGAAACAAGGGAAGCTTTTCTGAAAGGACCCAAACCAACTCGTATGGGCACCTATCGCTTTGAAAGAAATGATGCGAAGCAAATGGCCGATTGGGGATTTGATTTTTTAAAATACGATTGGCGTATAGATGTTGAATCAACACAAAGAATGTCGGAAGCTTTGAAAAGATCTGGAAGAGATATCGTTTACAGCTTATCCAATAATGCGCCATTCGAAAAAGTAACGGATTGGGCCAGGCTATCAAACATGTATAGAACAGGCCCGGATATTAAAGACAGTTGGAGCAGTTTATTCATGACAAGCTTCACACTTGATAAATGGGGACCTTATACGGGTCCCGGTCACTGGGCAGATCCGGATATGATGATCGTAGGCGATGTATCCATCGGTCCTGTGCTGCATCCTACCCGTTTAACGCCGGATGAACAATACAGTCATATCAGTATATTCAGTTTACTCAGCGCCCCAATGTTGATCGGGTGTCCGGTAGAACGTATCGATTCTTTTACAGTTAATCTTTTATCAAATGATGAAGTGATAGCTATCAACCAGGATCCATTAGGTAAACCTGCAAGATTGGTGCGTGATGAAAATGGTGTACAAGTTTGGTTGAAGCCTTTGGAAGATGGTTCTTATGCAGTAGGTCTTTTCAATACCGGAGCATATGGTTCTTCCCCTGAAACTTATTTCCGCTGGGGTGATGAACCAAAAAAATCATATTCTCTAGATCTGGGATTATTAGGATTGCATGGAGGATGGTCGGGATGGAATGTTAGGGATTTATGGCGTCAAAAATTTATTGGGTCAAAAATTAAAACATTTAACACGGAGATCCCTTACCACGGTGTTGTTATGATTCGTTTGAGTTATAGGAATTGATTCCTCGCGAACCCTCGCGTCTTTGCGTCTTTGCGGTTAATCTGCTTAACCGCAAAGGCGGTAGGTCGCAAAGGAGCGCTAAGAGTTACCAAAATAATATTTGAAATACATGATCATGAAAAGAATTCTTATTTATTGCTTCTTACTGCTCTTCATCCAATCAGAAATAATTGCTCAGCCCAAAGCCAATTTGAAAGTGCCCACCATGCCCGATCAAAAAGCTAGGATGGCCAATCTGCAAAACCAATGGGAAGCCGTTCAAAAATCACCCCCACAAATAGGTGTAAGGGATTGTTTTCTGTTTCTGCTTGATGCATTGGATACTAAATTCCTTCAACCAAAAGATATACAATACGTTTTAAAACTAGTGCAGGCTCGTATGATCTCAAATCCTGCTGCAGGAAAAAGTTATGGTAATATTTTCTGGGGCTGGCACGAAACGGGCTTCGATATTGGTGATGGCAACAATATTGAATTCTGTATGCAATACGGTATGCCCATCAAATTCTTATTCAATGATCGACTATCTGAAGAAAACAGAAAAACCCTAGATGAGATTTTTACCCTCGGTCTCAAAGGTTGTCGCAACCAGGAAGTGCGCATCTCCTACACAAATATCTATTTAATGAAGATCTGGAATTTTGCTGCTTATGGTCAAGTCTATCATAATGCTGCAATTACCGAAGAAGGCAGAAAATATTTTGATCAGTGGTTATACCATGTATCTCGCTATGGTAACCGTGAATATGATAGTCCTACTTATTGTGGTGTTGATCTGGAATCACTCTTACTCATCAATCTTTTCATCACCGATCCGGATATCAAAGCAAAAGCAAAAGATGCGCTAACCTTTTTCATGAATGATCTCTCTTCACACTATAATCCCAAAGCAGGTATTCTGGCTGGTGCACATAGTCGTGATTATAACCGAGTTTTCAGTCGCGACCTGCTAGAAGAAAAATATTTCAACCCCTTATTAGGTAGTAAGAATACGAATCTGCAACTTTTCAATGAACTGTGTTTGGCAACATTGAAAGAGATCGGTTTGTCAACAGATCAAAAAAAGTGGATGAACCAAAAGAACAGATTCATTGTGCAAAGATGGGATAGTCTTGCCCAGTCATTTGCCTGTGATTTTGTTGCTAATAAATTCTCAATGGCATCTTCCAATCAAGCATATAGTCCGGATGATAAGCCTTTTGTGATGTATTTGAGCAGTACAAAAAAACCTGCCATGCCCAATATCGCTTTTGTTATGGAAGGCAGGGATGATCATTATGGCACCTGGGGTGCAACAGGGATGGGTGATAAAATGAAACACCTGATGCCTCCCAACTATCCTGCTAATGGCGGCTGGGGCAAAACAAGACACTTGATGCCTTTCATGCAATCGGCTCAAAACAAAAATGAGATGGTTATGTTGGTTTCCGGTATGAAAGATCATAACTGTATCAAAGATTATCTTAACTCTACCATCATTCTGCCTGATTATTTAGATGAAATATGGTTAGGTAATAAAAAAATCACCAAGCCTGATGTTGGGGCTAACATCAGTTTAGATGAAACACAAACTTTCTTCGCACGTTTTGAAGATGTGGTTTTTGCTTTTAGATTTCTATATAGCAATGCCGATAAAATTACGCTGCCTTTATTGTACAACGATGGTTTCCAGTATATTTCCAGCAGAGAGAAGTTTCCCCTGCAACACAATGCTGCATTACGTCTCACGCTACAACACCCCAATAATGGGAAAGCCGATATAGCCATTTGGTGGAAAGCCGAAGAAGGTGTGACCAATGATAAGATGTTTGCACGCTTCCGAAAAAATGTTTTGGAGGCAGCAGTGAATGTTCAATCAGATAAAAATGTTTTGGAAGTTACGGTTCAGACCGCAGCTGGTAAACTAGGTGTAAAAGCAGATCTGTTGACTAAGAAAAGACTGGAATACTATCATCCTGTTCCACTGCCTGTTGACTTTCTATTCAATATTAACGGAACTGAAATTGGGAAGCCGGTTATGGGAAAATATGCACAAATGCAAAACAAATAAGCCATGAAAAAACTATTGATGATCCTACCTGTTTTCTGCTTGCTGCAATTACATGCACAGAAAGCTGATTTGAAACTCTGGTACAAACAACCTGCTGCTTTGTGGACAGATGCATTGCCCGTAGGTAATGGTCGTATAGGTGCCATGGTGTTTGGAAAATATGACATGGAAAATATCCAACTCAATGAAGAATCAGTTTGGGCAGGATCAAAGATCAATAACAATAACCCGGAAGCGAAAGCACATTTAAAAGAAATTCAGACGGCTATTTTTAATAGCGATTATAAAAATGCTTTAGCACTTTCTAATAAATACATGGTAGGAACGCCGTCAAGAGTCAGGTCTTATCAGCCTTTGGGCAATCTCTTTATTCAGTATCATTGGAAGGGGAAACCTACAGACTATAAGCGATCATTAGATCTGCACAAAGGTATTGCTACTACAACTTATCGGGTAGATGGACAAGTTTTGAAACAGGAAGTGTATGCCTCTGCCCCTCAGGATATAATAGTGGTAAGCATTTCAGCAGAAAACGGATTTGATGCAGACTTGGTACTTTCACGCGAATTTGATTTTGACAATGAGAACCAGTTAAAAAGAAGAAAAGGGCAGTCGCCTAAATTAAAGTTTTACGAAAACCAGTATGGGGAAGATGGAAACATGGTTTATTACACCGGTCAAATTATTGATACAGCATCGCCCAGTCAGGGTCCTGAAGGAAAACACATGCGTTATGCATCTGCCATGAAAGTTCTTTCTATTGATGGGCAGGCCGTTAATTTCTCCACAAATACTTCAACGGGGTTTAACCTCCATCATGTAAAAAAGATCGTGTTAATCATTACAGGTGCTACCAATTATAATTTGCTGAAATTGGATACAGACGAGAAGATCATACCATTAAATGTTTGTAAAAAAATCATCGCGAAGGCAGCTTTAATAAAGCCAATTGAGCTACAAAAGATTCATGATACAGATCATCGAAAATATTTTGACAGATTGCAATTTTCATTAGGTGTTGATGAACAGAAAGATCTTCCAACCGATGAAAGACTGGCAAGAATGAAGGAAGGTAAAACAGATAATGGACTATTGGCTTTGTATTACCAATACGGCAGGTATTTATTGATGGGCTCCTCCAGAAAGCCGGGACAATTGCCTGCTAACTTACAAGGTATCTGGAATGATTTATATGATGCCCCCTGGAATGCGGATTTTCATACCAATATCAATTTGCAAATGAATTACTGGCCTGCAGAAACGGGTAATCTTACCGAAACATCCATCCCCTTGTCAAATTTTATGCAACAACTGGTAAAGCCCGGAACCATTACTGCTAAAGAGATGTATGGTGCCAAGGGCTGGACTATTCACCACCTGACAGATCCTTTTGGAAGAACTGGCGTCATGGATGGGGTTTGGGGAATTACGCCGATGGATGGTCCCTGGATGACTTTTGCATTGTATGATCATTATGAATTTACTAAGGACATCAATTACTTAAAAACAACTGCCTATCCTTTAATGAAAGGTGCCATAGAATTTGTACTTGATTACCTGGTAAAATCACCTGAGGGTTATTTGGTAACCAATCCTTCTCATTCACCAGAGAATGCATTTTTTGTACCCGGAACCAATAAAAAAGAAAATTCACAAATGACCTATGCGCCAACGGTAGACCAGCATATCATCAATGAATTGTTCAATAATTTTTCGGAAGCAGCAAGCTTGTTAAAATTAGATCAAGCATTGGTACAAAAAGTGAAGGCAGCACAAAAATTATTACCACCAATGAAAGTGGCTGCCAATGGCACTTTGCAGGAATGGATCGAAGATTTTGAAGAAGTTCAGCCGGGGCATCGGCATATGTCACATCTGTTGGGATTGTATCCCTTGAATTTGATTTCACCTAAAGAACCAATATTTTTTGAAGCAGCCAGAAAGTCACTGGAACGGAGACTGGCAACAGGTGGCGGACATACAGGCTGGAGCAAAGCATGGATCATTTCATTGTATGCACGTTTACTGGATGGTAACAAAGCCTTAGAAAATTTGAATGGATTATTGGCTAAGAGCACATTGCCTAATTTGTTTGACACACATCCGCCCTTTCAGATAGATGGTAATTTTGGAGGAACGGCAGCTATTGCAGAAATGCTATTGCAATCGCAGAATAATGAATTGCATTTATTACCGGCTTTACCCCAGCAATGGCAAGATGGTTCTATGCATGGACTGAGAGCGCGTGGTGCCTGCACTATAGACCTTGATTGGAAAGAGGGTAAATTAGTAAAAGCAATAGTATATTCAGATAAAGGCGGTGTGTTTCAGATTAGGTATAAGGATACTATAAAGAAATTAAAGATTGCCCCTGGCAAATCTATTACCCTCAACCCTGAACTAAAATAACCCCCTCGCGTACCCTCGCGCCCTTGCGTCTTCGCGGTAAATCCATCGATTCTTTTTAACCGCAAAGACGCTAGGACGCAAGGTTTCGCAAGGAGAAGAATGATGAAAAGTATTATTTACATATTAGCCTTCACCTTACTAGCATTGCCCCTCAATGCCCAATCAAAAATCCATAATCCGCCATCCGACAATCCGCCAATCAATCTCTCAGTAAACTGGCCGCAATTCATGGCCAAGCAAGACATGCGCTGGAACCGTATGCCCAAAGATTATTTCGAAGGTGCATTTGCCGGTAATGGATTATTAGGCGCTAACATATTTGCAGATGATTCTATACCCAATACACTAAGATTCGATATTGGCAGAACAGATGTATTCGACCACCGTACGGCTGCACCCAGTGCTTATGAAACATCCCGACTACCCATAGGAGAATTATTACTCACACCCATTGGCACCATCACCCATACCGAACTAAGAACCGATCTGTGGAATGCAGAGATACGTGGAACCCTTACCACCACTGAAGGAACGATCAGTTTTCGATGCTTTGTCCCTTCACAGGAAGAATTGGTGGTGGTGAATATGCAAAGCACCGGAAAAGAAATGTTGGCAAAAATTTTCTTCCGCCCGCGTTCGGCACAAAGTGCGCGATATATTTTTAAAAGATTAAGTAATCTTGAATTGAATGTGCCTTATGTATTAAACCCACCTGCAATAGTTGAACAGAAAGAGGGCATAGAAATCATTACACAAAAACTATTAATGGGTGATGACTATGCCACTGCATGGAAAGAAATAAAGCAAAAGGATGGTGCACGCACAGTGCTATTAACAGTTGCGAATCGTTGGGGCAAAAGTCGTGTGGCTGCCAATGGTTCAGCGATAGATGCATTGGCAACGATCAAATCAGCACAGCAAAAACCTTTGCAAGTAATGGAAAAAAATCATCGTAACTGGTGGCACCACTATTATCCAAAGAGTTTTATAGCTATTCCAGATGCAAGGCTTGAAAGTTATTACTGGATTCAATTGTATAAACTTGCCAGTGCTACAAATCCCAACCGGCCGGTGATAGATCTGATGGGGCCATGGTTCAAACCTACATCTTGGCCCTTGGTATGGATGAATTTGAATGTGCAACTCACGTATTATACATTGGGCATTACCAACCATGCAGATCTGGAAGCCAATCTATTTGAATTGCTAGAAAAACACAAGCAACAACTCATAGATAATGTACCACCCGAATTTCGTAACGATTGTGCGGGCATCCGAAATCCGGTAGGGTTTGATGATCTCTACAATCCTTTGTTCTTATCAGATGATCGCAAAAATGACAAGGAACTCAACATCATCGTATTGCCCTGGCTCATGCAGATGTATTACCTGCATAACCAACGCAGCATGGATGATACTCAGTTACGCACCAAGATCTTTCCGTTATTGAAACGCGCTTTTCAAGTCTATGTGCGCATCTTGTACAAAGGTGAAGATGGTTTGTATCATATTCCTTACACTTATTCAGATGAATACGGCAATGCCAAAGAAACCAGCCTGAATATTGCACTGGCTAAATGGGGTATGCGTACTTTATTAAACATCACTAGTCGTTTGCACATCAACGATCCAATGATTCCGAGATGGAAAGATCTGCTCGCCAATATGGCTGATTACAACACCAATGCCAATGGCATCATGGTAGGGAAGGACATGCCCTTTGCAAAACCACACCGGCATTACAGTCACCTGTTTGCTATTTTTCCTTTGTATGATATGAATATTGATACGGATCCGGTGCGTATTCCCCTGATGAAAAAGTCTATCCAACATTTTACAGATCTGGATGGCGATAATTGTATCTATAAATTTTCTGGAGCATCCTCTTTATGGGCCGCTTTAGGTGAAGGAGATAGTTCGCTCAAATGGCTGAACCGCTCACTGGCATTGCTTCCCCGCTTTGGTGTACCGCCACAACCATCGCGTATACCAACACTAACACCCAACACATTTTACAGCGAAAGAGAGAATCCAACATTCGAATCGCCCATTTCTGCAACACGGTCAATGTTGGATATGTTATTCCAGGACTGGGGCGGCACCATCCGCATTTTCCCCGCAATGCCATCAGATTGGAAGGACGCCTCTTTTTACCAACTCTCTGCGCAGGGTGGGTTCCTTGTTTCTGCGGTTAGGGAAAATGGTGCAACCAAGTGGGTTCATCTTAAAAGTTTAGCGGGTGAGCCCTGCAGAATCTATACAGGCATCAGTGCACCTTTACATTTCATTGCTAAACCAAATATAAATTTGCAAGAGAAGCATGGAGTAATGGAATTTAAGTTGGACAAAGGAGAAGCTATACTAATTTATGTTGGCGATAAATCAGCCTCATTTAACATCAAAAATGTAAAAACTCCTGGCGAAAATATTTGGGGATTAAGAAAATAATTACGAATAGAATTTATTAGATGGTAATCTCCAAAAACATACAATTGTATATTTTATAATATATAATTTCATTGAAAACTTCTACCACTAAGGGACTTTACAGTTCAAAATTGATCATTTACAATTTTAATATTTGCCACAGATTTTAAATAATCTGAACGCTGTATGCTATTATTGGTTTAAGACGGTTAAACCTATCAACTACTTTTGTAACTTCATTTTTAAAAGCACGACAACAGTTTGGTAATTTTCTTTTCATTTTTCAAGAAGTTATAGGGTTGAAAAATTCAAATCTGATTAAATTTACTTAAACTCAATAACCTCTTTAAAAACAAAGCACCTAAAAGATGGATATTTTTGATAGAATGCTTGCTGGAGGGCTCATCCCATTTTCTGACCCTGAATATCCCAAAATATTTGAAGTGGTTTCACACACGATTAAATTGTCAGTAGCACTCAATAGTTCAACAAATGTTGCGCAAATAAGAGAGCGTTTGACTGAAATTATTGAACAGCCAATTGATGAAACCACCACTATTTTTACGCCCTTCCACACCAATTTTGGTAAGCATATTCAAATTGGTAAAAATGTATTTATCAATCATGCTTGTACCTTTTTAGACTTAGGTGGAATTATTATAGAAGATGGTGTACTGATAGGCCCTAAAGTAAGTATCATTACAGAAAATCACCCGGTTGATCCTGCAGAGCGAAAAATGCTTGACCTTAAATCTGTAACGCTAAAGCAAAACTGTTGGATAGGCGCAAATGCTACCATTCTTCCAGGTGTAACCATCGGCGAAAATTCGGTAGTTGCTGCAGGAGCGGTAGTAACTAAGGATGTACCTGCCAACACAGTGGTAGCGGGTGTTCCTGCAAAATTCATCAAACAATTATAGAATATGAGATTGGTAAGATTTTTATTTTTTGGATTTGTCTTCTTCACCAATATTTCAAATATTTCAGCACAGGATAGTAAGGGCAATCTAAATAATTCTAAATCGGTTCAAAATAAACATAGCAGTAAAATGAAACTAAAAATTGGCGGAGATGTGTTTATGGCAATAATTTATAATAATGAAACTACCAAGGCGCTTAAAGCCATCTTACCCCTCAATATAAACATGACTGAATTAAACGGAAATGAAAAATTCAAGCAACTTTCATCTGATCTGCCGGCAAGTGCAGAAGCAATAGGAACCATTCGTGCAGGTGATATTATGCTTTGGGGTTCAAATACTTTGGTAATTTTTTACAAGACTTTTAAAACTACCTATCCCTACACTAAGATTGGATACATCGAAAACACTAATGGATTAGATAATGCTGTTGGTTCGGGAAGCATTTGGGTTTCCTTTTCATTAGAGTAAGGAGTATAAGCATTTTTAGTTTTTCTCCTTTTAATAAGTCACTGCTAAGCATTAAAACCATTGATTGCATTTATGTAAATCCCATACTACAAATATTCTCCAGTTTTAGATCATAATATTTAACTTTAACCAAAGTATATCAAGAGCTCGGAATAGATGTTGTTGAAATTAATAAATCAGTTTACCTGATTAGTGTTTGCTAGCCTTGAATGCTAACTTTATTTAAATCCATTGACAGAATAAAAATGAAAACAACCCAAGTATTTAAAAAGTTTTTCGATAGTGAAAAAGCCGGAGGACTGGTACTTATTGCCTGTACATTATTATCTCTAGTATTCGCCAATGTTTCTTTCGGAGAAGACTATCGGAATGTTTTTCTGCTACAATTTGCAGATCATAGTCTGGAACATTGGATTAATGATGGATTAATGACCATTTTCTTTTTGCTTATTGGATTAGAATTGGAAAGAGAAATTTACCAGGGAGAACTTTCCAATTTTAAAGAAGCATTATTACCCATATTTGGGGCAATAGGAGGGATGGTATTACCAGCCGCATTTTATTTACTATTAAATTCTGGAACAGTAACACAATCCGGTGCTGGCATTCCTATGGCAACAGATATCGCTTTCGCTATAGGTATTTTATCCTTATTAGGCAAACGTGTACCCACTTCTCTTAAGGTATTTTTAACTGCTTTAGCGGTTATTGATGATTTGGGTGCAATCATTATCATCGCCATTTTCTATACCAAAACAATTCTTTGGACAAATTTATTTATTGCTTTAGGAATATTTTCCCTGCTTTTAGTTTGTAACAGAATGAAAGTTAGGAACCTGATTCCTTATTTGATAGGTGGCATTGCAATGTGGTTCTTTATGTTACATTCTGGAGTGCATGCAACCATAACCGGTGTGTTATTGGCTTTTGCCATTCCATTTGGAAATGGCGACGAAAAATCTACTTCTTATATTTTGCAACATTTTTTACATAAGCCAGTAGCATTTATCATTTTGCCCATATTTGCATTAGCCAATACCGCTATCTTATTTAGTGGTAATATAGTGGATACTTTATCTGAACATTACAGTATAGGTATTGCACTTGGTTTGATTGTAGGAAAACCTTTGGGAATATTTATGATGACATTTTTGGCAGTTAGCTTAGGCATTTGTAAACTTCCTACCGGGTTAAATTGGAAATCAATTTTTGGTGTGGGTTTATTAGCGGGTATTGGTTTTACAATGTCAATCTTTGTTACATTACTTGCTTTTGATAATGAAACGATAATTAACAACTCAAAATTGGTGATTTTAATTTCTTCCTTAACTGCAGGGGTTTTAGGATTTATATTTTTAAAGGTTGTTTTAAATAAAGCGTATTCAGAAGATGAGCAATAAACTATTCAATTTTATTAATCTTCACAATGGCGAAGAAGAACAAATTAAGGTTTTAGAGCAAATAAAATCTAATATTTCTTTTCGTGGTTCTAATTTGTGGATCTTGGCTTGTGCAATAGTTATTGCCTCTATTGGATTAAATGTTAATTCAACAGCTGTCATTATAGGTGCAATGCTAATTTCACCCTTAATGAGTCCTATAGTAGGAGCAGGCTTCGCACTTGCTATTAATGATTTTGAACTTCTAAAAAAATCTGGTAAAAACTTATTTATTGCAACCATTGTTAGTTTAATGGTAGCCGCAACATACTTTTTCTTAAGTCCTTTTAAAGAAGCCCAAACTGAGTTGTTAGCAAGAACAACACCTAATATATATGATGTTTTAATTGCTTTTTTTGGAGGTTTAGTAGGAGTTATAGCATTAACAAGGGTTGAAAAGGGAAATCCAATTCCCGGGGTAGCGATTGCTACTGCTTTAATGCCACCACTTTGTACTGCAGGCTATGGCCTGGCAACTGGGAACTTCTCTTTCTTTTTTGGCGCCTTTTATTTATATGCTATCAATTGCTTTTTCATATGTGTGGCAACGTTTTTAATCATTAAATTTTTAAAATACGAACCCGTTACTAATCTTAATCTAAAATTTGAGAAACGAATCAAATTTATAATCGTCACTTTAATTTTGGTAATGATCGTACCAAGTATCTATTTTGCAAATAACCATTTAAACGAAAAAAGGTATAGCCAAAAAGTTGAAAAATTTATTGCAGATGAGTTTGTAAATAGGGGCTACGCAATGTTTTATAAAAAAGTAAAATTTAATTCAAATCCAAAGAAAATCGAACTGGCATTTTTAACCAAAAAATTTACTCTCGAAGAAATTAGTAAGCTAAAACAAAAGCTACTTATATACAACATAACAGATACTGAACTGGAAATTAAACAGAATATAAGAGATCTAAAATCTGAAATTTTAAGCGAAATTCAAGATCAAAACAATCATTTATCTGAAAAAGACATATTGATTGATAATCTCCAAAAAGAGCTGATTGAAACAAATTTTGATAGTGCAGAAATTGAGCAGGAATTAAACATCTTATTTCCAGAATTAAAAAACTTTTCTATTGGTAAACATCATATCTATCAAAATTCGGATAGTGTTAAAATTGTCACAGTAATACTTTACCAATTATCTTCAGATAATATAAATGTAGACACTGCAAAAGTCAGGAAATGGTTAAGCCAAAAATTGAAAACAACAAATGTACAACTAATCAAAAAGGATTAAGGATCACTTCATAATTCGAACGGTTAAAGCTTGTGGTAATTTGTTAACTATTTATCAATTAAAATAAAATCATTTTAATTCCTATAATAATGAGGAACTTCTGTTTAATGCTGCTTGAAAGTTATTGGTAATATTTCCCTTCCCTATAGCAAATAGTAACCTGGCATCCTGTAGTTCTTTCATAACCTGCTTGCTATGGATCTCAGACAGAATTAGTTTTGTGCCCCGATGTTTAGTTTCTTTATATACTTCTGCTAAAACCCTGATTCCTGTTGCATCTATGATAGGAACCTGTCTCATTCTTAATATGAGTACTTTAGGCGGGTTTTCAATAAATCGCATCGCGTCCTTAAATTTATAGGCAGCACCAAAGAATAAGGGCCCAGTAATTTCAAATACTTCTACTTTTTCCGGAATCAGGAAATTACCAATTGCCTCTTGATCCTTTCCGTTTTTATGGGTTTCCAGATTATTCGTCAATACACTTACATCGCTGAATTTTATCATTTCACGCATAAATAGAAATGTTGCCAGCACCATGCCAATTTCTATGGCAACAGTAAGATCAACCAATACTGTGAGAAAAAAGGTGATCAACAAAACAGCTACATCACTTCGGGGACCTTTAAATACAGATACAAAGCTTTCCCATTCACTCATATTGTAAGCCACAACAATCAGTATGCCCGATAAAGTAGCCATAGGGATCAATGATGCCCATTTGCCAAAAAAAACCATGATAAGCATCAATGTAATGGCATGTATGATTCCTGCTATAGGCGTACGTCCACCATTTTTTACATTGGTTGCCGTACGTGCAATGGCACCAGTTGCAGGAATACCTCCAAAAATGGCAGAAAAAATATTGGCTATTCCCTGTGCGATCAATTCCATATTTGATTTATGTTTTCCCCCTATCATGCCATCCGAAACTACTGCCGATAAAAGGGATTCAATTCCTCCTAATAAAGCAATGGTAAAAGCAGGTTGTATCAATTTTTTAACAGTGGCCAGATCTATTTCCGGAAATATCGGCATAGGAAGGGAAGCAGGGATACTTCCAAACCTGGTTCCAATTGTTTCAATTGGAAGATCGAGCATTTGCATGGCTGCAGTTGTAACTATTATGGCTATTAGTGAGCCTGGTATTTTATGTGTTAATTTCGGCCATAATAATATAATGGCTACCGTTAATATGGCAATAGCAACGGCATGGAAATTAACAGATGTCAAATTTTTAAAATAGCTGCCCCACTTATCTGTAAAATCTGCCGGAACGTTTCCCATATCTAGCCCAAAGAAATCCTTCATCTGTGATGAGAAGATCAGAATGGCTATGCCACTGGTAAAGCCAATGATCAAAGGATGCGGAATGAATTTTATTACAGAACCAAGTCTGGCAAAGCCCATTATGACGAGCATGATGCCTGCCATAAAAGTGGCGATAATCAAGCCATTTACACCATGTATTTGTACAATGCCATATACTATTACTATAAAAGCACCTGTTGGTCCGCCAATTTGTACCCGGCTGCCGCCTAATGCTGAAATAATGAATCCGGCTATAACAGCTGTATATAATCCTTTCTCAGGCGAAACGCCAGATGCGATCGCAAAGGCAATAGCAAGCGGAAGCGCAACAATGCCAACAATTAAGCCAGCCATTAAGTCTTTACTAAATTGTTGGCGGGAGTAATTCTTTAATGTGTCAAATAATTTCGGTTTAAACATTTCAGGAAATTTTGTTTGCCACGGTGATGGTCATATTCTTTAACCTGTTAAATAATATGATGGCAACCTTAATATTGCTCCATTGCTGCGCATTTTTTTCCATGGGGCTAAACGAACTAAGATCCTTGATTATTTCTTCATAGAAACTGGCTTTTAATTGCCCAATAGCTTTGCTTTTTGCCAGGGTTATATTTGCCTTTTGAATAAAATTTGAGACCTCTTCTTGCGATCCGGCTAACAAAATGATATTGATCAGTTTTGTTCTATATTCATCTAGTGATAGTGACATGCTTGGGTTTTTATTTGTGTAAGATTTCAACCTTGTAATCATCCAGATCATACCTCATACCTACGATACTAACTTGTTTACTATTTACTTTTTCTTTTATAATGGCAGACTGAAGTATCAGTTGGTTCATCCCATGAAGTACATTTGCTTTTACACAATCGTCAAGACGGTTTGTGTCATTGATTGGTATAGCTTTTATTTCTGCTTCCAATTTGATACTGTCCACAATGTCTTTTATATGGCCAGGAATTTCGCCGCCTTCAATAAAAGCCATGATAGCACCGCATTTTTCATGACCCATTACAATAATTTGTTGTACGCCTAAATGTTCTACAGCATATTCAACACTCCCTATTTCTAAGCCACCAATCATATTTCCTGCTGTTCTAATCACAAATAGATCACCAATACCTTCATCAAAGATCAATTCCGGGGATACCCTGGAATCTGAACAACAAATGATAACAGCAAAAGGGTGCTGACCTTTTGCAACAGTATGTAGTTGTTGAATAGTTTCGTGTGGATGAGTTGGCTTTAAGGAAGCAAATCGCTTATTTCCATTTACCAACTTTTGTAAAACAGTTTCCGAATTGCGATTTAATGTAAGGGGTTGATAATTGTTCATCCAATAAATAACTGAAATAAATACAAAAGGTAGGAGCAGCAATACAAGAACTTTCTTTAATGAGATTTCCCCAACATGAATATACTTTTTCATTTGAAGTACTTTTTTAGGCTATTAAATTTTAATCCAGAATTTCAGAAGACTATCCATTTCAACACCCACAATTTGGTAATCAGGCGGCATTTCATCTTCCAGGCTATGAAAAGATGCAAACCTGGTTCCCGGTGGTTTTAGTTGAAGTTGTTTGTATAAATACCTGTTGTAGTAATTATAGAGTTCCAATGAATAATCAATACTGTCGTCGATTTTATCGATGCCAGCTATGTTTTCATAAAAAGCGTTATAAAAATAAAAGTGATCGTATTTTTTAAAATCAATTTGTGTAAAGTTTCCATTCATAAAAAATACCTGTTCCTGCTTAAGCGTTTTTTTTGTTGATTCGGCAAGGTTGAATAATTCTTTTCTTTGTTCAATACCATAATAATATGCGTAAGGCTTATAATGTGCAGCCGCCAAACAAAACTTGCCTACCCCGCTTCCTATATCTAATATTTTTACATTCCTTTCAGCTGCAAGAAAATTTGCAGCTTTTTTTGCAACTGTAATGGGTGTCCAGTGATGCTGTGCTAAGAGCTGTATAGATGAGGGGTACAGTAAATTAAACTGTGCATCAGAGCTAAAGTTTTTTTCCGTGTCATTGACTTTTTCGACTATTGGCATTTATATAATTTAGAAAGTACGGGAGTTAAAACAGCAACTTTATTTTTATACTCCAGCAACAATTGAAATGATAGTTCTTGACTTTTTTTGCATCCATTCATCTTTAAACTATAAACAGCCATAAAAGCAATGGTACCCTGATAATCTACCCATTCATGGTCATTTGTGTAATTAGGGTAGATTTCCGTAGAATGATGCAAATTCATACTGCAAAGTTATCCTACCGGATCATTTGTTGCGGTAAACCTTCTCATCTTAAAAAGTGATTTTTATCATTTTATAAATAGCTAATTTTACTATAGCAATGAGTATAAAAGGCATTTTTCCGATAGATAAGTGGGATTTTCAAAGTGAATCAGTTCTTTTTGATTTGCCCAGTAATGATTTGTTACTGCTAATGGCCAATAAATCTGAACAGGTTTATCAAAAAGGAGAGATTATTTTCCGGGAAGGCGCTTATCCTTCTGGAATATTTTACATTGTGGAAGGGAAAGTAAAAAAATACAAACTGGATAAAGATGGCAAGGAACAGATCATATATGTTGCCAATAATGGTGAATTATTAGGATACCATGCCATATTATCCGAAGATCGTTATCCAGATGGTGCTGCAGCATTAGAAGAAAGTAGGATTGCATTCATACCCAGAGAAGACTTTTTAGAAACCCTGGATCAGTCTAAAATATTAAGTAAGCGTTTGCTTAAAACCTTGAGTCATGAATTTGCTGTGCTGGCAAACAGCCTCAGTATGTTTGCCCAGAAATCTGTTAGAGAAAGATTGGCGCTTCAGTTGATCGTATTAAGAGAAAAGTACAAAGTCAATTTTCAGGCAGGTATGCCAGTAGCAATCAATATGAGTAGAGGAGATCTGGCCAGTCTTGTGGGAACAGCCAGAGAAAACGTAGTTAGGGTTCTTTCCGAATTTAAAGAAGACAATATTCTTGAAACCAAAGGCAGGAAAATTATTGTGCATGATGTAGAAAAACTGATCATGATCGCTGATTATAAATGAAATCGGATGCTTTGCATTATTTCTTAAAATTGCCTTTTACTATTTCATTCCTACTTCAATTACCTCCCTTCTTTTTTTAACCTTCATCTGTTCAGGTATTACTTTCAAGATCTCTTCTTTCAAGGATTCGATCACCTTCTTTTTCAAATAATTCCGGTGCATCACCAAACTTACCTGCCTTACTGGTGCCGGTGGTTTAAAGGAATGGATCATTTTGATTTGTTTGGCCGATAAGCCATGTAAAGCCAATTCCGGTAAAATGGTAATTCCATGGTTAAGCTCTACCATTTTCTTCAATGTTTCAATACTGCCCGCTTCATATTCTAGGTTGGAATGTTCTTTGTTTTTGTGTTTCAACTCACAAAGATTGATGATCTGCGATCGCATGCAATGCCCTTCTTCCAGCATTAATAATTCCTTGGGATCTATATCTTCTGCCAGGATGAATTGTTTTTTTACCAATACACTGCCCTTCGATACATACACAAAAAATTCCTCATAAAATAAGGGCGTTTCAAATAAACGTTCTTCTTCCAGTGGGGTTACCAGAATGCCTACATCCAATTCCTCCGACTTTAATTTGGCTATGATATTCTTAGTGGTCAGTTCCGTTAGTTTGATCTTTATGCCAGGATGTTTTTTAATAAAATTGTCCAGGAACAAGGGCAATAAATAAGGCGCCAATGTTGGTATAATACCCAGGTGGATCTCTCCGCTTAATTCATGTTTTTTATCCGCAATGATCTCTTTGATTCTATGTGCTTCTTTCAATGCTATCCTTGCCTGACGAATAATTTCCATACCTGTTTCAGTGGGAACAACAGGTTGCTTGCTTCGATCAAAAATTTTAAGGCCCAGTTCTTCTTCTAATTTTTGGATCTGCATACTCAATGTAGGTTGGGTAACAAAACATTTTTCTGCTGCCAGTACAAAATGCCGGTAGGTATCAATGGCAATGATGTATTCTAATTGGGTTAGTGTCATAGATATTATTGATATGATTATAAAGATAATCAATTTGATTTATTAGCCGTATTGGCGTAATCTTGTCCACTTTCAAAACAGGCTTTTTTTTAAAAATAATATTCGTTACAAATGGAAAATCAACATGCTTCAAATGCACAGGGTCAAAGTTCCAACAGCGAGGCTAAATGCCCTTTTCTTGGTGGTGCTATCAAACAAAGTGCCGGTAGAGGTACCAGAAATACAGACTGGTGGCCCAACCAACTAAAACTGAATATCCTTCGTCAACACTCATCCCTTTCTAATCCCATGGATGAAGCGTTTAATTATGCAGAAGAATTCAACTCTCTCGACCTTGCTGCTGTTAAAAAAGATATCGTGCAACTGATGACCACTTCACAAGACTGGTGGCCTGCAGATTATGGACATTATGGTCCCTTCTTTATTCGTATGGCATGGCATAGTGCCGGTACCTACAGGATCTCTGATGGCAGGGGCGGCGGTGGTTCCGGATCACAGCGTTTCGCGCCACTCAATAGCTGGCCTGATAATGCCAACCTGGATAAAGCACGTTTACTGCTCTGGCCTATCAAACAGAAATACGGTCGTAAACTTTCCTGGGCAGATTTGATGATCCTCACTGGTAACTGTGCATTAGAATCGATGGGCTTTAAAACCTTTGGATTTGGTGGTGGCAGAGAAGACATATGGGAGCCGGAAGAAGATGTGTATTGGGGTGCAGAAAGTAAATGGTTAGACGACAAACGTTATACAGGTGATCGCGATCTGGAGAATCCTCTGGCAGCTGTGCAAATGGGTTTGATCTATGTAAATCCCGAAGGCCCTAATGGCAATCCTGACCCAGTAAAATCTGCCATTGATATTCGCGAAACCTTTGGCAGAATGGCCATGAATGATGAAGAAACGGTGGCTTTAATTGCGGGCGGTCATACATTCGGTAAAACACATGGCGCTGCTGATCCTGGTAAATATGTTGGTCCAGAACCAGCAGCAGCAAGCATAGAAGAGCAGGGGCTTGGTTGGAAAAACAGTTTCGGATCGGGCAATGGCGAACAAACCATTACCAGTGGATTAGAAGGTGCCTGGACAACCACACCTACAAAATGGAGCAACAACTATTTTGAAAACCTCTTTGGTTTTGAGTGGGAGTTAACAAAGAGTCCGGCTGGTGCGCATCAATGGACACCCAAAAATGGTGCTGGTGCTGGCACGGTACCTGATGCACATAATGCTTCTAAAAAACATGCGCCATTCATGCTTACTACAGATATGGCATTGCGTATGGATCCGGCTTATGAAAAAGTTTCCAGAAGATTTTTTGAAAACCCGGATCAATTTGCCGACGCATTTGCTAAGGCATGGTTTAAATTAACACACCGTGATATGGGACCGATCCTTCGTTATCTCGGTCCGGAAGTACCCAAAGAATCGCTGATCTGGCAAGATCCCATTCCTGCTATTACGTATACATTAATTGATGCCGCTGATATTACTTCTTTAAAAGCAACCATACTAGCCAGTGGACTATCTGTTTCTGAACTGGTATCTACAGCATGGGCTTCAGCTGCCACTTTTCGTGGATCTGATAAACGTGGTGGCGCCAATGGTGCACGCATTCGTTTGGCACCACAAAAAGATTGGACCGTTAATCATCCGGTACAATTGGCAAAAGTATTGGGAGTATTAGAAGGCATTCAAACCACATTCAATGCGGCACAAAAAACAGGTAAGCAAGTATCATTGGCAGACCTGATCGTGTTGGCTGGTTGTGCAGGTATAGAGAAAGCTGCAGGAGGAAATGTAACTGTTCCGTTCACACCAGGCCGTGCAGATGCTAGCGCCGCAGATACGGATATTGAATCCTTTGCTGTATTAGAACCACAGGCGGATGGCTTTAGAAATTACTTCCAACCCAAACATATTTCCTCTGCAGAAGAAATGCTGATAGATAGAGCACAACTGATGAACCTGACTGCCCCTGAACTGACTGTTTTAGTTGGTGGTATGCGTGTATTGGATACCAACTACGACGGATCAAAGCATGGCGTATTCACCAAAAATTCACAAACGCTGAGCAATGATTTCTTTTTGAATTTATTGGATATGGGAACTACCTGGACTGCAGTATCTGATGCAAAAGATGTATTTGAAGGTCGCAATCGTAAAACGGGCGAACTTAAATGGACCGCTACCCGTGCAGACCTGATCTTCGGTTCTAACTCAGAACTCAGAGCTATTGCAGAAGTATATGGTTGTGCAGATGCACAAGCTAAATTTGTGAAAGATTTTGTAGCAGCCTGGAATAAGGTGATGAACCTGGATCGTTTTGATCTAAAGTAACAGCGTCATTCTTATAGAAAAGGTGGTCTGGGAACAGACCACCTTTTTATATCTTAGCTTTTGCCACTACAAGATTCTTCGCCATCTTTTTGTAACACCGTATTTTTTAAATCTTACGATATTTTGCGGATAGTGCATCTTTTTTTAAATATTAACAGCATCTCTCTGCGTAATCTCCCCACCTCTGCGGCTCCGCGGTAAAAAAAATCTCAATTCT
Source organism: Chitinophaga pinensis (assembly GCA_943371675.1). Lineage (GTDB taxonomy): Bacteria > Bacteroidota > Bacteroidia > Chitinophagales > Chitinophagaceae > Sediminibacterium > Sediminibacterium pinensis_I. The sequence continues at coordinate 17,828 of CALRVT010000013.1, read as the reverse complement.
CATAAACTTTCAAAGACACTTCCATCCAAATTACTGATACATAAATTTCACTTTCTTCCCCCCAATCATCAATTCAAATTCTCCTTTCTCTGTTACAGTTTTTAGTTGTGCATTTACAAAAGCAAGGTCATTCTTATCAATGGTAAAACTGATTTTTTTTGATTCACCTGCTTTTAACGCAATTTTTTGATAAGCCCTTAAACGCTGCATGGGAGGCGTTATACTTGCATACAGATCCCTGCTGTACAATTCTACAGAATGAAGGCCATCACGGCTGCCGGTATTTTTTACTGTTACACTAACTGTTAATTTGCTGGTGGCAGAAAGCGTTTTGCTGCTCAATTCCAAATCACTGTATTCGAAACTTGTATAACTAAGTCCATGTCCAAATGCATATAAAGGATCATAACCAGTATTCACATTGTCGTTAAAAATTTCCCTGATCTCTTCTGTAGGTTTCCTATCATACAAAACTATTTCTCCCATACTGCGCGGGTAACTGAAGGGCAATCTGCCAGATGGATTATAATCGCCAAATAAAACATCTGCTATCGCTTCCGCAGATTTTTTACCACTCCAATAAGTCATTAAAATGCCCTTAACAGATGGTTCAATCCCTGTTATAAATCTGGGTCTTCCTTCTGTTAAAACAAGTATCACTGGTTTGCCGGAAGCGATCGCAGCTTTTGCAATGGCCATCTGGTCATCGGCTAATGCCAATTCGCGTGTGTTGCCCGGACTCTCAGCATAGGCATTTTCACCAACACATAAAACGATCACATCAGCTTTACCTGCAGCAGCAGTTACTGTTGTTATATCATAGTTTAGAGGGTTGTCAAATCCTTTACCCGTTGTTGTGGTAACATTTGCAGCACCAACTTTATCAGTGATGGCCTGTAAAATAGTTTTACTATCACTGGGGTACCATTCATCTTCCTTACCCTGCCAGGTATAACTCCAGCAACCATTCATGGCGCTGATACTTTGTGCAGAAGGGCCAGCTACCAAAACCTTTGTATTTTTTGAAAGCGGAAGTATATTATTTTGATTTTTTAATAAGGTCATGGCTTCGTGCGCTGCGTCTAAAGCAAGTGTTTGATAGGCAGGGTTACCAAAATTATTTTTTGCATCCATTTCAGGATAAGGGTTATCGAATAAACCCAGTTTGTATTTTAGTACCAGTATTCTTTTTACTGCATCATCAATGCGACTCATAGGCACTTCCCCTTTTTTTACTGCTTCGATCAAAAGATCGTAAAAGGAAAAATCACCAGGCACCATGCTCATATCAATGCCGGCATTGATGGCCATAACTACGGCCTGGCGGGGTGTGGATGCTACATTATGGCGTTCGTGTAATCTTTTGATATCTTCCCAATCGGTCACTATCACGCCTGTAAAACCCAATTCTTTGCGCAACACATCTGTCAATAAATACTTACTGGCATGCACCGGTTCTCCATTGATCTCGCCTGAATTGATCATAACAGAAGAAGCACCGGCTTTTACGGCTTCGCGAAATTGTGGTAGATAGTATTCCCTCATTTCTATTTCGGGCATATAAATAGGCGTTCTATCTTTTCCGTTTCTTGAATTGGAATAACCCAAGTAATGTTTCAAGGAAGTTGCCACAGCAGTTGGATTCCTTAAACCATCTTCTTCATAAGCTTTTACAGCAGCAGTACCCATGCTGGTGCCAATGAATACATCTTCACCAAAGGTTTCCGGAAAGCGCGACCATAGGGGCTGTCGGCCAATATCCAATACCGGCGCGAAGTTCCAGCGAACACCAGATGCTCTTAATTCTTTGGCAGTTACTTTGGCCATGGCCGTTACCAGCGAATTATTCCTTGTAGCAGCCACCGCAATGTTTTGCGGGAATAAGGTTGAATTAAGGGTGTAGGTTTGTCCATGCATAGCATCTAAGCCATAGATCACCGGAATTTTTTGTTGGGTGTTCTTGGTTTCATCCTGAATCTGTGTGAGCACTTTCCACCAGGTATCCTGTGTTAATGCATGAGCAGTGGTATTTAAAACAGATCCAACCTTGTAAGTAACAATGGCTTTCTTAAGTGCAATAGGGTCAAGGCTGCCATCTGCATTAGCCCATCCGCCTTTTGCAATTACCGCTAATGTAACCTGTGTCATCTGGCCTACTTTTTCTTCCAGTGACATTTTTTTCAGAAGTGATTCTGCTTTTTGCTGGTCTGATTGTGCAGCCAGTCCTGTGATCATTAAGACAAATAAGGAAAGCAATTTTATTTTTTTCATACTTAGGCGTTTTACAAATTATTGTAAGAGATAAAAGGGAATCGTTACTTTATATGGATAATTGAGTTTCTCCAATTGATTTGAGATTACTGGATGATAGGGATGTTCATCTGCCAGTATGCTACCCACACAAATACTGGATCAATTTTCTTTCACACAATAATGAGGGTAAGTCAAGCTCAGATAAATAGAAAATAATGTGCAAAATCTTTTCAAAGCTTAGGTATGGAACCTTACCATCAAATATTATTCTGCAGAACGAAATCGTTTTCGCAGAAAAGCCTTTAGAACATCCTGACAAATATACTAAAACGATTTAACTTTCTAACCTCAAAAGAGCATCGATTGCCTGTAAGTAGCTGTATTTTAATGAAAAAATAGGCTGCTAAAAAACTCATTGCCATGAAAAGAATCCGCTGCCATTACCTTACTGCCTCTTTTTTATTTTGTTCTTTTTTTAGTTATGGTCAGTCATCCTGGGTTGATTCTGTGGATGCACATGGCAGGGAAGTATTTATGCCAGCAGAAAAATATAAATGGGATTGGGGTCAGGCCACATTTCTGCATTCTTTGGTTCAATTGTATAACAGTAAATCTGCTGCAGATAAACAAGTTTACCTCAATTATATCAAAACGGCCATGGATGCTTCTTTTGGTGTAGCCAATGGTAAACACCCCAATGCTGTTGCTTCTGCTCATGGCATGGCTTTTTTGGCCAGGATAACAGGGGATAAAAAATACCTTGAAAAAAGCAAGGAAATCTACGCACAATACCTGCAAACACCCCGGGCTCCCAATGGTGGCGTTTCTCACAGGGCCGAAACCGTTGAATTATGGGATGATACGGTTTATATGTTAAGTATGTTTTTATTAGAAATGTACCGGTTAACAGGTGACGAAAAATACATTGCTGATTTTGTAGCACAATTCAAAGCACATGATGATGAATTGAAAGATGAAAAAACCGGATTATGGGTACATGGCTGGGATGCTGATAATGAAGATTACAATGATGGCTGTAGTATCATGGGATGGCCCGATAAACAAACACGTAAAAGTAGCCAGGTTTGGGCCCGTGGTAATGGTTGGGTAGGTATGGCCTTAGTTGATGCATTGGAAACCATCTCCAAAAATTCGAAATACAAAAGAACGCTCGAAAAAGCCCTTCAACACTACGTTTCAGCAGTAGCACCTTTTCAAAATAAGGAAACGGGTTTATGGTATACCTTAATTTCTTTACCTGATAATCCCAAAAATTACGAGGAAAGTTCTGCTTCTGCCATGTTTGCATATACCATGATCAAAGGCATTCAATTAAAACTCCTTGACAAAAGCAAATACCTGTCCATGGCCGAAAAGACCTACCAGGGATTACAGGAAAGTTGTCTTAAAAAACCAGGTGGTGCTTACCTGATACCTGCAAAGGTTTCTGGTGGAACCTGTGTTGGTGATGAAAATTATTACCTCACTAGAAAGATCACCGAAGGAACCGGTTTTGGCTATGGTACTTTTATCATGTTCGGTATGGCTTATGAACAATACAAAAACATCAGAAAATAATTGCCGGGTTTTCAAACAAAAAAGCGAATTCATGGAAAGAAGAAAATTTGTAAGCCTTGGTACCACAGCCCTCTGCGGCCTGCCATTTTTGGGATCATCTATGATGCAATCCTTTCAATATGCTACTCCTGAATCAAAACCAAAATGGTTGGTCAACCTGATTTTGATGAACGACGAAAGCGTGAAGAATATGGCTGCTCATCAAATTATAGATCCTGGTAAAAAATACTTTGGGGGCTATATGGATGATTCCCTGATACCCAATCCACACAGTACCTGTGCTTTTATCAATGACGCCTGCGCTGCCATTTCCTGTGCTGAATCTGCTTACTATCGTTCAGATGCAGTTTTGAAAAATATACAAAGTGCATTGATTGCATTACTGAAAATGCAACATAGTGATGGAACGATAGACCTGATCAGTACCAATTTCCATTCCACGCCCGATACCGCTTTTATGGTTAAGCGAATGGTACAATCTTTCAAGCTATTGAAACAATCAGATACAAAAGGGCAGGAAGCCGTTTTAATCTCTTTTGAAAAATTTTTAAAACAGGCAGGTGAAGCCTTAACCGTAGGTGGTATCCATACCCCTAACCACCGCTGGGTTCTATGTGCGGCACTCACCAAACTCCATGAACTATGGCCCCAGCAAAAATATGTTGACAGGGTTAATGAATGGCTGGGCGAACATATTGACCTTGATCCAGATGGACAATACACAGAAAAAAGTACTTATGGATATTCCGGTGTGATCGATCGTGTACTGATCACAACTGCTAAGGGTTTGAACAAGCCAGAATTGTATGATGCCGTGCGAAAAAATATCCGGATGATGCAATATTATATTCATCCGAATGGTGAAGTGGTTACCGAAGCTAGTAACCGCCAGGACAAAGGCCAGATCGGTACCATGGAGAATTATTATTATCCCTGCCGTTACCTCGCACTGATGGATAATGATGGTGAGATGGCTGCCATATGCCGGTCTATTGAAAAAACCAGTCCGCGTTCCTTATTGGGCTACCTGAATTATTTTTTAGAAGATCCAAACTTGTGGAAAGAATTACCAGCTGAAAAACCATTGCCTACCAGTTATGTAAAAGCATTTCCTTACTCAGGTGTTGTAAGGATCAGAAGAGGGGTATGGGACACCACCTTACTCTCTAACAACCCCGGCTGGCTTACCTTTCATAAGGGTAATGCTGTTTTACAGGCACTCCGAATTTCCTGTTCTTTTTTTGGGAAGGGACAGTTCCAATCAGAAAAAATTCAAAAGGTTGGCAATAGCTGGGTGTTGAATAAAAAGCTGGAAGGACCTTATTACCAGCCCTATCCCAAAGATAAAATTGCACCAGATGGGGATATGGAAAAAATGCCCAGAACCAACAGAAAGAAAAGTGAAGTACAATACTTAGAAACCAATATCATCGTTTCTGAATCAGCCAACGGAATTAGTATTGATATTGATATGAAAGGAACAGATGAAGTACCTGTTTCTTTGGAATTGATCTTTAGAAAGGGTGGAACGATGAGCGGTACAGATGCAGTTCCACAAAAGAAAGATGTTTTTCAACTGAAAAAACAAAATGGATCTTATACTGTTGGTGCAGATAGTATTCAATTTGGCCCGGGAAAAGCCGAACACAATTGGTTGGTTGTTCGAGGTGCTTTACCTGCAATGGATGCACCAACTGTTTATATAACAGGATTCACACCATTCAAACATACCCTTTACATTTCTTAAAAAACTTGCATGCGTATAATAGATCTGTTTCATAAAAAATATCTTGGCTTCTTCCTCTGTATCAGTTTGCCATTCATCAGTTTGGCGCAAAAAGATGTTCAGAAAAAGATACAATCACAAATGATCCTGGCGGAAGATGGCTCTGTGATAGATCTTCCCGCGGGAACCTTCACATTTACCAATACCCTTTCTCTGGAAGGAAAAAAGCGCATCACCATCAAAGGAAAGGGAATAGATAAAACCATTCTCAGTTTTAAAAACCAGACCGATGGTGCAGAAGGTATCAGGGTAAGTGATGGTATAGATATCATATTAGAAGGATTTACTGTACAGGATGCAAAAGGAGATGCGATCAAAACCTTGCATGTGATTGGTATCACATTTAAAGATGTGAAAACAGAATGGACAGGCATACCCGGTCCGCAAAACGGAGGTTACGGATTGTACCCGGTACAATGTACTAAAGTCATCATCGATCATTGTGAAGCCATTGGTGCTTCTGATGCGGGTATTTATGTGGGCCAATCGCAGGATATCGTTGTTAAAAATTCCAGGGCCTACCATAATGTTGCCGGAATTGAAATCGAAAATTCCTTGCGTGCGGAAGTGTACGATAATGAAGCAACAGAAAATACAGGTGGTATCCTGGTTTTTGATCTTCCGGATCTAATTCAGAAAAAAGGAGGGGATATCAAAGTTTACCGGAATAAAATTCACGATAATAATTTCCCCAATTTTGCACCTGTTGGTAATATTGTAGCTTCAGTTCCTACAGGAACAGGTTTAATGATTTTGGCAACCAAGGGTATTGAAGTTTTTAACAACCAGGTGATCAATAACCAAAGTGTTAGCGCCTGTATCATCAGTTATTATACCACTTTAAAAAAGATCAAGGATAAACTGTACGATCCCTATCCTTCCAATATTTCTATACATGATAATGTATTTGAACGCAAGCCCGGACTGCCTGTAAGTAAAGACCCTTTGGGTATGATCATTGCCAGTAAGTATGGACAGGATATACCTCATATCATCTATGACGGTATCAAGAATCCGAAACTGCTGGATGCCAATGGTAACTGGCTAGCAGGTGAATGTATTAACATCACCAATAATAAAGGTCAGAGTATCGTGAACCTGGATGCAGAAAATAATTTCAAAAATATGGGCAGGGCCGATGAGCTGTTCAAATGCAATAACTAGTATGAAGCTTCGTGTGTTTTCAATGCTTATGTTTTGTTTGGTTGTGGCTGTTTCTTTTGTGAGACCACCTGCTAAAACCTATCCGCAAAAATTGTCGGACTGGGGCATTTTTGTTGGAAAGATCTCCTCCCTCAAACCTGCAAAAGGGGTAGTACCTTATCAATTGAATACGCCACTATATTCTGATTATGCCGAAAAATTGCGATTTGTAAAATTACCTGCTGGTGCAAAAGTTACCTATCAAACTGATGCCGTTCTCGATTTTCCGAAAGGTACTTTGTTGGTTAAAAATTTTTATTATTCGGCCGATTTCCGGGCTCCCGGAAAAAACAGAAACATCGTTGAAACGCGTTTACTGGTGCATGAACCCGAAGGCTGGAAAGCGATCACTTATTTGTGGAAAGACGATCAGTCGGACGCTGAACTGGAAATTGCAGGAGATGATAAACAGGTTACATTCATTGATAAAGAAGGCATAAAGCAGCAGGTGCGCTATGTGATACCCAATCAGAACCAATGCAAGGGTTGTCATAATGTAGACGATAAAATTATGCCCATTGGTCCATCAGCAGCGCAGCTCAATGGCAATTATGCTTACACAACAGGTAACCAGAATCAACTCAGTTATTGGAAATCACATGGCATGATGGATAAGGTACCGGCTATCACTTCCATTCCCAAAACACCGGTATGGAATGATCCCTTAACAGGTACATTGGATGCTAGGGCACGTGCTTATCTGGCCATCAATTGCGCGCATTGTCATAGAAGAGAAGGACCCGCACAAACTTCTGGTTTGTTTTTAAACGAAAGCGAGAAAACGCCCATTGTTTATGGTATCAACAAACCCCCTGTTGCAGCTGGAAAGGGTTCGGGTGGCAGAAAAGTAGATATCAAACCCGGTGATGCAGAAGCATCTATTCTTTGGTATCGCATGCAAACACAGGAACCCGGAGAAAGGATGCCTGAACTGGGGAGGAATTTGTTACACAAAGAAGGACTCAACCTTGTAAAAGATTGGATCAATAACATGAAATAAGAATTCAACTTTTGTCAGCGTGAGTTTGATAACTTACAAGGGCAAATTTTTCATACAAACAACAAATGATCAATAAAACTGCAGTCATGAAAAAAATCAACTTAGCATTCTTTGTATTGCTGCTTGCTACAGCAGGCTTTTCACAAAATACAGGATGGAAAAACCTTTTCGATGGTAAAACGCTCAAAGGGTGGCACCAATTAAATGGACAGGCAAAATATGAAGTAGTGAACGGGACCATTATTGGTACTACTGTTTCCAATACGCCCAATTCATTCCTTGCCACCGATGAAACCTATGGTGATTTTATCCTTGAACTAGAATTGAAAGTAGGTGAAATGAATTCAGGTATACAGATCAGAAGTTTATCGTTACCTGAATTTAATAATGGCAGGGTGCATGGATACCAGGTAGAAATAGATCCTTCAGACAGGGCATGGTCTGGTGGTGTTTATGATGAAGCCCGCCGTGGTTGGATGTATCAAACAGAGATGAATCCTGCTGCCAAAAAAGCATTCAATAAAACAGGGTGGAATAAATATCGCATTGAAGCAATCGGACCAGTTATTCGTACCTGGGTAAATGATATTCCCGTTACCTATATGGTGGATGATCTAACATTAAAAGGATTCATCGCTTTGCAAGTACATGCCATCAAAGACAGACAGGGCGGTGCTTCTATTCAATGGCGCAATATACGTATCCAAACGGGTGCAGCTATGAAACCAAGACCATTGGATCTAAGCACTCCTGTTGCCAATTATACAGTTAACACCATTTCTCCTCAGGAAAAAGCACAGGGTTTTGATTTATTGTTTAACGGAAAGGACTTAACAGGATGGAGATCTGCAGGCGGTACTTCTGCGCCTGATAAGGGTTGGGTAGTAGAAGCAGATGGCTCTTTACATATTTTAGATAGCAGTAGAAATGGCAGAACGGGCGACCTTGTTTCTGTAAACCAATACAAAGCTTTTGAATTTGTATTTGATTTTAAACTAACTCCTGGCGCAAATTCTGGCGTAAAATATTTTGTAACAGAAACACCTAGAGGTAAAGCAGGTCTTGGACTTGAATTTCAAATATTGGATGATGAAAAGCACCCTGATGCAAAAGCAGGTGTGGAAGGTAATCGCACATTGGCTAGTTTGTATGATTTAATTCCCTCTGTAAAAGTTGACCCACGTTTCCAGAAAAAAATTGGTGAATGGAATCAGGGTAAGATCATTGTATATCCTAATAACCATGTAGAACATTGGCTTAATGGTTTTAAAGTTGTTGAATACGAACGTGGTGGCGGAATCTATAAAGTGCTTGTGGCGCATAGCAAGTACGCGAAAAGCAAAGGATTTGGTTTAGCAGAAAAAGGTCCAATCCTGTTTCAACAACATGGCGACAATGTATTTTTTAGAAGTGTTAAGATCAGGGAATTGAAATAATAGGTAAGCAGGCTGTGCATTGTTTTATTTAATCAATCAGGCAATTTGTTGTATGATATGTAAAAAAATCATCGTTTTTCTGCTATTTATCAATTGCTGTTTTGAAAATAGCAATGCACAGTTATTGCCTGCACCATACCGTTTAAGATGCGATCTGTTGTTGCATACAGATGTTACTACTATTGCAGGGATCGATACCAAATTGAAAATAGCAGAGATCAAGCATCCTGTGGGAAAATTTGACCATGCTAAAATAATCACCACCCATCCTGTATTTTATTGGGAAACGGATACAGCTTGTAAAAAACAATCTGCTTGTAGGATACTTGTTGCCAGCACAAAAAAATTATTAGAAACCAATAAGGCTGATCTATGGGATTCTAAAAAAATAATACAGTCGCAAAGCCAATTAACCTACAACGGGAAACAACTGGAAGCAGGTAAGATCTATTTCTGGAAACTGCAGTATTGGAATGAAAATGACCAGTCATCTTCTTTTTCAAAGACCAGTTCTTTTAAAAGTTCTCAGTCAGACACTAGCGAATTATTCTCTCACCATAGTTTACATGCTGATCTTCAGTTAGCTGAAAAAATTATGCGTAAAGAGGATGGTACTTATTTTCTTGATTTTGGCAAAGCGGCTTTTGCTCAATTACAATTTACATTGACCAGTTTAGTAACTGATTCTATTTGGATAGAAGCCGCAGAAGCATTGGAATCTCCGCAAACAATATTGCGCAATGGCGGAAATATCCGTTATATCAAACAGGGCTTATGGGTAAAAAAAGGTACCCATCAATACAGCCTTACATGGCCAACCAATGCAAAACGCAATACAAGAAATCCAATATTAATGCCAGATGCCATTGGGGAGGTCTTTCCTTTTCGTTACCTGTCAATTATAAATTTCAAGGGTACAATTGAAAGGAATAATGTTACGCGTAAGATGATCTACTATCCATTTGATGACAAGGCTTCTCATTTTTATTCCAGTGATACAATACTTAACCAGGTTTGGGACTTGTGTAAATATTCTATCAAAGCAACCAGTTTCTCCGGTTATTATGTGGATGGCGACAGAGAGCGTTTGCCTTATGAAGCCGATGCATTGATCAACCAGTTATCGCATTATGCGGTAGATGCAGAATTTAGTATGGCAAGGCGTTCTATGGCTTTTTTATTATTTCATCCTACCTGGCCTACTGAATGGAGTTTACAGAATGTACTCCTCGCATGGAACGATTATCTCTATACCGGCAATGATGCATTTTTAAAAATGTATTATACAGAATTACAGAAAAAAATACTGATCCCTTTAGCAGCAAAGAATGGTTTGATCAGTACCACTGCCAAAAAGCAGGAAGACGATTTTCTGGAATCGATCCACATGATGAAAGATTTTGATGGCAAACATGGGTTGAAAGATAATGTTGACTGGCCGCAGAAAGGAAACTTTATCGGAAATGAAAAAGAATATGGAGGAGAAACTGATGGCTTTGTCTATACCCATTATAATTCGGTAGTGAATGCCTTTTATTACCGAACACTTTTACTGATGCAAAAAATTGCCTTTGTACTTAACAAAGACGCAGATGCGAATAGCTACCGGTTGAGAGCGAATGAACTCTACCAATCTTTTCAGCAGGTGTTTAGAAATGAAAAAACAGGACTCATCAAAGATGGTGATACCACTCTGCACAGCTCTTTACATGCTAACATGTTTGCACTTTGTTTTGGATTGGTACAAGAGCAGGATCGTGCAAAAGTGATCAGTTTTATAAAAACCAGGAAAATGGCTTGCAGTGTTTATGGTGCCCAATTTTTATTGGATGCATTGTATGATGCTGGGGAAGATGAGTATGCTTTATCCCTTATGACTGCCACTACCCAAAGGTCGTGGTACAATATGATCAGATTTGGATCTACCATTACAATGGAAGCCTGGGATAAATTATACAAACCCAATCTCGACTTGAACCATGCATGGGGTGCGGCTCCTGCTAATATTATTGTTAGAAAACTAATGGGGGTTGAGCCCGTTTCACCCGGTGGCGATACCATTCAGATCCAACCACGGCCAGGCAATCTGGGTTTTGCAACTTTAACCACTACTACTTTAAAAGGTAAAGTGACAGTGCATTTTGAAAGAACAGCTTTGAAAGATAGTTATGAAATGACGATACCCGGATCGGTTTCTGCCAATATCATTTTGCCTTTTGCATCATCGAAATCGGTGGTATTGATGGATGGGAAAAAACAAGCAGTTAAGCCCCTGAATGGCTTTGTAGTTTTCGATCATGTAAAAGCAGGAAAACATCATTGGCAAATACAGTAAGGAAAACCAGTACCTGAAAATATTTCTTTCATGAAAAAATGGATTTGTATAATGATATTTTTTGCCGCACAAATCTGTGTTTTTGGTCAGGCAAAATTTGAACCGGAAGAATGGGTAAATCCTTTGATGGGAACAGATTCCAAACAAAGCTTCTCTAATGGCAATACTTATCCGGCTATTACTTTACCCTGGGGTATGAATTGCTGGACACCACAAACCGGTCCGGATGGAAATGGCTGGCAATACACTTATGCGGCTGATAAGATCCGGGGATTCAAGCAAACCCACCAACCCTCTCCGTGGATGGGAGATTACGGACAGTTCTCCATCATGCCCATGACCGGTAAGTTGCGTGTTAATGAAGAAAAAAGAGCCAGTTGGTTTTCGCATAAGGCAGAAATTGCAAAGCCTTATTATTACAATGTTTACTTGGCCGACTATCAGGTACTCACCGAAATTACCCCAACAGAAAGAGCCGCTATTTTTCAAATGACCTTTCCCCAAACGGATAGTGCTTATTTATTAGTAGATGCATTCGACAGGGGTTCTTATATAAAGATCATCCCCGAAGAAAATAAAATTATCGGCTACACAACCAGGAACAGGGGTGGCGTTCCAGCCAATTTTAAAAATTATTTTGTTATATATTCCGATAAGCCTTTTGCTTTAACCTATACGGTAAATGATAGTATCATTTTTCCGCAACAAAATGAGATCAGTAGTTTTCATGCACAAGCCGTGGTAGGATTTAAAACAAAAAATGGCGAGCAGGTTCATTTAAAGATCGCTTCCTCTTTTATATCTTATGATCAGGCAGAAATTAACCTGAAACGCGAACTGGGTGTTCAATCTTTTACGCAAATAAAAGATAAAGCAAAACAGGCCTGGCAAAAAGAATTATCCAAAATAAAAGTAGAAGGCGGCACACCCGAAGAAACAAGTACATTTTATTCCTGCCTTTATCGGATGCTTCAGTTCCCCAGAAAATTCTTTGAGTTTGATGCCAATAATAAAATGGTGCATTACAGTCCTTACGGAGACGGCAAAATTGCAGATGGCTACCTCTTTACTGACACAGGCTTTTGGGATACATTCCGTTCCTTATTTCCTTTTCTAACATTGATGTACCCGGAAATGGAAAGTCAAATGATGCAAGGCCTTGCCAATACTTATAAAGAAAGTGGTTGGTTACCGGAATGGGCTAGTCCCGGTCATAGGGCAACCATGGTAGGGAGTAATTCTGCATCTGTGGTTTCCGATGCATTGCTGAAAGGGATCCGAAATATGGATACAACTGTTTTGTACGAGGCATTGATGAAGAACACAGAAAATCTGGGTCCCATCAGAACCCTGGGCAGAGAAGGGGTTAAAGAATACAATACCCTTGGCTATGTGCCTGCAGACATGTATGGTGGCAGTGCCGCCAAAACATTAGAATATGCTTATGCAGATTTCTGTTTGTATAAGGTTAGCCTGGCATTGAAAAAACCAAAAGAGGTAGTTGATAAATTCGCAGCCCGTTTACTGAATTATAAAAATTTATACGACCCCCAACACCAATTGATGCGCGGAAAAAACAAGGATGGCCGTTTTGATCCAACATTCAATCCTTTAAAATGGGGTGGAGAATTTGTAGAAGGTAATGCCTGGCATTATAGCTGGAGCGTATTCCAGGATTTTAAAGGACTTTCCAAACTGATGGGCGGAGATAAGCAGATGGAAAAAATGCTGGATAGTGTTTATAACCAGGCACCTTTATTTGATGGCTCTGCATATAGAGGCGGTGTGATACATGAGATGACGGAAATGCAGGTAATGAATATGGGACAGTATGCGCATGGCAACCAGCCCATTCAGCACATGATCTATATCTACAATTACTGTGGGGCTCCGTGGAAATCGCAATGGCATGTTAGGGATGCTATGAATAAGCTCTACAAACCAACACCAGATGGCTTTTGCGGAGATGAAGACAATGGCCAAACCAGCGCCTGGTATGTGTTTAGTGCGATGGGATTTTATTCTGTTTGTCCGGGCACTAACCAATATGTTATGGGCTCACCCCTGTTTAAAAAAATGACACTGAACCTTGCTAATGGAAAAAAGTTCACCATCAATGCCATGAATAATAGTAAGCAGAACGTTTACATTCAATCTGCCATTTTGCAGGGGAAGGCTTATGAAAAAAATTATATCGAACATACGGACATTTTAAAAGGAGGATCCTTTCAACTGAATATGGGCAGTTTGCCTAACCAGCAAAGAGGCATCAGTGAAGCAGCTAAACCCTATTCTTTTTCAAAATAAATGATGCTTAAAACAATACCCTTCAAAAAAAATCAATAACTTTTAAACCTCAATGCAGCCTATATGAAAAATGAAAAAACAAATTCCCTGTCCCGACGGGATTTTATGGGAAATACCGCGAAAGTCCTTACAGGATTTCTGATTCTTCCACGCTATGTGATAGGTGGCAAAAGTAAATCCGGGATCTTATACACGGCACCCAGTGATATGATCAACCTCGGTTGTATCGGAACCGGTAAACAAGGTAGAGGTTTGGCCACCAGTTTTATCAGAACAGGTCAAACAAGGATCACCGCTATAAGTGAAGTTTACAAGGCGAAAGCACAATTGACTATTGATGCCATTAAATCTACTTACACAAAAAATGCAGCACTGGGTACTTACTCAGAAATTCCGGTGTACAACGATTTCAGGGAATTGCTGGCAAGAAAAGATGTGGATGCTGTTGTGATTGCAACTCCCGATCATTGGCATGCAGCTATGGCTGTAAGAGCAGCAGAGGCAGGAAAGGATATCTATTGCGAAAAGCCATTGGCATTGACTGTTAAAGAAGGAAGGGCCATGGCCAATGCTACCAGAAAACATAAAAGGGTTTTTCAAACAGGCAGCATGCAACGTTCCTGGAACGAATTCAGACAGGCTGTTGAACTGGTGCGTAATGGATATATTGGCGAGATAAAAAATATCAAAGTAAATATTGGAGCACCTCCTAAAAAATATGACCTGCCGGCAGAACCCATTCCGGATGGTTTGGATTGGGAGAAATGGTTAGGACCTAATGACCCCCAAAATTTTAATCCTGAACTAGCACCACCTTTAAGCAAAGATGTATTCCCTAACTGGCGCCTGTACAAAGAGTTTGGTGGTGGTATGGTAACCGATTGGGGAGCACATATGTTTGACATTGCACAGTGGGCATTGGATATGGATAATAGTGGACCTATTGAAGTAACTGCCCCAGATGGGGGCGAACATCCCTTCCTTACTTATAAATATGCCAATGGCGTTATCATGACCCATGAAAAATGGGAGTGGAACAACGCTGTACATTTCTTTGGTACCGAAGGTGAAATTAAAATCGCCAGAGGTAAACTGGAAACCACACCTGCTTCTCTGAAAGATAAAGTAATTGGTGAAACGGAAAAACATGTGTACAAGAGTACAGATCATTACAAAGATTTCCTCGATGCCATGCGTACCCGTAACAAGCCTATCTGCGATGTGGAAGTAGGTCACCGTACATCTTCAGTATGTAATATCGGTAATATCGCCTATGAGCTGAAACGTAAGCTGCAATGGGATCCTAAGAAAGAAGTATTTAAAAATGATGCAGAAGCAAATGCCTTACTGGGCAGGCCGATGTTGAATGAGTGGAAAATAAAATTGTAAATCAATACAATCTAATATTAAGATGCCCGACTTAAAGTTGGGCATCTTTTTTATGGGTAAGCAATTTACTTGTATATTGGTTTTATTTTCAATCAAACATCCATTGAAACTATCAATGCTAAGTAAAAAAAATACATATATAATTGCTATTTGCTGCTTTTTAGTTTCCGGCACATTGCTCTTGCAAGATTGTTCTCCTAAAAACAACAACAAAGTAATAACAGCAGACAGTGCCTCTTTCGTGGGTTCCGTAACCTGTCAGAAATGTCATGCAAAAGAATTTGCCGATTGGCAGGTATCTGACCATCAAAGATCAATGTTACCAGCCAACGATTCTTCTGTACTGGGCGATTTTAATGACAAATCTTTTGAAGCAGATGGTGTTAAAAGCAGGTTCTTTAAAAAAGACAACAAATTCTATATCAATACACAAGATGGGGAAGGAAACTATACAGATTTTGAAGTAAAATATACTTTCGGCTATTATCCTTTGCAACAATACCTGATAGAATTTCCCGCAGGTAAAATGCAGGCCACCAGGGTTAGCTGGGATAGTAAAAACAAAAAATGGTTTCATCAGTACCCCAATCAAAAAATTCCACCACATGATTGGATGCACTGGACCGGAAATGCGCAAAACTGGAATACCATGTGTGCTGCCTGTCATAGCACCAATCTGCAAAAAAAATATGATGTTGAAACCGACACCTATCATACTACCTATAATGAGATAAATGTAAGCTGTGAAAATTGTCACGGCGCTGGAAAGTCGCATCTGGACTATATTAATGGTGATTATAAGAAAGGAAATAAAATACCTGGCTCCATGATCAAGATGGAAAAGGGTGTTGGTCAAATTGCACAGATCAATAACTGCGCTCCCTGTCATGCAAGGGCAGCTTCCATCACTGCCGAATCATTTAATCCCGGACATCAGACTGGTGAAATAATGGATCACCTCATTCCTGATATACCTTCTGATGAACACTACTATGCAGATGGGCAAGCAAATGAGGAAGATTATATCTATACATCTTTTGCAGAAAGTAAGATGTTTCGTCACGGTATTAAGTGTAGTAATTGTCATAACCCGCACACTGGGAAAACGATTTTCCCGGGTAATAATTTGTGTATGCAATGCCATGCACCGGAATATAATCAGGTAAAACATACCATGCATCAAACTGGCACAGAAGGTGCAGAATGCAAGAACTGTCATATGCCCGGCAAATTGTATATGGGTAATGATTTACGCAACGACCATACTTTTCGGGTACCCAGACCCGACTTAACCGTTTTATACGGAACACCCAATGCCTGTAATAATTGTCATAATGGAAAATCTGCTAAATGGGCAGCAGATGCCATTGTAAAAAACTATGGATCTAAGAGAAAATACCATTTTGCAGAAGACCTGATTCCCGGTAGCAAACGTGATGCAAAAGCAGAACCACATTTATTAAGGATTTTAAATGATACAAGTGCGCCGGAAATTATACAGGCAACGGCTTTGCATTATTTGGCCAATCATACCACGCAAAACAGTGCCAATGCACTTTTAAAGGCATTGAATAGTAAGGATGCGCAAATGCGTTATCGCGCTTTGAAGAGTCTGGATGCTTTGGATGCCAATACCTGGATGAATACAGCCGGCATTCTTTTAACAGACAAGGTAAGGGCCGTAAGGATTGCTGCTGCTGAATTGTATAATAATATCCCTGCTGATAGAATTCCTTCTAATTTCTATCCTGCATTTACAGCTGCCAAACAAGAATTGGAAAAGTACCTGTATTATCAGACAGACTTTGCTATTGGAAATGTGATGCTGGGTGATTTTTACCTGAAACAAAAAGATTACACCAATACAGAAAAATTTTATTTGCGAGCGCTGAAGAAAGACAGTACTTACAATTATGTAAGAACCAATTTATCGGCATCCTATAATGCAATGGGCCGAAATTCGGATGCATTAAAGGTTTTGTTGGAAGCCAATCGGATCGATCCCAAAAATGAAAACATCTATTACAATCTGGCATTGCTTTATTTTGAATTAAATATGCTTGCTGAGTCGGATAATTGTTTTGCCAAAGCTGTAGCATTGAATTCGCCCAATCCGAGAGTTTATTATAACTATGGAATCCTTTTACAACAGAAAGGAAATAGATCAAAGGCAGAATCGATACTTCTCAAAGGGTTACAATTATCGCCATTAGATGCAGGGTTGAATTATGCCTTAAGTTTAATGTATCTCCAGCTAAGTGAATTTGAAAAAGCAATGGCTCCTGCCCTCATTTTAAAGAAAAATTATCCCCCCACAACTGAATACCAGCAACTATTCCAACGCCTTGGCATCTAAGAAAGACTCTTTTAGTTATATCTCTGTGAAACTCCCTTTCTCTGTGTATTCTAAGACTAAGGAAGTAGCAAATTTATTTTATGCTGCTTGTAAATAATCTTGAACAAAAGGTAATTGTCTCTTAATAACAGCAAACATCCTGTATATTATTTTGTTCCGGATAATATTTATTGTGCTCATTTTCG
>CALRVT010000012.1:0-112677 GCA_943371675.1 Chitinophaga pinensis | reverse complement strand
GTTCCTGTAACTGATAAGTTTGCAAGACCCGCAAGGTTCGTAATATTAGCAGCAGTTGCACTTAGAGTTGCTGCATCTAAAGTTCCTGTTAATGATAAATTAGATAAGCCTGCTATATTAGTAATGTTCGCAGTTGTTGTACTCACTGTGCCAGCAGCTACTGTTCCAGTTACTGATAAATTACTTAATTGTCCAAGTGCTGTAATGCTTGTCTGTGTTCCATTACTCAATGATCCACTAAAAGTGCCTCCCTGGATTACACCACTCACACTTAAATTACTCAATTGACCTACACTGGTAATATTAGGTTGTGCTACCGTAGTTAATGTTCCTGATAAACTTGTCGCTTGTACTGTTCCTGTAACTGATAAGTTTGCAAGACCCGCAAGGTTCGTGATATTCGCAGTAGTTGAACTGATAACATTTGATGCAACTGTACCTGTTACGGATAAATTACTTAACTGTCCTACACTGGTAATATTAGGTTGTGCTACTGTAGTTAAGGTTCCTGATAAATTAGCAGCATCAACTGTTCCTGTAACTGATAAGTTTGCAAGACCCGCAAGGTTCGTGATATTCGCAGTAGTTGAACTGATAACATTTGATGCAACTGTACCTGTTACGGATAAATTACTTAACTGTCCAACACTGGTAATGTTAGGTTGTGCTACCGTAGTTAATGTTCCTGATAAATTAGCAGCATCAACTGTTCCTGTTACTGATAAATTTGCAAGACCCGCAAGGTTCGTAATATTAGCAGTGGTTGAACTAATTACATTTGATGCAACTGTTCCACTCACACTTAAATTACTCAACTGACCTACACTGGTAATATTAGGTTGTGCTACCGTAGTTAATGTTCCTGATAAACTTGTTGCTTGTACTGTTCCTGTAACTGATAAGTTTGCAAGACCCGCAAGGTTAGTAATATTAGCAGTGGTTGAACTTATTATATTTGATGCAACTGTTCCGGCTACACTTAAATTACTTAACTGACCAACACTCGTAATACTTGGTTGTGCCGCTGTAGTTAATGTTCCTGATAAGTTCGCAGCATCAACTGTTCCTGTTACTGATAAATTAGTTAAGCCTGCAAGGTTCGTGATATTCGCAGTGGTTGAACTGATCACATTTGATGCAACAGTTCCGGCTACACTTAAATTACTCAACTGTCCAACACTGGTAATATTAGGCTGTGCTACCGTAGTTAATGTTCCTGATAAACTTGTTGCTTGTACTGTTCCTGTAACTGATAAGTTTGCAAGACCCGCAAGGTTCGTGATATTCGCAGTAGTTGAACTGATAACATTTGATGCAACTGTTCCACTCACACTTAAATTACTCAACTGTCCAACACTGGTAATATTAGGCTGTGCTACCGTAGTTAATGTTCCTGATAAACTTGTCGCTTGTACTGTTCCTGTTACTGATAAGTTTGCAAGACCCGCAAGGTTCGTGATATTAGCAGTAGTTGCACTTAAAGTTGCTGCATCTAAAGTTCCTGTTAATGATAAATTAGATAAGCCTGCTATATTAGTAATGTTTGCTGTTGTTGCACTCACTGTGCCAGCAGCTACTGTTCCGGTTACTAATAAATTACTTAATTGTCCAAGGGCTGTAATGCTTGTCTGTGTTCCATTACTCAATGATCCACTAAAGGTTCCTCCCTGGATAGTGCCACTCACACTTAAGTTAGACAACTGACCAACACTAGTGATATTAGGTTGTGCTACCGTAGTTAATGTTCCTGATAAGTTCGCTGCATCAACTGTACCTGTTACTGATAAATTTGCAAGACCCGCAAGGTTTGTAATATTTGCAGTCGTTGAACTTATTATATTTGATGCAACTGTTCCGGCTACACTTAAATTACTCAACTGTCCAACACTCGTAATATTTGGTTGTGCTACCGTAGTTAAGGTTCCTGATAAACTGGTCGCCTGTACTGTGCCAGTTACTGATAAATTAGCAAGGCCAGCAAGGTTGGTAATATTAGCAGTAGTTGAACTGATCACATTCGATGCAACTGTTCCACTCACACTTAAATTACTCAACTGACCTACACTGGTGATATTAGGTTGTGCTACCGTAGTTAATGTTCCTGATAAGTTCGCAGCATCTACTGTGCCTGTTATTGATAGATTAGCAAGACCAGCAAGGTTTGTAATGTTTGCAGTGGTTGAACTAATAACATTAGATGCAACAGTTCCACTCACACTTAAATTACTCAACTGACCAACACTAGTGATATTTGGTTGTGCTACCGTAGTTAATGTTCCTGATAAACTTGTTGCCTGCACTGTGCCTGTTACTGATAAGTTAGCAAGACCCGCAAGGTTCGTAATATTAGCAGTAGTTGCACTTATCGTATTCGCAGCAACAGTGCCACTTACAGTAAGGTTACCTAAGGTTCCTACACTGGTAATATTAGGTTGTGATGCTGTTGTTAATGTTCCTGATAAACTTGTCGCTTGAACAGTACCCGTTACTGATAAATTAGCAAGACCTGCTAGGTTCGTAATATTAGCAGTAGTTGCACTTATCGTTCCTACGCTAGCTGTTCCACTTACAGTAAGGTTACCTAAGGTTCCTACACTTGTAATGTTTGGCTGTGATGCAGTTGTCAATACACTGCTAATAGTAGCAGATGAAATATTGCCGGTAACAGTTAATGATGACAGATTACCTAAACTAGTAATGCTATTCAATGCACTTGTACCAAGGGTACCACTGAAGGTTCCTCCCTCAATTGTTCCACTTACACTTAAATTACTTAACTGACCAACACTTGTAATATTAGGCTGCGCTACAGTGGTTAATGTTCCACTGATTGAATTCATATTCGCTATTCCTGTAACAGTAATATTAGTGAAAGTAGATAACCCTGTTATTCCGGCAATCGTTCCTGGTGAAAGAGTTCCACTAAAAGTGCCACCTTCAATTGTACCACTTACACTTAAATTACTTAATTGACCAACACTAGTAATATTGGGTTGTGCTGCTGTGGTTAATGTTCCAGATAAACTTGTTGCCTGCACTGTGCCTGCAACAGATAAATTACCCAACTGTCCTACACTTGTAATATTTGGTTGCGCTGCTGTATTTATTGTTCCATTGATTGCAGTAGCACTTAATGTTCCTGCTGTTGCTGTGCCACTAACACTCAAATTAGTTAACTGCCCTAATGAAGTAATATTAGGTTGTGCTGCTGTTGCTATTGTGCCGTTGATTGTTGTTGCACTTAATGTACCAACAACTGCTGTGCCACTTACTGTCAAATTACCTAATGTACCTACACTAGTAATATTCGGCTGTGCAGCAGTGGTTAATGTACCACTGATAGCATTCATATTCGCAACACCTGTTACTGTAATATTTGTAAAAGTTGACAATCCCGTAATCCCTGCAATTGTTCCAGGTGATAATGTTCCACTAAAAATCCCTCCTTCTATGGTCCCACTCACACTTAAATTACTTAACTGTCCAACACTTGTAATATTAGGTTGCGCTGCAGTTACTATAGTGCCATTGATAGTTGCAGCACTTATTGCTCCGGCGGTTACAGTCCCACTAACACTCAAATTACTTAATTGCCCAACACTTGTAATATTTGGTTGCGCAGCTGTAGTTAAAGTACCATTGATAGCTGTTGCACTTAAAGTGCCTACTACAGCTGTTCCACTTACTGTCAAATTACCTAATGTTCCTACACTAGTAATATTCGGTTGCGCAACAGTAGTTAATGTTCCACTGATCGAATTCATATTTGCAACACCAGTTACCGTAATATTTGTAAAAGTTGACAACCCCGTAATGCTTGCCAAAGTACCAGGAGAAAGGGTTCCAGAAAATATTCCTCCCTCAATTGTTCCTGTTACAGACAAGTTTGTAAGCGGACCAATAGCCGTAATATTTGGCTGATTGGCAGTTGTTATTGTTCCACTTAATGCAGCAGCAGAAACTGTTCCACTTGCATTAACGGTACCAGCAGAAATATTATTGGCAACCGTTAAATTAGTTAAAGTACCCAGCGTTGTAATATTGGGTTGCGCTGCAGTAGATAAAGTGCCGGAAATAGTATTGGCATTTAACTGACCAGTTACCGTTAAATTGGTAAAAGTTGAATTATTCAGGTTAGTTATGCTGGCAATAGTTCCTGGTGATAACGTACCACTAAATATACCACCTACTATCGTTCCTGTTACGGTTAAATTAGTAAGCTGACCAATAGCAGTAATATTTGGCTGATTGGCAGTTGTAATAGTACCTCCCAAAGTTGTACCTGTAATGCCTCCTGATGCTACAATTGAAGTAGGTGTAATATTTCCTAATGTTAATGATATGGCAGGTGTGGAGGTTGGACTCAAAACAGTTCCTGAAATTCCATTAGCAGAAGTTACTGAAACACTGGTAACGCCAGAAGCCGGCACATTGCCAGCCCGCACATAATTACTTAACATCGCAGCAGTATCATTATAGCGCACTACTTCATTTCTTCTGGCATAATTAGTTAACATGGCAGAAGTGTCATTAATGCGTATAAACCTACTTAACATACCTGCAGTATCATTGATACGCAGATACTTACTCAACATACTGGCAGTATCTGTTACAAAAATAAATCTGCTCGAGGCAATTTTTCTTAATGAACCATTTAAGTAGGTGACTACTGAATCTGAAACTGCCCCAGTAGGTAAGACTAGGTTATTAAGAGTTGATATACTGGCAGGTTCCCATGAACTCGTTAAAGTATTGTATTGCAAAACCTGTCCACTCGTTGGTACTGTATTTGAGATGATTCTGCCAGCAAGTTTATTGGCATTCCAGATTGCAGCTGAAGTATTGGCGGCTATAGTCCAAGAATTACTATTGGCACCCACACCTGCCGTCATGGTAATACCCACATTATCGCCCTGAATATTTATAGCACCAGTTTGTCCGTTAAGCGTAGTAACTCCATTATTAAATGTTCCAAAAGTGACCCATGCAAATTCTTGTCTGAACCAGAATTTTTTATCAAACTCTGAGAAAACCATCATACCCGGCGAAGGAAAATCAATAATAGCAGTATCAAAAACCCTTGGTATCAAAATAGCCTTATTTGCAGCATCAATCTGAAAAGCCACACTGCTATTTAAAAATGTTGTATTACCTATCACTATGCCCTGTGCATTAATGATAGGCCTGTTATTCATATCTAAAGTGGTATCTGCCTTATGACTTCCCAAATCATCTCCAAAGTCCTGAGCCTGAGCCACTTGTATAAACGAGAATAGCACACCTACCAGAAGCAAGGTGTGCTTAAAAATGCGCTTTCTCATATTATACAGTATCACTATGTGTAATTCGTTAATTTAAAATTTAAGATGAAAAAATTGTACCTCATCTTACAACGTTTTCAAACCCAATATATTTTCTTGTTCCGATTATTTTATAATTACAACCTTATACAAATTTCCCAATACCGGTATCTCTCGTTTCTGAAAATTAGAAAACCGTATAGCTACCTTATCCTTAGCAATCACCCAGGCATTGTATACATTAAAATTTACATAGTCACCCAATGCCGTAACCAATACTGGATCACCTAATTCTGCGCCCGGAATATCCATGATAACTCTTGTAGTTGTATTAGGAGCTATCACCGCATTCTGACCAGTTGCAGTAATATTAGGGGCCAATTGCAAAATATTATTTGAAATCTGTGTTACGTTAACACTGGCCGCCTGCGGATCTGCCCACATTACATTACCAGCACTATCGGTTACCAAAAACTGATTGGGTAAGCCCGGGGGTAAACTCGTTGTTACATTTGTTACACTCGCATTACCCGCAAACATGGCATAAGGCACACTCATCATCTGATTGGTTCCCATATCCAAGTAATTGTCATTGGCTACCCACCAGGTTGCCGGTATAGAAGGCGCTACTGCTACTTTTAAATTTAGAAAAAAGGGACCTGCACCCCAGTCAATCCCTGCAATATCATTAATAGGAATACTTGTAAGTTTTACCCCTTTACCAATGATGATTGTATAAATACCGTCTTCATTCGTGGTTGCTACATGCGTTTCTTCCCAAACCTTGGTTCCACCTACAGCAGCGGTTTGGTAAATAATATCTTTAACGTAAACAGATCTGTTCTTTGCCGGATTACCCAATGGGTCTTTGGCAATAGCAGTAATAGGTATGCCGGGAGGAGGTTGTGCTATAACAGTTCCCGCAAGAAAAAGCAAGGGCAGAACCAGCAGCTTCTTTAAAGAATTGAATTTCATAGCATTGATTTTACTAATAACGTCATTTTTGCATTTCTATTACAGCTCAGTAGTTTTTCATAGGACACTGTTATCTGTAATCTGTTTTTTAAAGGACCATGGTATGTAAAATAGTTTTTCATAGGATATCTGAACCATTTTTACTACCACAAATTGAACAAAACAAATCTTTTTGGTAAATAGATAGTATCCTATAAAACACTAGTATTCATACTACAAAGATACCATATCTACCTTATCCGCTTTCCGGATATTATAATTTAATCAGTTTAAGCGTATAATGTTGATTCATAAAGTCTACGCTAACTACATAGGTTCCAGCAGGATAAGCGGCCGCATTGATCACATAACCTGCTTTTACATCCTTCATACTCACCATTTGCGCCATCATCATTCTGCCATCCATACCTATAACCCTAACCTGACATGATAAATTTACATCAAACTGACCTTCACACTTTAAAATACTGGTATTATGGGTTGGGTTAGGAAACACTTTGATAGACGTCAATTCCATTAAAACCGTTGCTACCGGTGGAACTTCTACACAAGATGCAGCAAAAGCACCCTTATTATTGGCCACCACCTGCAAAGCACGTAAACCCGTACTTACACTTAAACATTTACCCTTTCCGTCTACCACAACAGATTCACCACCAATCGCAGTACCATTCTTGCTGATAAAGGAAATAGGGGTCATGGAATAAGTCATGCCAGACTGAGCCATGCCGCTAGTACATGCCATCACCAGGGTGATCAGTAAGTATGTAATTTGCTTAATAGGCAAAATATACCTCCCTAACTGACCGCATATTGGCAGTATATTCTATGTCAAGTAATGTTTCAGAAATCTCATTGATGATGTAGTAATTGGCTACAGGACCAGCAGGATTGTTTGTAAAAGTTTCATACAACTGATCTCCCGCACTGATAATTTTCCATTTACCGATGTATCCATCAGAATTGGTAAAACTGCCTGTTTTGGAATTATTGGGATCAACATTGGAAGGATCAGCTGTGTAAGTTTTAGTATACTTCATCTGCGAGTCAGTTAAAGTCTGCTGCGCATTGTTCAAATACACTTTGGATAAACGCCAGTAGCGATTACCCACACCTGTTAAAAGCCTTGCTACTCTAGCCTCTTTGGTCTCAGGTACATCCGCAGTTTTGCTACATCCTGTAAAAAGGAAGAGCGAACTAAGAATGATAAAAGAGGTGAGTAAAGTTTTCATACTATATGCTAAAGCCTTGGTTAAATAATCTTGTTTGATTTTCTTCGGTTACCGTCTGTTCAGGATTCCTTTTTGAGCCATTTTGCAGCTTTGGAAATTGATCAGTGGTAAAAGGGCTTTGCAGAGGAGAAACGATTCTGGTGAATTTGTTTACAAACGCATTTTGAGAAATCATCTCAAGAGCGTTGTTGAATCGTAGATAAGTTGGATTTAAAACCAGCTTTAACATGGATATTGGATTGGATTGACTAATTACTTCGGGCTGTGCTTCTGTAACCCTTAGTAGTAATTACACTACAAATGTACTACAACTAAACGACAAGCATATATATATTAGTGTGCTTTTTTAAAACTTAATAGACATAAAAAAATAAAGCCCTGAAAATCAGGGCTTTAGAAAAATATTTTAAGGAAATTTTAAACTTTAAAGTGGGAGAAAGCTTTGTTTGCTTCTGCCATACGGTGGGTATCTTCCTTCTTTTTGAAAGCAGCACCTTCCCCTTTTGCAGCCGCCATGATCTCATTGGCTAATTTATCGGCCATGGTACGACCATTTCTTTCGCGACTGTAACGGATCAACCATTTCATGCTCAAAGAAATTTTTCTGTCGGCACGAACTTCAGCTGGGATTTGAAAAGTTGCACCACCAATTCTACGACTACGAACTTCAACAGAAGGCGTTACATTGGCAATTGCTTTTTTCCACATCTCATATCCATCTTCACCAGAAGTTTTGGAAACTTTATCTACCGCATCGTAGAAAATATTGATAGCGGTACTTTTCTTACCCTGCCACATCAGGTTATTGATAAAACGGGTTACCAGTTTATCGTTGAAACGTCCATCAGGAGCTAGAGGTAATTTTTTGGCTTGTGCTTTACGCATGTTATTTGCGAATTAAATGATTGTTATTCAGATTATTTCTTTGCCTTTTCTTTCTTAGTACCGTATTTAGAACGGCTCTTTTTACGGTCTTTCACACCGGCAGTATCCAGACTTCCACGTACAATATGGTAACGTACTCCTGGCAAATCCTTTACACGACCACCACGGATCAGTACAATGGAGTGCTCCTGTAGATTGTGACCCTCACCCGGAATATAGGCAATCACCTCAATCTTATTGGTTAAACGCACTTTCGCTACTTTACGAAGAGCTGAGTTAGGCTTTTTAGGCGTAGTTGTATATACACGTGTACATACACCACGACGTTGAGGACAGGAATCCAAGGCCCTGGACTTACTCTTAGCCCTGATAATTTCGCGTCCCTTTCTTACTAATTGTTGTATTGTAGGCATTCTAAACCGTTTAAAATTTCGGACGGCAAAGGTAATGGCTGGAAACGAAAAACCAAAATGTTTTCAAAAGAAATATCAACTCATCCAAAAAAGCAGCCGCAAATTACGCAAAAACGAATGGATTGTAGCCCGAAAACCCCCTCCAAATGCGTATAACACGCAAATAATCACTGTATTATCACCTGATTTCACTTACCCACATTATTCTAAATACCAGGTTAATTAATTTGTGCGGGTAACCCCCTCTGATACCAAATTTTATCATTTTTTAAAATCGGTACCATGAGGCACATGCTTTTTGCTGTTTGGCTTTTTACCTTCTTCTGGCAGCAACTGTCAGCACAAAATCCACAGGCTCCTATCAATTATACTATTGCAGGATCTACTTATAGTCAAAACTTTGATGGACTACCTTCTTCCGGATCTTATATTTTAAATGGAAAAGGTCCTATCAATTTTAGTCAGACACCCATCAATGGGAATAATCTAGGTGGTTGGCAACTTTTCATGGTTTCAGGTACCGGTACTTCGGCAAGCTTTAATGTTGGTACAGGCTCTTCAACAGGCAATGGCATCTATAGCTTAGGCAATTCAGGAAGCACGGACAGATCGATAGGAAGCCTGGCTTCTTCAGGTGGTATCTATTCTTTTGGATTACTACTTACCAACCATACGGAAATGATTCTCAATAAAATTTCCATCAGCTTTCAAGTTGAACAATGGCGTAAAGGTGGCTCAGGCAATAAAAATACCTGGCAATTTAAATGTAAAACAGGCATGATCTCGGATCTCAACCAAATTGCTTTACAATCAGACAGCAACTTGAATTTTAGTTCTAGTATCAATACAACAGGTGCCGGAAGTCTTAATGGAAACCTCAGCGAAAACAAACAAACCATATCGTATACCCTTAACCAACTTATTTGGAAACCCGGCGAACAATTATTACTCCGATGGGATGATAGTGATGAAACTGGCAATGATGATGTATGTAGTATAGATGATTTTTCCCTTACTGCAATTCAGGAAAGTTCCAGTCCGGAAGCTTTTACTGATTCGGTACATAATATTCAAAGCACATCTGCTACTTTATTTGGAAAGGTTCATGATCATTTTGCAAAAACGGCAGCAACATTTGAATATGATACTTCAGAAAATTTCACACATCCCATTATAATAAAAGCAGAACCAGATTCCATTGATGTATCTGCCGGATTAAAAAATGTGTCCGGATTTATACAAAACCTATTACCTGGTACCAGGTATTATTTTAAAACAAAAGCAAATAATGCAAAGGGAATTGCCGAAGGCACACCGCTTAGTTTTACAACGCCTATTTCCCTTCCTACAGTAATTACGGGTAATGCATTTTCCGTTACCATAAATTCTTGCACTATAAACGGCGAAGTGATCATAAGTGGCGGTTCTGCCATTATGGAAAAAGGATTTGTCTGGTCTGTTAAACCACAGCCCACCATACAGGATAATAAAACTATGCAGGGCAACGGTCTTAGCACATACACACAAACAATTACAAGTTTACCAGAGGGTTCCATTGTTTATGTAAGGGCTTATGCAATAAATGAAGGTGGCATAGCTTATGGAGAAACCATTACATTTTATACACTAGCCCGCATCGTATCTTTCTCATCCAACACCGCCACAAAAACAAAAAAAGATACCGTAATATTTACATTGCAAACTTCTGCTGAAATAAATGGCTTAACTAATGCAAATTTTGAACTGCAAAGCGCTGGCATCGAAGGAGCGGCCATCAAAAGAATTACTAAAAATGGAAAGCAGGCAGAATTATTCGTTCATACAGGTACAGGTAGTGGCATCATAAGCCTGCAACTAAGTAATAATTCCGGATTACAGCCCGCTTTAACAAACATCATTTATAATGTTGCAAATAATGTTCAAATAGATAAGACGCCTCCTACTGTAAAATCTATCGGTATTACAAATGACAGGATGAAAGTGAATGACAGTATCAATGTTAGCATTCATGTATTACCTGAATCCGAATATTTACAGATCGTATTTGGCCAAATCAATAACTGCAGCATTCAAAATTTTAAGAAAATAAATGACAGCTTGTATAATGGCTTACTGATCATTCAGAATGGTAGCAATGATATTACCGCATCAGCCAATATTCCCTTAGAAATTCAAATATCCGATAGTGCAGGAAATTTAGCTTTTTACCAAAAAGCAATTGACCAAACAAATGATGCGATTGACGCTAATCTGCCATACATAAAATCTTACCTAACCCCTACACCAAAAAATTATAAAAGTGGCGACACACTCGATTTCATTTTTCTGTTCAATGAAAAAATAAAATACAATAGTTTACCTCTATATAATTTAACAATAGGAACGAAACAAAAACAAGCGATTGCATTACCATCTGCCAATAATGATAGCCTTGTTTGTAGGTATATTATTCAGCCAGGAGATCTCGATAAGGATGGCATAAAAGCTGCATCAGCTATTACGTTGAATAATACTGTGATCACAGACCTTGCCGGTAATACAGCAACCCTTTCTTTTACACCTTACACCGCAAAAAATATTTTGGTCGATGCTGTGCTTCCGGTTGTTAGCAGTATTATTACGCCGGCAGCTGGCACTTACAGACAAGCCAATATCCTTGATTTTGTTGTAAACTTTTCTAAAAAAATAAATTTTCTCATAACAGACAGCCTTCCAAGTTTTGACTTATACATAGGAAATAGTATAAAAAAAGCTCGCTATGTTAGTGGCAATGGTAGCAATGCCATTTTATTCAGGTATATCATAGAACAGGATGATTTTGACAAAGATGGCATCAAGATTGCCGCAATGCTTAGTAGCAATGGATTGGATCTCAAAGATGAAATAGGAAATACTGCAATTCTCAATTTGAATAACCCTGGTGCATTATCAGGAATTAAAATAAATCCTGTTACAGCATTCGTACAAAAAGTTAAGACCCCTTTACAAAAAATATTTGCTGCAAATGAAAGCATCCAGTTAATAGTTGTCTACAATGAACCTGTATTTGTAGATACTTCCAAAGGGATTCCTTATATCAATATGAAACTTGGGGCTAGCAACCGAAAAGCTTACTATGAAACTGGATCAGGATCTAATGAACTGGTCTTTACTTACACTATTGAAAATGGCGACATAAATACCAATGGAATAGAAATCAATGAATTCATAACGCCCAATAAAAGTAATATTACTGATGGCAATAAATATACTGTTCCATTTTCTTTGAATAATGTGGGAAGGCTGGATAGTATCTATATTGATGGTGTACCGCCAACTATCCTGAATACGATTCTATCTGGTAACAAAACATATAAAATAGGCGATACTATTAGTTTAAAAATAATATTTAAAGAAAAAGTAAAAGTGATACTTCAGAATAGTATGCCATATGTTCCTGTAAATATTGGTTCAATACAAAAAAAATGTTTGTACAGTTCCGGTTCAGGAACCACAGATCTTTATTTTCAATACATCATAGAAACAAATGACCTCGACACAAATGGTGTTAGTATAGAAACTAGTATTCAGCTGGTAAATGCGCAGATAATGGATGATGCAGGTAATGCTGCAGAAACAAAATTCAATTCAATTTCAAGCAAAGAGATCAAAGTTGATGGGGTATTACCAACAATAACGGGTAAAATATTTCCGGCAAAAAAGATTTACCAAACAGGCGACAGTTTGGATTTTGTTATTAAATTTTCTGAAAAAATTAAATGGATTACACCAACTGATTCTATTGGGTGGCAGTTTGAAATGGGAAATCAGATAAAAGAAGCTATTGCATTAAAAACAGATTCATCCAATGAATGCAGGTTTCGATATATCATTAAAGAAACAGACATAGAAAAGAAAGGAATCGTTTTGCAAAATCTATCTAAAGCTTTTAATAACTGTATCAGAGATCTTGCAGGTAACGAATGGACATTTACTAACTTTTCAACTGAATTTATTCCTGCTATTTATGTAAACCCAATAACTGCAAACATCATAACTGTTAATATAAATGATACAGCTAACTACAAAATAGGCGATAGCTTAAAAATCAATCTAATCTTCAATGAACCAGGGATTGTTTCCCTGAATAAAAGTATCCCCTATCTAAAACTATGGTTCGACGGAAAAGAGAAGCAAGCAGCTTATGTAAAAGGAACTGGCACCAAAGAATTTCTATTCAACTATACCATTCAAAAAGGTGATATCGTAAATAATTCTTTCCGAATTGATTCAGTGATCAATCTAAACAAAGCAGTTTTACAGGATACAGCAGGTTTTAATTTTTCAGAAAAACTAAAAAACAATGTCATCAAAAATAAACCAAGCATTGATGGCTTGGCTCCCTACATCACATCGATTGCTATACCTACAGATCCTGTGTATAAAATGGGAGATACACTTACCTGCACACTAAGATTTTCGGAGAATATTTATGCCTCCAAAAAAAACGACTCCCTACAATTGAAAATAACCATAGGTGGCTCTATCAAAACCCTTTACTGTACAAACTTTCATGAAAAAAAGGAAGCATCCTTTTCTTATATCATAGAAGCAGGCGATCTGGCAAAAAAAGGTATAGATATCAGCAACACCATTCTCAGCAAAAACCCAATTACTGATCTTGCGGGTAATCCATGGAATCCAGCTATTACTGAAAAAGGCTTGCTATCAAATATCAAAATAGACGGTATCAGTCCAGCTTTCAGCGAATCTAAAATTGAACAAATCAATATTTGCGAAAACAGTAACCCTATATTGATAAACCAATATTTGAAGGTAAACAATGAAGAGAAAGGTGAAAAAATTCAGTGGGAAATTTACAACAATTCTAAAAAAGGAAAATTGGATATCACCAAATTTGAAAGTGTTTCACAAACAGGCAGTACCATGCCTGCAAGCATTTATTATACTGCAATGCAAAGTTTTTTTGGCACCGACACTATAACTGTTATAGCAACTGATGAATCATACCAAATAAAAAAAATAGTATTGATCAAACATCTTCCTTCCATACAAAATAATATGGTTAGTATACCACAATTGGTATGCATACAAAACAAACCCAAAAAATTACTTGGAAGCCTTCCTACAGGAGGTGATAACCAGTATAGGTATAACTGGGAAATGTCGATGGCAGATTCACTTCATTTTATTCCTGCAAATGGTAAGAATGATGAATCATTTTTTGAACCAGGCTCAGTTAACATTGATACCTGGTTTAGAAGAAAAACCCTATCTGGCACTTGTGAAAATTATTCATCCCCCATTAAAATAACTGTGATAAAATATGGCTTATGGAACGGCGAAAAGAATACTGATTGGAAAAACCCAGCAAACTGGTGTAACCAAAGGATTCCGGACAAAGAAATGGATGTGGTGATCAATGAAAACAGAAACCATACCCCCACCATTTCAGATACGGCTTATTGTAGAGATCTTCTGATACAAAATAATAAAGGATTAGAAATTACTGGTCAATTATTACTATTTGGAAATATTCACCAAGCATCCGGCAATATTAATGCAGCAAGTGGAACGATTCAATTTTCAGGTGATCTGCAACAAAGTATTGCTGGCAATAGCTTTCAGCATAAGAAGCTAGGAAAAATGATAGTGGCCAATGCACAAGGAGTCCGCATTTTAGATGCATTAACCATTACTCAGGAATTAGCAATATGGAATGGAGGCATCTTCACCCAGGATTCTTTGTACCTAAACGAAGATGCCTACATTGGTCCATCAGCAACGAATAGTTTTATCGATGGGAAAGTTCATGTGCAACATACATTACCAGGAGGGAAAAGGGTTTTTTATTTAATAGGACATCCGTTTAAAGAATCTATCGGACTTAATTTACTATCCAAAAATATTGACATCAGCGGTGAAGGCGGACCCGCCAATGGATTCATAAAAACATTAACCAACCAACCTTCCGCTTTCAAATTAAATCCAATAACAGGCAATGATTCTGCGGGCATTGGTGCAGGTTGGGTTCCATTTACCCATACAAATGGGCAGGATGAAAATGCATGGAAAAAACAGGAAGGCATCAGCATTTTGATGCGTGGAAAACCCGGACAGGGGCTTGACGGAACACCCCCAGGAGATGGAACCAATGGCACTTATCTGCCCTTAGCAACAACCTTAACAATGTCCGGAGAAGTGAATACGGGCGATCAGCATATCTCCATTATCAAAGACCAATATGCCGGATATAATATCATCAGTAATCCATATCCTTGTCCAATAGACCTTACCCGCATAACAATCGGTTCATCTATTAGCAGAAACTTTTGGATCTGGCATCCGAAGCAAGCCCTAAACGGTGGCTATACGACCATCCCCTTTTCAAGCAAATATATTTTACCCGCTTTTGGTGCCATTATTGTAAAAGCATATGCACAAACTGATAATTTAATCACCATCACAGAAAATGCAAAATCGCCTGGATTGGTGACTGATACCATTTTACCCATAAAGCCTGAAGATGCTTATTACATTGAATTGGGTTTGTACACAGATAGTATTTTCTGGGATAGAATTTGCATGATCGCAAAAGATACAGCAAGGATATTTTATGATAAAAATGATGCTGAAAAATTACCAAATGAAGCGGTTAATTTTTCCAGTATAAGCAGAGAAAACAAACTTCTTTCCATTGATGCCAGGCCTATTAATAATCAATCTGTCATTAACTTATCGATCGAAACAAACAAACAACAAAGTTTTAGAATAGATATGACTGCTATTCATTTACCCTCTCAAAACAGTTTACAATTACACGACAAATACCTGAATCAATGGATTCCTTTGATAACTGATAGCAGCTATTCTTTTAGCACAAATAACGATACTTTGAGTAAAGGGAAATACAGGTTTGAGATTGCCAGCAAAGCTCCACCCTTTGATACCTTAATAAATAATGCAAAGCTGGCTATATATGCTTATCCGGTTCCTGCTTATGACCAGCTAAAAATAAATTTCAAATCTGCAGAAACCGGTAATACCCATATCAAATTGCTGAATATGCAGGGCGATACTGTAAAAAGTATTTCATTGGGAATGCAAAAAGAGGGGCAAACGACTTTTAATATCGCCCATCTTACCAAAGGGATCTATTTGCTGGAAATTCAATGCGGACCATTAACCGGCACAAAAAAAATCATCAAATACTAATGTAAAAATGGAACAACATACCTATCATTAGATAGAATACATCCAACCATGTGTATCAGAGGCAATCCCATCGCGAATCGCATTCAGCCTGGTTTTTAGCTCCTTTGCAACTAAAGAATTGTCTGTATCAAAATACATGGATTCATCCTTGTACCGCAATTCTTTTATCATGGAGATGGTGGCTGCAGTACCCGTTCCAAAAACTTCACGCAATTCACCAGCATGGTGGGCAGCCATCAATTCATCTATGCTGAATTTTCTTTCTATCAGTTCCAGTCCCATTTCTTTTAATACAGTGATAGCACTATCACGTGTTACACCGGCTAGTATGGTACCATCTTCTAAAGAAGGAGTGATCACCTGGTTGCCAATAACAAAAAACACATTCATGGTACCAACTTCCTGCAGGTATTTATGTTCAAATGCATCTGTCCATAAAACCTGGTCGTAGCCCTGTTTCCTGGCAAGCGCTGTAGGATACATACTTGCACCATAATTTCCTGCATTCTTTGCAAAACCAACACCACCGGGGGCTGCACGTGTATATTTCTCTTCTACATAGATCTTCATTGGTGCCGCATAATAAGGACCCGTAGGACTTAAAATGATCATGAATTTATACGATTCAGAAGGCTTCACCCCTATTACGGCATCGGATGAAAACATGAATGGTCTGATATATAAGGAATGTTCCGGTAAGGAAGGAATCCAGTTCTTATCCAAGTCGATCAGCAAGCGCATACCTTCCATAAATATTTCTTCCGGAACAACAGGCATGCACATTCTTTCTGCAGATTGGTTGAATCTTTTGAAATTATCGTATGGACGAAATATGGCTGCGTTTCCATTGGCTGATCTGTAAGCTTTGATACCTTCAAAAATGGCTTGACCATAATGTAAGGCTGCCGTTGAAGGCTCCAATAAAAGTGGTTGATAGGGTTTGATCTCAATATTCTTCCATTCCCCGTTCTCGTAATCGGCTTCCAGCATATGGTCAGTGAAAAATCGTCCAAAGGGAAGATTTTCGAGGGTCATTCCATTCAACTTACTGGTTTCAACTTTTGTAATGTTTATGCCCGCTGCTGCTACCATAGTTTTATATTTGACGCAAATAAACAAAAAAAACAAAAGCTAACAATCGTTAATATTTGAAATTCTTATGATTACTCCAAAAAATCAGCTTCCGGACTTCCTAATTGCCGATTTGTATCGGAATAACCTGGTTATTTTGGAAGATGAGGTAAAAAAACAGGCAAAACCCGAAAAAAAACTGATTCCTACTGCCGAAAGGCAATGGTATTTGGGGAATAACGATAAAAAAATAATCATCCTGGTAAACGAAAAAGAGGCAGTTTACCTGCCCGATGCATCATTACAATTTCTGTCATCCATTCTAAATGCCTGTAAATTGAATTTAGGAGATGTAGCTATTGTTAATTTCCAAAATGACCCTGTTAGTTATCAATTTTTGAAAGAGCAACTTTTACCCAAACATGTATTGCTATTTGGTATCACTGCAAAAAAGTTACTATTGCCTTTTATGATCCCGGATTACCAGGTTCAGAAACATGACAATTGCTCTTTTTTACAAGCCCCTGCCTTGGAAACCATGCAGGGAGACAGTCAGGATGCTAAATTAGAAAAAAGCAAACTCTGGCTAAGTTTGAAAAAAATGTTTGGTATCTGATCTTGTAAGCAATAACTAATAACCTATTGGCAATGGCAATCAAACTCATATTCGCAACCAACAACCAACATAAGGTAGAAGAGATCCGTTCCGTAATTGGCAATCAATTTGAGATCATCACACTCAAAGAAGCAGGGATAGATATTGATATCCCTGAACCCTTTGATACGCTAAAAGAAAATGCAACAACAAAATCCTCCACTATACATCAACTTACCCGTGAAAACTGTTTTAGTGAAGACACCGGATTGGAAATAGATGCACTCAATGGAGAACCAGGTGTAAAAAGTGCACGTTATGCCGGAGATGGCCGAAATTTTCAGGATAATATTGACAAAGTTTTACACAAGCTTGACGGAAAAGCCAATCGCAATGCAAGGTTTCGGACAGTAATCTCATTGATTATAGATAACAAGGAACATCTTTTTGAAGGCATCTGTGAAGGAAAAATTCTAAGTGCTAATTCAGGCAAAGGCGGTTTTGGGTATGATCCCATTTTTGTACCTGATGGTGCCCATAAAAGTTTTGCGGAAATGACCATGGAAGAAAAAAATGTATACAGTCATAGACAAAAAGCAGTTACCCAATTGATCCATTTTCTACATAAATATTTAGCATGAATCGAGTGAAAATTGAATTACCTGATCATTTTTCTTTTTCAACTTCCATGATCATTCGCATCACAGACCTGAATTATGGTGGGCATGTAGGCAATGATCGATTCTTAGCATTTCTGCAAGAAGCCAGGCAAGCATTTTTGTTGCATCATGGTTATGAAGAACTCTCTATAGCCGGTGTAGGACTCATCATGGCAGATGCGGCCATAGAATTTAAACGCGAACTAAATTATGGCGAGGAACTGATCATATCAGTGAAAGCAGATGGATTTGATAAACTGGGATTCGATTTGTTATACAAATTAGAAGTAGCAAAAGGGAATGAGAAAATACTTGCAGGCAAAGCAAAAACAGGCATGCTCTGTTATGATTATCAGCAAAAGAAAAAAGTGCCTGTACCTGAAGAAGTGATACGCAAACTCGGGAATGATGGAATTTAACTATTCCAAATCCGCCAACTTTCCTCAGCCTGCAATACCAACATGTCCGCGCCATTTTGTATGCTGGCACCCTGTTCTTTTCCCAAACGTAAAAAGGTAGTTTCGGAAGGGTTATATACCAAATCAAAAAGATGGTGTTGGGGGCTTAACCACTGATAAGGGATTGGTGGACAGTCCGCAACATTTGGATACATACCTAAAGGAGTGGTATTGATAATAAGAGAATACTTAGAAAGCAATGGCTCATCCAACATTTCATAACTGATACTGGATTCTGATGCATTTCTGGAAACATATTGTATGCCAATGCCCATTTTTTTTAAGGCGTATTGCACAGCAGCTGAAGCACCGCCAGTGCCCAGTATCAGAGCGTTCTGGTGATTATTTTTTAGAAAAGGTTTTAATGATTCTGTAAACCCATATACGTCTGTATTATAACCAATCCTTTTTCCATCTTTGAAATGAATGCAATTACAGGCGCCTATTTCTTTCACGATTTCAGTTGCTTCAGTAACAAAATCCAGAATATTTCTTTTATGTGGAATGGTAATATTCAAACCACAGATATCCTTACTCGATTGAAGAATACTTGTTAATTCACTAATATCCTTCAATGAATAATTTTCGTACACACAATCCTTAATACCCAGTGCCGAAAACTTTTCGGTGAAATACTTTTGTGAGAAAGAATGTGATAAAGGATAACCTATCAGGCCATAACGGCGCATGGCTTATTTTTTATCAAGGTAAAGGTCAAAGGTATCGCCCCGCAATCCAATACGCATAGCTTCTAAAGGAATCACTTCATTAGGAGCAATATTGCCCAAATTAACATTACAACCTATCAGTTCCAGAAAATATAATTGCTGTGCTTTTTGCGGCGCTTCCCAAATAATTTTTTCGGCAGGTATCTGGGTAAGAATTTCCTGCACCAAACCTTCTCTCACTTCACCACTACCCCGATAGATCCCTACATTACCTGCTTCTCTTGCTTCTGCTATCACATAAGATGATCCTGCTTCTAATTCAGCACGCATCAGCTCAATCCATTTATAGGGTGGAATGATATGTGCGGCATCCTTACTTCCAACTTCACTCAATACAGTGGCATGTTTGGTTAATTTTTCTATATAACCACATTTTTCTGCATGAGGAATGCTGATAGAACCATCACTTACTTCCACATAACTGATACCGTAATCCTTACATACTGCTATATACTCATCAAAAAGGTTACGTATTAAAAATGCTTCAAATAAAGTACCTCCAAAATAAATGGGCATATCATACGACTGGTACACTTCAATTTTTTCGCGCAGATTGGGCGTAACAAAGGAAGTTCCAAAACCAAGTTTTACAATATCTGTATGCGGACCGCTAACACTCATGAAATTATGTACTTCATTAATACTTAGTCCTTTATCCATTACCATGGTTAAACCTGAATTGCGGGGTTTGACTGTTCTGGCGGGTATTTGCGTAAGGTTAA
The DNA here is from genome assembly GCA_943371675.1 of Chitinophaga pinensis. Lineage (GTDB taxonomy): Bacteria > Bacteroidota > Bacteroidia > Chitinophagales > Chitinophagaceae > Sediminibacterium > Sediminibacterium pinensis_I. The sequence goes on along the minus strand of CALRVT010000012.1, from coordinate 92,424 downwards.
AATTCATCTTATCTGTTTTTCGCTGGCAAAAATAAGTTAATCGGTCCACTTGTATTCACTTGAGTTTCAGGTGACTACAAAAATCTTAAATCTTTTTGCCTTTTTTATACCTGGCTACTATATCTACTACCTGGTTATTCTGCAAAATGGAAGGATTCATTTCAATGAATTTCTTGAGCAATTTTGGTGCTTTTTCCATGGCCATTTCCAGTCTTAACAAAGCCTCTTTTGATTTACCCAATCCAAAATATAGGGTACTGGCATAAAAATGGAATATGGGCTTTCCGTCTGTAGCTTCCATAGCAGCAGTACACTGTTCCAAAGCTTCTTCCAGCATATCGGCTTTTAACAAACAACGGATCAATGCTTCCCATCCGGCAACATTCTTTGTTTTATGCCTTACCACAATGCCAAAATATTGAATGGCATCTTTGTACTGCTCTAAATTCATTTTACATTCACCCATTGCCAAATTATATTCCGGTATGGTTCTATGTATGCGCATGGCATTCTCTAATTGCTTGATAGCACTCTGCCATTGCTCTTCCAGCATATAAGTAACCGCAATTTTATAATGCAGCTTGCTGTCATCAGGATTCAAATGCACAGCTTTTTTATAATGAAACCTTGCCTGTGCAAAATTGCCCATTCTATGGAAACAATGACCGATCGCTTCATAGATCACATCTTCAGGTCTTGTTAATTCCAATACTTTTTCCAGAACTTCAATAGCTTCCTTGTATTTTCTTAAACGCAAATAAGCATCGCCCATATTACGGTAAGCATAATCAAATTTCTCGTCTATCGCAACCGCATATTGGTAAGCGTCTATTGATTTCTCATACAGTTTTAATCCCTGATAAGCCGCAGCCAGGTTAAACCATGCCAGTTCACTAAATGGAAATTCCTCAATTATTTGCTGGTGCAGACGGATACTTTCTTCGTTTCTTCCGGTAAAATCAGTCCAGAAACAGATCTTATACAAAGCCTCTTCATTGGTAGGGTCTTCTTCTAAAATTAATTTCAAACAATCGAATACTTTGTCAAACTCTTCATAGTCATCATACACATCAGCCAGCTCAAATAATAGATCCAGCCTTTCCTCCCCTTCAAATAATAGCAGTGCAGCTTCCAGCAATTCAACAGCTCTGGCCTGCTGATCCAATGCCAGGTAGGCATCTGTTTTCAATATATATAAGTTCACATCACTGCTATCATATAATTCGGCCACTTCCAGCACATCCAGGGCTTCTTTGTATTTACGACTAGCCAGGAGTAGGTCAGCCTTTTTGATCATTAACTGAGAGGAATATGGGAATTGTGATAAACCGATCTCAGAAGCTTCCAAAGCTTCGGGCAGGTCATCTTTCTCATCAAAATGGTCGATGATGCGCTCAAAAGCATCTTCCTCCAAAAAACTATGGGATCGCCCGTTTTTGAGGTTATGGTATTGTAAAAGGAGTTCTTTTAGCTCTTCGCGGTCTTCGCGGTACGGATTTTCTCGCATGGGCTATTAGGTTTATACAATTTAGCACGAAAATTTGACTTTTTTTCTGCCCACAGGTAACTTTTTTAAGTTATTAACGTATAGTTAATAAAAGGAAAATTGGCTATTTAAATACAAACACCTAATTTTGATCCAAATGAATGTTAAGCAAACCATAAAAAAAGCCTCTATTGTTGCCCTTCTAGCGATGGGTATACAGGTAGCTTATGCTGCTTTTTCATTCACTGGAATAGCTGATGAGAAGAATAAGACCAGTAAATATTCCCTCAAGAATTTAAGTTCTTATTCGCACAAAGGTTTATCCTTTGCCTCTCTTAAATCAAGCCTTCAATACAAAGGCACATTGTCTTCCAAAGAATCTTTTATGGGTTCTGAAGTGAATTCAATGATGCGTTTCGACAATGGTAACACCACTTATATTTACCCCTATAAGTTTAAAGTTAAAGCGCCTAAATTCAAGACGCCTTCTCCATCCCAGAATTAATTCAATAATCGGTACCCTTTTGTAGGAATATCAAATCTGGAAGCCTGAACAGGACTTAAGTTCAGTTTGGATGCAGTATACCTTATTTTTTTCTGCTGTTCATCTACAGATTCAAATTCTAATACCAAACCAGGTACTTCTCTAAATTGGTACTCAAATTCCCGAACAGATGGTATGATGGCTGTTGCATAAAATAAACTGAAGGAGCTGCCATCCTTTAATTGGATCACCGCCTTTTTACATTCATACCCCAGAATACTTTTGGTTTCGTTGATGAGTTGCAAGTTCATGCCCTCATACTTTTTATTCAAAGCAACCCAACCCTTAGCATCCAATTTTGTCATGAACTTATTGTTGCCAAACTCCCTCAAAACAATGGCAGCTCCTGTTGTTTTATCATATATCAGTGATTGGCTGAATGTAGGACTCATCAGGTCCGACCTGCTATCATTACCCCTGATATAAACAGACATGGTACTGGCCTTCAGAGATTTTGCAACTTCTGCATCTACCGTTCCATCATCAACATTGATGGAAAATGTAAGGGTACAATCTGCAACCACACGCTGTGCTGTAGCGGAAGTACCCATCCATAAAACAAAAGCAAACAGTACTAAAATATGCTTCATAACAACTCATTTATTGGCTTATGTATAAAATGAAACATGCGTGTTAATGCAATTAGCCAATAATTGCAGACACTATTTTTTTCCGCTTGTTTTATTCTTCAGATCCTGTAGTTTTTTCTGGCTTTCCATCATTTGATCATAACGTTCCTGCCATTTGCTTTTGGTTTTAGGCGTTTTACGTTTCAGATCAATTTTGGCAAGAATCTTATCATGGTTAATGATATAATTCTGAATCACAAATTGTAAACCTAAAGTTACAATATTGGATACGGTATAATACCAGGTAAGGGCAGAAGGTAAACTGTTAAAAATGAATAATAACATGAAAGGGAAAATATAAGGCATGTACTTTAAAGCAGGATTGTCCTGCGTTGGTGTCATGCTCATATTGTAAATGGAAATCAGAAAACTGGTTATGACAGCCGTAATTGTAAAAAGACTGATATGATCACCAAACTGTGGTATAGAAAAAGGTAGTTGTGCAATTGAGTCGTAAGAAGATAAATCCTTACTCCATAAAAATTCTTGTCCCCTTAATCCAATATGCGAGTTAAAGAAACTGTACAAGGCAAAGAATATCGGGATCTGCAAAAGAGCTGGAATACAGCCTCCTAAAGGGTTTACACCTGCTTCCCTGAAAAGTTTCATCTGTTCCATAGCAAAGCCCTGCTGATCTGCACCAAATTTCTTTTTAAGGGTATCCAGTTCGGGCTTCAATACCTTCATTTTAGCACCACTTAAATAGCTGGAATAAGTTAAAGGAGCTGTTACCAGACGAATAAACAAGGTTAAGAGTAAAACCACCCATCCGAAATTCTTTACAAATCCTGCAAAGAAATCAAACACATTCATGATAATGTATTTGTTAATTGGGCGAACAAAGGAATACATATCACGACCCAGGTTCACAATTTTCTCCATTTCCGGTGCCTGCTTTTTCAGGATATTAAAATCACTGGGCCCAAAATATAATTGAAAGGGAACCGATGCAGAAGCAGCAGCTGGTAATTTGATTTGCAAACTGGCATCAGCTGTAGCCAAAGCATTACTGCTGTCTGTTTTTCTTTCCCAAACTACCTGACCAGAATTAAAACTGTTTTTAGCAATTAATGTGCTATTGAAAAACTGTTGCACCACACTAACCCACTGTATGGGCTTTTCAAATTTTCTTTCTGTTTTAGAAGAGATATAATCAAATTCATTGCCTTCAGAAAAACAGATATTCGACATCTGCCTTTCGTATGCAGCAGTCTTTTCCTGCTGAAAGGTTTCGGCCTTCCATTGCACATTTAATAAGCCCTGGGTTAATAATTTATCAGAACCCGTCATCACCAGATTCCAATCCAGCATATACGCATCTTCCCGAAGGGTGTATTGGTGTTCTATACCCTGTCCGCCATTAGCAGACAAAGTAAATTTTATGGTCTGTGAGCCATCTGTCTGCTTAACAGGAGCCGCTGCAACAAAAAATAAATTATTGGAAGCTGAAGATTGATTGGCAGAAGTATTGATGCTATAACCTAATTGGTTATTTTCTGATAATACAACCTGCTTTCCATTAACTGCAGATGTATAATTTTTTAACTCTACTTTTTTTACCTGTGCACCTTTATTGGTAAAGGTCACTTTCATCACCTTATTTTCTATGGTCACCAACTGTTCTGTGCCGATAGCAGCGGTTGTAAAATCACCAGCTGAACTAAGCCTGGATGCAGAATCCCTCTTTAATGAATCTATCCTGGCAGCAGCTATATCAACCGGCTTGATCCTTGAAGCATTCACCAAACGCAAAGAATCTTCCTGCCTTTGCTTAATAACCAGTAGTTCATTCTGCTGCTTATTGCTGTACCAGAAATATAGAAAAAACAAAAGTCCTAATAATACAAAACCTATGACCGTATTCTTGTCCGTCTTCATAAACATTTTTATTGAGCGTCAAAGGTAGTATTTGGAACGAAGATTAACGCCTGAAAACGGATAGGCGTTAAAATACCTCTAAAATGTCATTTTGGACAGGGATTATCGGTTTTTCATCGTTTCTTTATGTTTCCTCACTTCAACCAACCTATATTTTAAAGTTCTACCCATTTATTGGCTTCTAAACTATTGTTATGCAGGATAATACCCATGCCATTTCCCGAAGGGAAACCTATACCCCGTCAGGATGGACGCGCTTTTTATGGTGGCTGTCTACCGCAGAACCCGAAATATTGAAAGATTGCATGGTCGACAGGAACAGGTATGCCATTATTGGTATGACTGTTTTGGGAACCTGGAGTTTTGCTACCCTCGCCTGGACCTACTTTTTTAGTACGGTTGTCAGCAATTTTTTAGTGGCATGTTTGCTAGGTCTATTTATGGGTGGCATCATATTAACCATCGACAGGGCTTTGATCAAAGGCATTAGCAAAAAAAACAAAAGCAGATGGTTGTCGCTGATATTTAGGGGCATATTAGCATTGGTGATAGGGTTATTTATGGCGCAACCGGCGTTATTGTATTTATTCGACAAAGAGATTCATGTGCAAATTTCTTTAGACAATGAACAAAGAAAAAAAGATAAAAAACAAAAACAAGATTCTGTTTGGTATGCGCAAAGGTTATTATTGGTTGAAAAGAAAAAAGATATACAAACCCAGTTGAACAATAGTAATGCAGAAGTATCGGCTGCCAGAGAAGATTTTATTAGAGAAACAGATGGAACAGGTGGCAGTAAAAAAATTGGCTTAAAAGATATTGCGCAGGCAAAGCAAAGAGAATACCTGAAACTTGATGCTGCATTTGTGCAGAAGCAGATCGAACTCTTACCGCAATTAAAGCAAACAGATAGTGCCATCGGACAGATCGATGCTGCTATTTTACAAGAGCAAAAAGCATTTGAAACATTACTGAATGACGGGTTCATCACCAGAATTGAAGCACTCAATCACTTGGTACAAGCCAATACAGCAGTGGCTTTCCGCTATTATTTATTGGTGGCGATACTTTTACTGATTGAATTGATGCCTGTAATTACCAAATCAATGTTGCCTGAAGGAACCTACGATGAAAAATTATTATTGAGGGAGCAAATTGAAAAAGAACTCACACGCAAAAACCATGAACGTGAACTGGCATTGCAGGAATTGTATAACCAAACAGCTTTTGAGCAAGACACCAATATGATTAAAGATTTTTTGAAGGAGTCTGCACCTGATAGAAAAGAGAAAATGAACCTTAAAATGAAAGCCTGGAAAGAATCAGCAAATGGCAAATACGATGAATTATGGAATGAGATGAAATCGGATATTCTTACAAAACAGGAAAATTGATGTATAAAAAAAGGGATATTACTTTTCGGCAATATCCCTTTCATTTAGCAGTTTATCTCGCACCTGGCGGACAATACATTCTCAAATAATCTGTGTACAACTGCGACAAATGCGCCGAAGTGCCCTTACCTTCAGAAATACCATGTGTGCGGTTGGGGTAGGTCATAAGCTGAAACTGTTTACCCTGGGCAATCAGTTCATTGATCAATTGTTCTGCATTGTTAAAATGCACATTGTCATCCCCTGTTCCATGAATATATAACAAGTGACCTTTCAGGTTTTTAGCATAGGTATTGGGAGAACCTTTGATGAAATCTTCTCTGTTTTCCTGTGGTAATCCCATATACCTTTCCTGGTAGATATTGTCATAATTGAGCTGGTTTCCAACAGCAGCAATGGAAATACCTGTTTTATATATATCAGGATATTGAAACATCAATCCAAGCGTAGCTGATCCGCCACCACTCCATCCCCAAACAGCAATTCTGGATGTATCTACATAATTCCATTTCATGATTTCCTTAGCACCCAATGCCTGATCACGGATATTCACCAGTCCTATTTTACGGTAAATAGACTTACGCCATTCCCTTCCCTTGGGCACCGGAGTTCCACGATTATCAAGGGTTATATAGATATAGCCATCCTTAGCCATATCTCCTTTGTAAAGAAAATTGTTGGCTGTGCCAAAACGATCAACGGCATTCTGCCCCCATGGTTCTGTATAAACAAAAAACACAACGGGGTATTTTTTTGTTGCATCAAAATTTTTAGGCATGGCCATCCAACCATCCATTTCAACCCCTTCTTCAGTTTTAACCTTGAAGAATTTGATGTTTGATTGGGAAGCATCTGCTTTGGCAACAGCCTGTGCAACTTTATTGCCATCTATCGCTTTATGTTCAGGCAAAGAAACCCATTCTCTGGATGGAGGTGTATAATAATTAGAAAAAGAATGTTGCGCAAAAGTTCCGGTAGGCGATACTTTATAACTATGTGTTCCCTGCTGGTTCATGGGCGACAGTCTTTCTGCATTGATAGAACCATCCAGTTTTGTACGATACAAATATTTCTGGGTTGCATTATCCGGAGAAGCATAAAAATAGACAAACCCACTTTTTTCATCAATGGTGCAGATCTCCATAACATCATAATTCCCTTTGGTGATAAGGGTTTCCTGCTTGCCATCCCTGCTCATGCGATACAAATGACGCCAGCCATCCTTTTCACTTGCCCAGATAAATTCTTTGCCACCATTCAGCCAATCCCATCCGCCATACTGGTAATCTGTATCCCATAAAGGCAAAATATCTATCCATGCAGGATCTGATTCATGGTAGATCAGATCAGTTTTGCCTGATGTTATATCACACAATAAAATATCAGACTCATTTTGCTTTCTATTCAATCTTTGTACGATCAACTGCTCATTATTGGCGGCCCATTCCATTCTGGGCAGGTATGATTGTAAAACAGGATCAGATGCAATAGACATCCAATTGGTTTTGGTAGTATTAATATCCACAACCCCAATCTTAAATGAAGATGGGGGCTCGCCCGCAACCGGGTATTCTACAGGAACTGTAAATGGATACAAAGAATCTGTATTATTCAGCATCAGGTAAGTCTTTACATTACCCACTTTAAGCTGCCAATAAGCGATCTTCTTACTATCTGCACTCCAGCGAAAACCGTCTCTGCAAAAAAACTCTTCTTCATAAGCCCAATCAAAAGTACCATTGATCAATTTTCGATTGCCTCCTTTTGTAAGCGGGGTAATTTTGTTTGTAGTTAAATCTTCCAGGTACAAATTATAATTACTAACAAATGCGATCTTTTTACCATCAGGCGAAAACTTAGCAAACATCATAGAAGCAGACGGAAGGGATTTGCCCATTTGTTTCAGGCTATTATCTGACAAATTCAATAACCAATAATCTCCGCGGGTATCGTATCTCCAAACAGTTTGCGAATTAGTATAGATGAGTAATTTTTTATTGTCTTCAGAAAAAATAAAATTTCTGATCTGTAAAGGAGCTTTCGCATCTTTTGGGGTGATTTGAGTCTTATTTATTACCGTAGCCTTAGTAAGTGAAGGCAGTTGGTACTTAACAATCTCACCATTTTCAACGGCATAATATGCATTTCCATCGGGCGTCCACTTGATACCCTGCGACGATTGTGCTGCTAATTCATTAGTAAAAAGCAAAGCGATAACAGCAAAAATCAAAAACGTATTTTTCATAAAATGAGATTGAGTTTACATAAAAATTAATCGCCGAATAAAGCCGCAAAGTTAGAACACATTTGCAAGCAAAATTCGGCGATAGTATTACCCTTGCAACTAATTTAGATCAAAGCATCCTGTAAAGAAGATGTTTTTACCAAAGCTTTTTTATCATTATACTTTTTAGCGGCTTCAATAAAACCTACAAATAATGGCGCCGGACTTTCTACGGTGCTTTTCAGTTCAGGATGGTATTGTACACCAATAAAGAATGGATGTGCCGGAATTTCAATGATTTCAACCAAACCGGTTTCTGGGTTTCTACCACTGGCTACCATTCCCTTAGCCTCAAATTGTTCTAAATAGGCATCATTAAATTCATAACGATGTCTATGCCTTTCACTGATGTTGGTTTCGCCATAGATCTTATGCGCCAAACTACCCTCCGTAATTTCGCAGGGATAGGATCCCAAACGCATGGTACCACCCATCATCTTTATTTTTTTCTGCTCTTCCATCATATTAATGACAGCATCCGAAGTTTTTTCATCCATTTCGGTGGAATGTGCATTGGTTAAGCCCAGTACATTTCTTGCAAATTCAATCACTGCCATTTGCATACCCAAACAAATTCCAAAAAATGGTAATCCCTTTTCTCTGGCGTATTTTACGGCTACTATCTTACCTTCTATCCCACGATGGCCAAAGCCTGGAGCTACAAGCAATCCATCCAAACCATCTAATTTTTCTGCAACATTTTCCTGAGTGATAAATTCACTATGCACATTCACCACCTGCACTTTCACTTCATTCATGGCACCAGCATGTACAAAGCTTTCTAAGATAGATTTATATGCATCCTGCAGTTCAATATATTTTCCTATAAGTCCTACTGTTACCTTGCTTCTGGGATATTTTAATTTATCTAGAAATCCTTTCCACTTATCCAGAACAGGTTCTCCGTATTGTGGGATCTTCAGTTTTTTTAGACAGATCAGATCCAGCTTTTCGCGCAACATCAGCAAGGGCACTTCATAAATGGTGGAAGCATCCATTGCTTCAATCACTGCTTCCTGCTTAACATTACAGAATAGCGCGATCTTGCGCTTGATCTCGTTGTTAAGGGGTTCTTCTGTTCTGCAAACAATGATATCAGGATGTACGCCGGTTTCACTCAGCATTTTAACACTATGCTGGGTGGGTTTGGTTTTCAGTTCTTTGGCTGCTTTCAAATAAGGGATTAATGTTAGGTGCACCACCATTACGTCTTCTTCTGGCAGTTCCCATTGCAACTGGCGCACGGCTTCAATAAAAGGAAGGCTTTCTATGTCGCCCACTGTTCCGCCAATCTCTGTTAGGATAATATCGTATTTGTTATCTTCTCCCAATAAAAGCATTCTTCTTTTGATTTCATCCGTTATGTGAGGAACAACCTGAACGGTCTTTCCCAGAAAATCTCCTGCCCTTTCTTTATTGATAACTGTTTGGTAAATTCTTCCGGTAGTAACATTATTGGCCTGTGTTGTAAATATATTCAGGAACCTTTCATAGTGACCCAGGTCAAGATCGGTTTCTGCACCATCTTCGGTTACATAACATTCGCCATGTTCATAAGGATTCAATGTTCCCGGATCCACATTGATATAGGGATCAAATTTCTGAATGGTAACCTTTAAACCTCTTGCTTGTAATAACTTAGCAAGAGAAGCAGCAATAATACCCTTACCCAGGCTGCTGGTAACTCCCCCCGTAACAAAAATAAATTTGGCCATTGTATGTTTAGTTAATCAGTTGCTGATTTATTGCTGAAAGGCCTGAGATCAGGGAAATTCAGCACTTTTTAACACCTTTTAAAAAAATAAATGCCATGAGCACAGAAAACTGCACTTTGGCGAAAATTTATACCATAATGACCTGGAAATAGCAGGAGAAAATCCTTTGAGGTCATACAAACCTACTGTAAATAAATTGACAAAAAAAACGCCAAGGAGAAACAAACATTTTTTTAGACAAAAGTGTTAATTTGAAGTGCAAATCTTTCATACCAAAAACCCATAAATGAAAAAAATCCTGTTTTTAGTTATTGCTGCTTTTTCAATTGCAGCATTTCTTAGCTATCGCGATAAAACGCCGGAACCCAAGATCCTTACCCCGGAATGCTATGTTAGCTGCTATTCAGCAGATGTGATGGAACAGTTCAGACAGGAAGCTGCAACGGTTTCTTTTGCCATGATGCACGAAAAACCCAATGATTTTAAGTTGGAAAATGGCCAGGGCAAAACCATACAGTTTAAGGCTGCAGATGGTACAGAAGCTATGGGATATGAAATCAAAAGTGCTAAAAAGTCTAATAAATGGGTTTTTGTTATCCAGGAATGGTGGGGATTGAACGATTATATTAAAAAAGAAAGTGAAACATTATCCCGTGAACTTGATAATGTGAATGTATTGGCAATTGATATGTATGATGGAAAAGTAGCGGCCACACCAGACAGTGCCATGAAACTGGTTCAGGCAGCCAAAACAGAAAGATTAGAAACCATTATTAAAGCAGCATTGGCGCATGCCGGATCTGACGCTAAAATTTATACCATTGGCTGGTGTTTTGGTGGCATGTGGAGCTTACAAACCACCTTGCTGGCTGGTAAACAGGCTTCAGGTTGCGTGATGTATTATGGCAGACCCGAAACCAACCTCGAAAAACTGAAAACATTGAATTGTGATGTGATAGGATTCTTTGGCAATAAAGACAGAAGCCCCTCACCTGAAATGGTTACCAAATTTGAAGCCGATATGCAAACAACGGGCAAAAAAATTACGGCATATAAATATGATGCAGGTCATGGCTTTGCCAACCCCAGCAATCCTTCCTTTAACAAAGAAGCTACAGAAGATGCACATGCAAAAGCCATAGCATTTTTGAAAGCACATATGTAAACCATACTTGCACGAGTTTTGGTATATTGAGATAGAAATATCTCTTTATGCCAAAACTTGTTTTGTTTTTAGTTGGTATTGCAAACATGGTTATGCTTTCTGCACAGCAAAGGGTTGTAGCTAGCAGCGACCCGCGTGAAGCGAACAACCAGCAAGAACAATTAAAGAAACAAGATCTATTAAGGGATCAGAGAAATTTTGAAAAAAATTCTTTGGAGCGAAATGCGGAATCCTTAAATAAACAATTGTCAGGCTTGCCCGCTAAAATTTCCTATGGAGGAATATACCCTTCATTTTCTAATAACTATCCCATCCTCAGTTTTACGCCAATTGCTTTAAGTCACACTACTCCCTGGGCCTTACCATTTTCTGCTATCAAGATCATTGATGCCCGTTATGCAACAGATAAGGTAGGATTCATTCCCGTTTCAAATACTGTACAAAAAAAGGGGTTGTCTATTATTGGACTACAAATAAATAATTCAGTTGTTAATTGGTTGCAGGAAGCATTGGCTTACAAGAACATCCAATTAGACAGCAACAGTAACAGGCAATTGGTGATTGTTATCAGAAAATTTTGGTTTAGTAATCAAGTAAATAAAATCTATTCGGCATCGAACCCGGAATTATTAACCAGTCTCGATTACCAATTTGATCTGTATAGTTCTAAAGACATTGGCTATTATCCCCAGAAGATCATTTCGGGCAATTTGATTGAGCCTTATGGTAAAGGTGAAGTATATGCGCAATTAACAGATTCACTTTATCACAGATTAAAAATAGCCATTCAATCGCAAGATTATGCTAGCAGAGAAATAGAACAAAATTGGCAATCACCTATTGACTTTAACGACTATTACAATAACCTTATCAGGAATGCCACTCATTTTGAAAAAACGTCTAAGGGATTGTATGCCAGTTACAATGACTTTCTAAATAATCGGCCTGTTTCGGATAGTGTGGAATTTATTTTTAAATACAATAATTACGACAGGGCGCAGCTATATGCCTGTCAAATAAGTGCTTTTAAAGAAGGCCTTCATATCCCAAGTATTGAGTCGTGGGGCTATTATGACGGCAGTTCAATCTATTTGAATGTTGGAAGGGGATTTTTTATACGCTTATTGAAATCCAAATCAGATTATATTTTTTACTTTCTAAAAAATATAAAGGAAGAAAGAATCCATAAGGATCAGCTGGAAACCATTCGCATTGCAGAATCAGACTATTTACTTTTAAAGGATTACCAAAAAGCATTTGCACTAACATATCGCCTGAACCTGGATACAGGAAAACTGCAATGATCACATATCATTGACAATTTTCTTGTAGCTGGTGATGATCCCTTTGATCAGGGATGAACTGAATCCCTGGTGTTCCATTTCATTCAAACCCGCGATGGTACAGCCTTTGGGCGTAGTAACCTTATCTATTTCCTGCTCAGGATGTGTATTTTTTTGTAATAATAATTCTGCCGCACCTTTAACTGTTTGTGCCGCAATAAGTGAAGCTGTAGCAGCACTAAAACCAATTTCAATACCACCCTGAATATTTGCCCTGATATAACGCATCGCATAAGCAGTTCCACAGGCACCCAAAACCGTAGCCGCATCCATTAATTTTTCTTCAATAAAAACAGATCTGCCTAATTGGTTAAACAGATCAGCCACGTATTGTAGTTGTGCGTCATTTGCCTGGTGCGCACAGATACAGGTCATACTTTGCTGTATAGCAATAGCTGTATTAGGCATGGCCCTAACAATGGCAAAATCGTTTCCGATGATCTCCTGAATGTCTTTGATCCAAATGCCTGTAACCACACTAATTAAAACATGTTTGTCTGCCAGCAAAACTGGTTTTATTTCGGCTAATACATCCTTTATCTGAAAGGGTTTAATGGCAAATATTACCCAATCAGCAAAAACAACTGCTTTTGTATTATCACTACTCACCTGCACTCCTTTATCCACCAGGGATTGTAAGGTTGCCGTGTTTCTTTTGGTGACCATCAGGTTTTCGGGTAAAACAAAACCACTACTGATCAATCCTTCAGCCATTGAAGCACCGAGATTTCCTCCACCAATTATGGCGATTTTTTTATGCATATACATTTTTTTTGAACTGCTGCTAAAGAAAATGGAACTATAAATAGGATCGTTCTTTCAAATAATTTCGAACATATTCACCAATACCATTCTCTAATGAATAGAATGGTGCTGCGTATCCGGCATTTCTCAATTTGTTCATATTGGCTTCGGTAAAATACTGGTATTTATCCCTAATATCTTCCGGCATATCTATATAAACGATGGAAGCAGGCAGATCCATACCTGCAAAAGTTGCTTTCACCAGGTCATTAAAACTACGTGCAGTACCCGTTCCTAAATTGAAGAGACCATTATTTGCTAACACCCATTTGCCTGCAAGCATCTCTTGCATTAACCAGCCAATCACATGGATAACATCTTTCACATAAACAAAATCGCGAAGTTGTTCGCCATCCTTAAATCCTTCCCGATGGCTCCTGAATAATTTTACAGACCCTTCTTTCTGAATTTGAAGAAAAGCGTGCCAGATCACACTGGCCATTCTTCCTTTATGGTATTCATTGGGACCGTAAACATTAAAAAACTTAAGTCCTGCCCAAAATGTTGGCTGGCTGCCATCTGCAGCTGATGCCAATGCCCATTTATCAAATTCATTTTTGCTGATACCGTAGGGATTGAGCGGTTGTAATTTTTCAACAACTGCATGATCATCATCATAACCAAACTCACCGGCACCATAGGTTGCAGCCGAAGAAGCGTAGATCAGTGGTAATTTATTGGCAGTGCAATATTGCCAGATATCTTTAGAATACTGCAGGTTCAAGGTTTCATGTACCGAATAATCAAATTCGGTGGTATCTGTTCTCGCACCAAGGTGAATTACCAAACTTATGGTTGGCTGATGGATTTCGAGCCATTCAAATAAGGATTGTCTTTCAACAACATGAACAAATGCTTTGCTTTCCCAGTTTTTTCTTTTTTCTTCTACGCCAAAATCGTCAACCAAAATCAGATTCCTGAAGCCCTGCTCATTCAAAAATCCAGCCATGCAGGATCCAATAAATCCGGCAGCGCCTGTTAAGATGATATGACCATCCTTTGGAAGCTTTTCTGGATGCTGGCTGTAGGAAGGACTTTGCATGAAATATATTTACTGCTATGAAAATTTAAAGGTTTGTTGTTTGCAACACTTTCTCTATGGCCGTATCATATTTGCTTTTCCAATCTTGGATATTACCCCAAGCTACTCCGTTTACATTCATACTGCCATCTGTAACCAACCCTAATTGCGTAATTTCTATGCCTGATTCATTTGCTTTGGCAATGATGGATTTAGCCTGCTCACTCGTACAGGAAACTACTACCCTTCCCTGTGCTTCACCAAACCAGTATGCATCATTTCTGATTGCATATTTTGCAGACACTTCAAATCCTTTATTGGCTGGGAACCCACATTCCATCAATGTTATGGCTAATCCACCTTCACTGATATCATGTGCGCCAAGAACCAATTTATCTTTGATGATAGTTGCTACAAATTGCTGCAGATCCCATTCTTCTTCCAGGTTAAAATAAGGGGCCGGCGAAAAGGCAACATGTTTTAATTTGTGTAAGTATTCGGAGGATGCAATATCATTTTGTTGCTTTCCTAGCAGGAGTATCACATCACCTGCATTTTTAAAGCCGAGGGTCATTCTGTTTTCAAAATCATCCAGGATACCCACCATCCCAATAGTTGGGGTTGGATAAACAGGACCATCGGGGTTTTGGTTATAAAAACTCACATTACCACCGGTTACAGGCGTATTGAATTTTCTACAGGCATCACCCATACCCGTTACCGCTTTTACAAACTGGTAATAAACTTCGGGATCGTAGGGGTTACCAAAATTTAAACAGTTGGTAACACCAATGGGTTCTCCACCTGTACAAACAATATTTCTGGCAGCTTCTGCAACGGCTATCATTCCGCCGGTATAGGGGTTGGCATATACATATTTACTGTTACAGTCAACTGTAATGGCAAGTGCCTTACCAGTTCCTTTTGCAAGCACAACGCATGCATCACTTGGTGCATTGGTAGAGGCATTGGCAGCACCTACCATACTATCGTATTGCGTAAATACCCATCTTTTGGAAGCAATATTTGGAATCTGTACCAATTGTTCTGCAGTAGCTTTCAGGTCTGTTACATCTGCAACAGTATTGATATCAAATGCATTGATCTTTTCAAAATAAGCCGGCTCTTTGTATTCGCGCGTGTATTGAGGGGCACCTCCGCCTAATACGAGTTCATACGCAGGAATTTCTGCTTCCAATTCTCCGTGCATGTAAAATTTGAGTAAGCCATCATCTGTAACCTGTCCAATTTCGCTGCAACTCAGGTCCCATTTTTCAAATACTTTTAAAACGGCTTCTTCTTTCCCTCTTTCAACTACAACCAACATTCTTTCCTGGCTTTCACTTAACAACAATTCCCAGGCTTTCATATTTTTTTGACGGGTAGGCACTTTGTCTAAATCAATACGCATACCTACGCCACCTTTCGCACTCATTTCTGCGGTAGAACAAATGATACCGGCTGCACCCATATCCTGCATACCGATCACGGCATTGGTATCAATTACTTCCAGACAGGCTTCTAATAATTTTTTCTCTTGAAAAGGATCGCCTACCTGAACAGCGGGTAATTCTTCTGTACTATCTGCAGTAATATCTGCTGATGCAAATGATGCGCCGCCAATACCATCTTTTCCGGTGGCACTACCGACAAAGAAAACAGGATTACCTGTACCCGCTGCAGTGGCACTTACCATTTTATTGGATTGCATGATACCAACACTCATCGCATTAACCAGTGGGTTGGTATGGTAACAGTCTTCAAAATACACTTCTCCTCCAACTGTTGGAACACCAAAGCAGTTGCCATAATGGCCAATGCCATGCACTACACCACTTAATAAACGTTGTGTTTTTTTATCCTGCAGATTCCCAAATCTTAAACTATTTAAGGAAGCGATCGGTCTGGCTCCCATCGTAAAAATATCACGTTGAATACCACCAACGCCTGTAGCAGCACCTTGAAAAGGTTCAATAGCGCTGGGGTGGTTATGGCTTTCTATTTTAAATACAACGCCAAAGCCATTGCCCATATCCATCAACCCGGCATTCTCTTCTCCAGCGGCCACCAGCATTCTACCGCCATCGCGCGGAAGTGTTTTCAACCACTTGATGGAGTTTTTATAACTGCAATGTTCGCTCCACATCCCACTAAAAGCACATAGCTCTGTGAAGTTGGGTACACGTCCCAGTTTTTGTTTGATTAACTCAAATTCATCTGCCGTTAAACGGAGTTTTTCTGCGGTAGTTACGGTGATTTCCATGATGCGGCGAAGTTAAGAAAGTAGGCTTAAGAGGCAAGAGGAAGTTTTACAGAACTTGTATATAAACAAAGAAGTCACCCTTTAAAAGGATGACTTCCACATATTATTAATAGAATTTTATGATTTAACTACCCTACCGCTGCCAGCCACACGTTTCTGAACATCAGTAGCAGATCCGTTATAATATACATTGCCACTTCCGGAAATACTTGCGTCTAAACGCTTGTTTACCTGAACCTTGATATTGCCACTACCACTAACACTGGCAGTAGCGTCATTTGAAACAAGGTTAGCACAATCCGCATTCCCACTGCCACTTATTTTGGCATTCACCATTTCCGCATTTCCGCTTAAATGAATATTCCCACTTCCGGAAATACTTACTTCTACATCTTTCAATTTGTGAACCGACATTTTAATATTACCGGATCCGGATAACCTGAATGTGGTAGAACCGTCATTGGTAAACTTACCATTACCTATAATATCACCACTTCCGGATAAGCCGATACCGGTTAAACGGGATAAGGTTACATAAATGGTTATTTTATTTTTGTGGCGCAGATTAGCATTCTTCTTTGATTTTATCTGCAGCGTTCCATTTTCCACCTTTGTTTCTATATATGGCAGAAGGTTTTCATCAGCTTCGAGCTGAATGGACTGATCTGTACCATAAGCTATCATTACATCCCAGGATCCGGAAGAATTAACGGCAGTAAAAGAACCGGCATCCCTGGTTTCTTTCTTAACATTTCCGTTGCCTTCAACTTTTTCCCAGGGCCATTGCGCAAAGGAGGGTGATACAGCCAATAAGGCCAATGCGAATACTATCTTTTTCATTTGTAATTGTTTGAGGTAAAACGATGATGGTTTTAAATAGTTACAGCAAATAAAAAAAATAATCAAATTAAAATAAAATAATATTCAATAAAATTCTATGTATAGATTTTTCCACATTTTAAGCATTTTTTCAAGAAAAAAAATGAGACAACTACATTTTTGATGATTTATTGTGTAATTTCGAACGCATTTGATTTTTTTCCGTTAAAAACTTACATTATGTCATTACGATTTACAGCAATTGGTAATATCACCAATGAAGCAACAGGCGTTCCTGTTCCGGACAGCACAAAAATTACCGGCATTTTTAATGAAAACGTTTTTACTATTAAAACAGCCCGTGAATTTTTAAGTGATGAAGCGTACAAAAGTTTAAATACCAGTATAAAAGGCGGAAAAAAAATCGACCGCATGGTAGCCAACCAGATCGCCAACGGCATTCGTGCTTGGGCCGAAGCCAAAGGTGTTACCCACTATACACACTGGTTTCAACCTTTAACTGGAACTACTGCTGAAAAACATGACTCCTTTTTTACCCTTAAAGGCGATGGCACCGCTATTGAAGAATTTGACGGAGCGGCCTTGATCCAACAGGAACCTGATGCTTCTTCTTTTCCAAGTGGCGGCTTACGTGCAACTTTTGAAGCTCGTGGTTATACAGCTTGGGACCCTTCTTCTCCTGCTTTCATTATAGAAATTGGCAAGGGTAAAACACTTTGTATCCCTACCATTTTTGTTTCTTATACAGGCGAATCACTCGACTATAAAGCTCCCTTATTAAAAGCTTTGGAAGCTTTAAATAAATCTGCCGTTGATGTTTGTAATTATTTTGATAAAAACGTAACCAAAGTAACCGCTACCCTAGGATGGGAGCAGGAATATTTTGTTATTGATGAAGCATTAGCCAATGCCCGTCCCGACCTTGTACAGTGCGACCGTACCGTTTTTGGTGCCGCTCCTGCAAAGGGTCAGCAACTGGAAGACCACTATTTTGGTTCCATTCCGGAAAGGGTTTACGCATTCATGCGCGATTATGAGCAAGAAGCTTACAAACTTGGTATTCCTTTACGCACCAGGCACAATGAAGTGGCCCCATCTCAGTTTGAGTGTGCACCAATTTTTGAAGAAGTGAATATTGCGGTTGACCACAATACTTTGTTGATGGATGTGATGACACGTGTGGCCAAACGTCATAAATTAAAGGTTTTGTTACATGAAAAACCATTTGCCGGTATTAACGGAAGTGGTAAGCATAATAACTGGAGTATGGCTACGGACACAGGTGTAAACCTGTTAGCACCGGGCAAAACGCCTAAGACCAACCTGATGTTCCTTACTTTCTTTGTGAACATCATTAAAGCAGTGCATGACCATGCAGATATTATGCGTGCAGCCATTGCCTCAGCACCAAATGACCACCGTCTGGGTGCAAATGAAGCGCCTCCTGCTATCATCTCTGTATTTGTTGGTCAATATTTGTCAAAGGTTTTATCCGATGTTGAATCAAGGGTAAACACCAAATTCGACGAGCAGGATGAAGCCATTTTAAAACTGGATCTGCATCGCAGTATTCCGGAACTGATGTTGGATAATACGGATAGAAACCGTACTTCTCCTTTTGCATTTACCGGTAATAAATTTGAGTTCCGTGCAGTAGGTTCTTCTGCTAACTGTGCTATTTCCATGACCGTTTTGAATACCATCATGGCAGACACTTTGAAGAAATTTAAAGTAGATGTTGATGCCCTGATAGAGAAAGGCGACAAGAAAGAAATAGCCATCATGCAAGTGATACAGAAATACATTGTAGAAAGCAAGAAAGTATTGTTTGAAGGAGATGGTTATTCTGAAGAATGGCACCAGGAAGCAGAACGTCGCGGCTTACCAAACCTGAAAACAACACCGGTTGCTTTGGATGCAATGATCTCTGATAAAGCTAAAAAACTGTTTGAATCTAACGGTGTTTATTCTCATACCGAACTGGAAGCCAGACACGAAATTGAACTGGAAAAATATATCAAAAAGGTTCAGATCGAAGGACGTATCATGGGTGATCTGGCCATTAACCATATTCTACCTTCTGCTATCAAATACCAGAATGAATTACTGGAGAATGTAAACGGACTCAAATCTGCCGGCTTACCAGAATCTGCCTATGCCAGTCAGTTAAGCATTCTATCTCAGGTGAGCGACCATATCCAGGTGATCCATACCAAAGTACACGAGATGGTTGAAGCCAGAAAGATCGTTAACAATATCGAAGATACCCGTACCAAAGCCATCGCTTACGAAAGTCAGGTAAAAGCTGCTTTCTTCGATGATATCCGTTACCATGTTGACAAACTGGAGCATTTGGTAAATGATGACCTTTGGACATTACCTAAATACCGTGAAATGTTGTTCTTACGTTAATAGGTTCCATAATTGTTTTGCAACCCCGTTCTTTTAGAAGAACGGGGTTTTTTATGCTTATAATGAAATGTTAATAGCCTGCATGCCGACTAACATAAACCCTCTACCGAAAATTTCAAAAATTGATTGTGGAATTGTTTTACTTTCAAATACTAAAAAAAATAAACAATACAATTATGAAAAAATTACTCACTTTATTAACGATTGTGCTTTGTTGCTCAACTTCAACAGTTATGGCACAAGGTGGTGGTCAACAAAGATCTCCTGAAGAACGTATTGCTGCTATGAAAGAACAGCTTAAGCCATTAGGCTTAACACCAGTTCAAACAGATTCTGTTGTTGCCATTATGATGGACAGATCTGGTATGCCAGCTAACATGAGAGATATGACTCCTGAAGATCGTCAGGCTGCTATGAAAACTATGACAGATGCTAGAAACAAAAGGTTAGAAAAAGCCCTTGGTGCTGATCTGGCTAAAAAAGTAACTGAAGCAATGCCTCAACGTCCAGGTGGTGGTCGTCCTCCACAAGGTCAATAATCCATCCTTAATAAAATTCTTTAACGGCGCCCTTTTTTAATGGCGCCGTTATTATTTATGGAATACCGAACTTGTTGTAATTTCATCTTAAGAAATATAAAATCATGAAGAAATTAATTGCTATTACTTTTCTATGCATTGGTTTTTTTGCTACTTACGCATTAGCACAAGATGCAGCACCAGTAAGAACTCCGGAGGAATTAAAAGAACTGTTCGGTTTTTGTGAAAAGCCCATATTGATCTTCAAATTCAAACTAAGTCAGGAACAAGCGGATAAAGTGGGAGAACTGGATTATTGGATCAGAATCCAACAAAAAAGTATTGATGCAAATACCAACGAAGTATTTGCAACCACTGGTGAACTCATGCAGGAAGTAACCAAAAAGTATAAGGCCTTCTTATCATCTGATCAAGCTAAATCCATTTCTGATTATAAAAAAGCACATGCCAATGATCCGGAACCTTGTGCGCTGATCACACTCACATTCAATCAGATCTTTGATACTATTGCTCCGCAAAGAGCACTCCTTCAATACAAAACACCCTATAGAAAAAAACTGATCGACAAATTGGGTATCAATGGAAGACAGGCGGACATGCTATTTGAAACGGAGGTTTGGAAACAAAAAGAATCCATGACCATTTCTAAAATATCTGATACAGATTTCAACAAGATCCGTAGGACTGTTTCTATGAATAGAGAAAGAGAGAATAAATACCGGGCCATAGGATTAACCGTTGAACAAATAGATACAACCATTGAATTCTTTAAAGAACATCAGATCGGTACTAAGTAGTTACAAAAAAAGCCACAGATTCGCAGATTAGTTAATCAATCTGCGAATCTGCGGCCAAAGTATTTAAGTAATCCTGCTTTACTTCATCTTAAAAGATTCCAGGAATTTAGTTGTAAAATTTCCTTTTCTGAAATCTTCGTTTTGCATCAATTGCAAATGAAAAGGAATCGTTGTTTTAACACCTTCAATAACATATTCGCTTAATGCACGATACATCGTATCAATTGCTTCTTCACGTGTTTGTGCAACAGTAATTAGTTTACCAATCATGGAATCATAATATGGAGGAATCACATAACCTGCATAAACATGGCTATCTACGCGCACCCCATGCCCACCAGGTGTATGTAAAACGGTGATCTTACCAGGAGAAGGTCTGAAATCATTGTAAGGGTCTTCTGCATTGATCCTGCATTCAATCGCATGCATTTGTGGCTCATAGTTTCTACCGGAAATGGGTTCACCCATGGCAATTTTGATCTGCTCTTTGATCAGGTCAAAACTTACTACTTCTTCCGTTACACAATGTTCTACCTGGATACGTGTATTCATCTCCATGAAATAGAAATTGCGATGCTTATCTACCAGAAATTCAATGGTACCAACACTTTCATAGTTGATGGCAGAAGCTGCTTTGATAGCTGCTTCCCCCATTTTTTGCCTAAGTTCCGGCGTCATAAATGGTGAAGGAGATTCTTCCACCAGCTTTTGATGTCTTCTTTGAATGGAGCAATCTCTTTCACTCAGGTGACAAACATTGCCATACTGATCTCCGGCAATCTGGATTTCAATATGTCGTGGTTCTTCCACAAACTTCTCCATATAAATACCATCATTCTTAAATGATGCGGCTGCTTCCATTTTAGCAGTAGTATAGGCTTTTTCAATTTCAGACTCTTCCCATACTACTCGCATCCCTTTACCCCCACCGCCAGCAGTGGCTTTCAGGATTACAGGGTAGCCAACAACTTTGGCCAATTCTTTAGTTTGTTCTACACTTTCCAATAAGCCCTCCCCACCAGGAACAACAGGTACACCTGCTTTGATCATGGTTTCTTTAGCGGTAATCTTATCCCCCATCCTGTTGATCATATCAGGTGTGGGACCAATAAATTTGATGCCATGATCGGCACAGATCTGTGAGAAACGTGCATTCTCTGCTAAAAATCCATAACCAGGGTGCACAGCATCTGCATTGGTTATTTCTGCAGCAGCCATGATATGGGGAATATTCAGGTATGAATCAGCGCTTGCAGGTTTTCCAATACAAACCGCTTCATCTGCAAATTTTACGTGTAAACTATCTTTGTCTGCCGTAGAATAAACAGCAACCGTTTTGATACCCATTTCTCTACAAGTGCGTATCACCCTCAATGCAATCTCACCCC
The DNA here is from genome assembly GCA_943371675.1 of Chitinophaga pinensis. Classification (GTDB taxonomy): domain Bacteria; phylum Bacteroidota; class Bacteroidia; order Chitinophagales; family Chitinophagaceae; genus Sediminibacterium; species Sediminibacterium pinensis_I. The sequence goes on along the minus strand of CALRVT010000012.1, from coordinate 69,922 downwards.
TGTTGGCAATTAATATCTTTTTGAACATCCTAATGATTTAAGATTTGAAAATTTGAAAATTTGAAAATTTCCAGGCACTAAAATAAACCTTAGAAAATACCGGCATTTAGTGAGTAGTTCTTTGGCAGATCTTCTGGCAGATTTCAAATTCCTAAGACGGATCAACAAGGAATAATGGTTGATCATATTCTACAGGACTTGCATCTTCTACAAGCACCTTTACAATAGTTCCTTTTACTTCACTTTCAATTTCATTAAAAAGCTTCATGGCTTCTATAATACAAACTACTTTCCCTGGCTCTGTCTCAGATCCAACTTCAGCCAGAATAGGTTTATCAGGCGAAGGTCTGCGGTAGAATGTTCCAATCATGGGACTTTTGATGGTAATTAGATTATCCGCTTTGGGCGCAGGTTCTGGGGTTGTAGAAGCAGCCAATGCAGGCGCGGGGGCGGATACAGGTGCAGCAGCAGGGGTGGTAGTATACACCTGGTGCTGGGGAGCTGCAAGGGTAACCACTTGTTCTTCTTTTTGCTTGATGGTAACTTTACCATCCTTGTCTTCTATGCTAATCTCACCAATATTACTTTTATTGATGATTTTGATTAATTCGTGAATTTGCTTTAGGTCCATAAATGGCAAGTTTTAGGGGTAAAAACAGTGATTTTGGGTCAAATAGTGGGGCAAAATAGCCTTTTTTTGATAAAAACGGGTATTTTCTTTATTTCAGAAAATTAATAGAATGATTGCCAAGACTATGATTCTTCCATAAAAAAAGGGCAATCTTGCGATTACCCTTCTGATGATTTACACAAACTATAAAAAATGCAGTTATTTAGCTTCCTTCACCCTTTCAACATAAGAACCGTCTTTTGTATTCACACGGATCAGTTCCCCATCTTCCACAAATAATGGAACCATAACAGTTGCTCCTGTTTCAACAGTAGCTGCTTTTAAAGCCCTTGTTGCGGTATCACCACGTAAACCTGGCTCACAATAGGTGATTTTTAAAACTATTTTTTCTGGTAATTCTGCACCAATGGGTTGCTCAGTTTCAGTATTGATGAATACAAACACTTCAGATCCATCCATCAAAAACTGTGGAGAATCGATCATTTCTTCAGCAAGCGCTATCTGTTCAAAAGTTTCGTTGTTCATCAGATTATAACCTGTGTCATCCTTATAGAGGAACTGAAAAGCCTTTTTCTCAACCCTAACCGGGAAAATATTTTCCCCACTATTCCAGGTCTTTTCAATTGAACGCTTATTATCAACGCCTTTCAATTTTGCCCAAACCTTTGCAGCGGCTCTGGCTGTCTTGTTTTCACCAAATTCCACAACGGAATATAAACTGCCGTCCAGTTTCAAAATCATTCCACGGCTGATGTCGGATGTAGTTGCCATTATAATTATTTTTTTATGAATACCCTCTCAGGCAGCCGCAAAAGTAGGGATTGGGCGCCAAAATCCGGCAGGCAATCAAGATTATGTTGTATAAAGCTTCTTCCGGTAATGATATTGATTATCACATAATTGCATTTTTTTACTGCTTTCCATTAAAAGAACTGTTAAAAAAACAATGCCAAAAAAGCTGCATTGAAGAAAAGCGAGGTATCTAAGATTGAAGTCAACAACTTATATTATGAAAAATTTTTTACGCATTCTTTGCCTGCTCACCGTTATTCTGCTCAACTCCCCCCTCTATGCCCATACTGTTATTATTAAAGGCTATGTTAAGGACTCGGCGAATAAAGCTGTGGCCAACAGAACCGTAAAAATATACAGTACAGATTCAAGCAACAGATCCTGTATTCTTTCACACACCAAAATAACCAACTCCAATGGTTATTATATTGACACAATAACATGTGATAGGGATATTCGTAAAATTTCCATCGTAGTAGAAAACTGCAATGGCACTAAAATCATAAAGGAACATACGCCTACGACTTCAGGCATTATTGAAAGTAATTTTATCATTTGTACGCCACTTAATTACCAGCCGGGTATTGCTATATGTAAAGCCGCCTTCTCTTATATTTCCAAACCTGATGGCGTGAAATTCAATGGTGCCGGTTCTTTCATCCCGAATGGCGACAGTTTACTTTCAACCACCTGGAATTTTGGCGATAGTAGTGCTTTAGTTTCGGGCAAGGAATTTGATCCTTTCCATTCATACAAAAAACCAGGGATCTATACAGTTTGCCTGACGATCAAAACCAAGAAAGGATGCGAAAGTAGGTATTGCACAGCTGTTGTATTCACACCTGCATCCAATGATTGTGATGTAAAAGCAGCATTTTCTGTTGAAAAAATTGGCAATAAATTATACAGGTTCAACAGTAACCAATCCAGCACATTGGCAGGTGATAGTATCTTTCAGCGCATCTGGAAATTCAGTGATGGAAATTCTTTGGATGGTAACCAGATCAACCCCTATAAACAATTCAAAGACACAGGCAAATACAGTATCTGCTTGATCGTGAAGACCATAAAAGGCTGTATGAAAGAGTTTTGCTTTAAGTTGGAGGTGAAAGACAGTATTACTGATACTACTCCTAATCCACCAGTATGTAAAGCATATTTTGAAGTAAGTAAGGATGGACTGCAGGTGAAATTCAATAGTAAAGAAAGTAAAACCTCTTCAGGTGACAGCATCATCAGTCGCACCTGGGTGTTTGGCGATAGTTCAGCCTCCCTTACTGGAAACAGAATGGATCCTTCCCATCTATATACTAAGGCCGGAACTTATAATGCCTGCTTATACATAAAAACAAAAGCCGGATGCGAAAGCAAATACTGTTTTACTATAAAATTATATGACAGCATCACACCGCCTAAAAATTGTAAGGCCTATTTTACCACAACTTTAAAAGATTCCCTAGTTGTTTTTAATAGTTCAGAATCAAAAGGATCCAGTGAGTCAGATAGCATTATCAGTCGCACCTGGAATTATGTTGACAGTTTGCAAACTGTAACATTGAGTGGCAATATTATTACACCCTCTTATCCTTATACAAAACCTGGCGTGTATACTGTATACTTAGTGATCAAGACAAAGAATGGCTGTGAAAGTAAATTCGCAGGTAAGGTTGTCATTCCCAATAAGCCTGTACCAGATAATTGCAAAGCTAATTTCACTTATACCATCAAGGATTCTCTGATCGTATTCAATAGTGCTGGCTCAAAAGGAGTTAATGCTTCGGATAGTATTATCAGTCGCTTCTGGCAATATACAGACAGTTCCACATCTGTTTCTTTAAACGGAAATATCATTACGCCATCTTATCCCTATACCAAGCCCGGCACTTATAAAGTAAGTTTGGTCATAAAAACACAGGCGGGTTGTGAAAATAAATTTTCTGGCAATGTGGTGATTCAATCAAAACCAAGACCTACTAATTGTAAGGCACAATTCTCTTTCAATATTCAGCAAAAAAAGGTAAAATTCAATAGTAGCGGCTCTTCTGCAACATCAGCAACAGATAGTATCATCAGCAGAATTTGGATCTTTGGTGATAATACAAGCATAGGTGGTGCATTATCCGGTAATCAAATTGATCCTGTGCACACATTTGCAAAGGCAGGAACATACCCCGTATATCTTTATATCAAAACGAAGGAAGGATGTGAAAGCAAATATGAAGCTAAGGTGGTAATCGCACCTACAGATTGTGCCGTGCAAGTTGCCTTCAAATCTGAAAGGATAAGCCTTAAAAAAGTACAATTCAATAGTGAGCTTAGTAGCACACAACCAGGTGATAGTATTGTACAACGTATCTGGAATTTTGGCGACAACACAAGTTTAAAAGGGAATGTTATCAAACCTATCAAGGAGTTTCCATTATTGGGAATCTACAATACCTGTTTGGAAATTAAAATTGCCAATGGTTGTGAAGCCAAAAGCTGTTTTAAAACAGTTGTGCAGGATACTATGAACAATCCTCAGACACATAATGACTATGTAAAGATTTTAAGCATAAACCCAAATCCGGTTATTAGCAGAATGATGGCTACCATTTATAGCAGAAATAACCAAGTTGAATCCGAGATCTCGATATATGATATCTACGGAACCAATAAATTAACCATTAAAAAAGTATTGTCGCAGGGTAATAATATTATTGAGATCTCTGCACTTTCCTTACCAAGGGGGCCATTCTTTCTAAAAGTAACCACTAAATATGGTAGAGATAGCAAAGCATTTTATAAACTCTGACCGGGCTGACTGTTTATCATGAATGCTGCAGGCACCGATGGTGCCTGCTTTTTTTTGTTAATAAATCTAAAAAACAGAAAATCAGCTAAACCTTCCAGGCATGAGAAAGTCTATCCCTATATCCATTCATTTAAAAAAAAATAGTATGAAAAAAATCCTCTTTGTAGTTACAGCCTCTTTACTGTTTTCAATGAATTCATTTTCTCAAAGTAACGATGCCTCCGTTTCAGAAAAAAGAGCGGATGTTAGAGAACTTAGACATGATAAACGAGATCTGAAAAGAGATAAAGCAGAACGCAAACACGAGATCAGAACACGCGACCATTCCGGGATCAGGAATAGCAACAGAGATATCAGGGAAGATAAAAGAGAGATCCGTGGAGATGTAAAAGAGTTGCGGAAAGATGGCGTAAAGCACCCTTCCAGAAAAGCACATAAACGCCAACATAGAAAACACAACCCAATGCCCCGTTAACTTAAAAGAACAGCTGCCTATGCCGCTGTTCTTTTATTTAGTGCTTTACCCAGATTTCTGGCATTTGAATTCCATTTAATCACCCCAAACAGTGCTTGTTAGCTTAATATGTTGTATTCTGATTACTAAGACGGAAAAAAACTCCCAAGTTTAGAACAGAAATGGGTTAGGCTACTAAGTTTTCACCTATTTTTGCGCGAATTCCAAACTTCAGAAACAATAGCTATGGCAGTATTAGTTAACAAACATTCTAAGATCATTGTGCAGGGATTTACCGGCACAGAAGGTACATTTCATGCTACGCAGATGATCGAATACGGTACTAATGTGGTAGGAGGTGTTACGCCCAACAAAGGCGGCACGATGCATTTGGATAAGCCTGTTTTTAATACAGTATCTGATGCAGTGAAAAATACAGGGGCTGATGTAAGCATCATTTTTGTGCCACCTGCATTTGCTGCGGATGCTATTATGGAAGCGACTGATGCTGGTATTGCATTAGTTGTCTGCATTACAGAAGGTATACCTGTTCAGGATATGGTTAAAGTGAAAAACTATTTACTGGGCAAAAGCACCCGATTAATAGGACCAAATTGTCCAGGTGTGATCACAGCAGGTGAAGCAAAGGTTGGCATCATGCCAGGATTCATTTTTACACCGGGAAGAATTGGTATTGTTTCAAAAAGCGGTACCCTTACTTATGAAGCAGCAGACCAGGTTGTGAAAGCAGGTTTGGGCATTAGCACAGCGATAGGTATTGGCGGTGACCCCATTATCGGAACTCCCACCAAAGAAGCGGTTGAATTATTAATGAACGACCCTGAAACAGACGGCATCATCATGATCGGTGAAATTGGTGGCAGTATGGAAGCAGATGCAGCCAAATGGATCAAAGAAAATAAAACCAAACCGGTGGTAGGATTTATTGCAGGCCAAACTGCCCCTCCCGGTAGAAGAATGGGACATGCTGGAGCCATTATCGGCGGTGCAGATGATACAGCAGCAGCAAAAATGAAAATCATGGCAGAATGCGGAATTGAAGTAGTTGCCAGTCCCGCAGATATCGGTGTAACCATGGCTGCAGCCCTAAAAAAATAATTTGAACAAATTATATTCTATCCCGATCAGTAACTGATCGGGATTTTTTTTGCCAAAGCATGGTTCAAAAACATTCCACTTAACTTGTGCCTGATTTAGCAGATGAACAGAAATTAGCGTGAATAAAACTCAATCAACAAATGACCAAAATAATCATATCCCTGCTTCTCCTATTTTTCTTCTCAGAACCCTTAGGAGCACAGGTAAAAATTAGTTCACCAAAAAATACATTTGCAGCAGAGGTATTGAATATTCAGTCAAAAAACCCCTTGTTCCTAATGGAAGGTGATCATATTGAGATGCTTTTTATATTGGAAAACAAATCTGCAAAAGAAATTACCGGACAAGTAAGTTTTGAACTTTGGGATGCCAAACGTAAAACGCCGGTAGATGGATGGTTTCAGAATATTTTTCCAGCACAATATTTTACCATTGAAAAGGGAAAAATGTTTCCACTTAGATTTCCCATACAGGTACCATATAGTTTTAATCAAACATTAGCATGGAAATTAACAGCCAATGCAGGTGGAATAAAAAAAACACAGGAGGCTAAGATTCCTATAATTCCTATTAGGCCTTTAGTAACGAAAAAACTCCCATTGCTGGTAAATAATGACACGACACAACAAATAACATTCAGCAATTTACTGGCGAACGAAAGTGAAACCCTAACATCTATGGCACTTTCAACGGAATATGCCCAAAACCCTTTATTTTATGCTCTCCAGGCTTTACCCAACTTAATGAACTATCCAGACAATACGGCATCAGAAACATTTTGCCGTTTATTAGGCTATTGTCTTGCCTGGTTTTCAACAGAAAAATACCCGGTTACATATGCGGCTTTTGCACAAAAAAATGCTAAGAATTGGGAAACTGATTCAATTGTAAAACAGTCAGAACTGTTACTCAAAAAGCTTCAGGGCTATCAATCAAAAGAAGGCAGTTTCAGTTGGCTAAAAGGAGGCATTCCTGATAAAATGCTGACATCATATATCATATCCGGCTTCAAACAATTAAAAACAATGGGTGCATTGCCCAAAAGTATAGCCAAAAAAATAAAGCCTTTTTTGGCAAAAGAAAATCCTGCTCAATTACCTAACGATACTTATTTCCCGGGTTTCAACACAAATAATTCCTTAAAAAAGGATTTGGATTCCATCTTATTCAACAAACAAATAAATGGCTGGCGAAATAATCAGGAAACGGCAGAAGCCTGCTACTGGATCATGCTTAACGGTAAAGATTACATTTTAAATAAGCCACAGTTTACACTTCAGCTGGGTGATCCTTCAGAACCGAAACCCCTATTTTATAACCTGTCAAACAGCAGTTTTACTAATTTTACCATTGATGGCAATGATATCATACCTGAATTAGGCAAAATTAAATTAGAGGTAAAAAGTAGCAATGAAAAAAAACATCAACCAGCAGAAAATTCTTATGGAGCCCTTTACTGGCAATACTTTGAGCAAGTAGGTAAAATTGACGAAAGCGGTTTGGACATCCAAATAAATAAAGCCTTTTTCAAAGAAATAAAAACAGGCAATCAAATAAAAAGAGTTTTATTGAATGATGGGGAAGAATTAAAAAAAGGTGATAATGTTATTTCAGTTGTAACAGTTTCTACTGAGCAAGACCAGCAATACCTGATATTAAAAGACCAATTTTCACCTGCGCTTAAACAGCATTCTTCTACAAATGAAAAAGAAAATATGAATACTACCCACATCAAAAAAATCACTACTGCAACCAATAAACAATGGTATATCTCGCAATTGAAAGCAGGTATCACCGTATTTGAAGAAACCTACTTGCTAGAGTTTACTGGACAGTTTCATACGGGCATGGCCAGTATCGAAAAATCACAGGTTCCAGGAAATATCAGTTATGCAAATGGTATTCGATTTAGTGTAGTTGAGTAGTTTGAAATTGTTTATGTAACTGCCATCTTCACTATTTCCGTAAAGTGATGAATCCGTATAAGATTTCCTATGCATCTTTGTAAGATGCAGGTGGATTATATCATAGTTGGCCAGGGTATTTGTGGCAGTTTTTTGAGCCATGCTTTAATCAAAGCAGGTAAATCAGTTTTGGTAGTAGATGAAAACAGACCCTTCAGTTCTTCAAAAGTGGCTAGTGGTGTTATTAACCCTATTACCGGAAGAAGAATGGTGCGCACCTGGGAAATAGAAACTTTAATGCCCTTTGCAGTACATGCTTACCATATGTTGGGTGAAGAATTGGGTGCGCCATTGATCAAACAAACCAATATTTTAGATTTTCATCCTACACCACAAATGGTTCTAGCATTTGCAGAAAGGCAACCTATTGAAAGTGACTATTTACAGATTCCTACTAATACAGATCAATGGAAAAAATATTTCCGTTTCGATTTTAGTATTGGCGAGATCAATCCCTGCTGGCTTATTGATCTACATACCTTTTTACAGAAATGGCGGAGTACACTACAGGCAAAAAATGCACTCCTGGAAACTGTTTTCAATTTGCAGGAATGTGACATAACTAATGAGAAGGTCCGCTACCGTGAAATTACCGCGCAGAAAATTATCTTTTGTGATGGCGTAGCAGGTATGTCAAACCCCTATTTTCATTTATTACCTTATGCCCGAAATAAAGGGGAAGCTTTGATTGTGCATGTTCCCGGATTACCACAACAAAATATCTATAAACAAGGCTATGTAATGGTGCCCTGGAAGGAGAACCAATTTTGGGTGGGCTCCAGTTATGAATGGACTTTTGAAAATGATACTCCCACAGAGGCATTCAGAACAAAGGTTGAAAATCATCTCAAGCATTTTTTGAAAATCCCCTTTGAAATTATTGACCATTTCGCTGCAGAAAGACCCGCCAATATGGAAAGAAGACCCTTTGTGGGATTGCATCCTATCAGTACATCGGTGGGTATATTTAATGGGATGGGGACAAAAGGTTGTTCACTGGCCCCCTATTTTGCGGAACAGTTTGCTGCATATCTGGTTAACGGCACTCCCCTGCATCCAAATGCAGATGTAAGAAGGTTTTCTAAAATTTTAAGCAGATAATTGTTGACAAAAAATTAATATTGCTCTTTCCTCACATCCAACTGTTATTGAATGGAAAGAACAACCCCTGTTTCTACTAAAAACGCAAGCAATTACGAAATTCCGCTTCAGTTCCGTAAAATGGAAAACCTTCATATTGTTTTTTGGTTGTTCAAAGATGTTGCCTGGTGTATGTTTTGGAAACCCTTGGGTATTGCCATGATTATTCCCACCTTGATTATTTCTATCATTATTGCCTGGAGAACCCGGCAGTACATGTCGGAACTTTGCCATAATGTAGCTATTACCGTTTGGATCTCGGCTAACTCTTATTGGATGGTTAGTGAGTTTTTGGGATTTGATACACAAATTGTATACGGACCCATCACTTATAAGCATTTGGCAATGATCCCTTTTTTCCTGGGTATCGCCATTTTAGCCTTTTATTACCTTATTTGGAAGCCCCGCCACAAGAACGAACTTGAAACATTGTAGCAAAAAACCAGAAAAAACCCTCCATTTACCGCTCATCAAACATGCTTTACCACTTGTGAAAGCGCAAGTCCCGCTTGACCCAGTTTCCTATACAATCTGACAGGCTTCCCTATATCTTTACTGTATCAAAGTAAATGGAGCCTCGCTCCCATGACATATGAACCAACTGCTCGAATTCAATCTTTTTAGTTTTCGCCAGCACATCAAACCACCGGGAAAATAAGTCCCAATTGTTCCTTAACCATTTCAGGCCAAAGAATGCAGGCAGCAAAGCCTGTCAGGAAATCTGATTAATGATCTAAAAGATCATTAATACATGTATACCTGCATCTAAACCATGGTAGCCGTAGTGCGGCTCAGGAACTGCTATAACCCTATTCAACACAAACTTTTGATGCACAAGAAAATGAAACCTATTGTATTGGTAATTTTGGGAATCCTTGTTTTGATGTTATTGTTTATGTAACCAACAGGATCAGACGAATGGTAATTGAGTGTTTACCAGGATTTGATCTTTGTTGCCAAAAATGTAGTACCCAAACCCAAAAAAGCGATGAGTGTAAAAGACCATCGTAAACTAAATGCTTCAGCAATAAAACCGATCATGGGTGGACCCAAAAGGAACCCAACAAATCCAATAGAAGAAACGGCAGTCAAAGCCAACCCTGGCGACATGGTAGTTGATTTTCCGGCAGTACTATATACGAGAGGTATTACGGATGAAACACCCAGTCCTACCAATAAAAAACCAATGGTAGCTGTAATAATACCCGGAAGAATAACGGCAAGTAATAATCCGGAAACTATGATCAGACCACTAAACTGTAAGATTCTTTGTTTACCAAATGCATTCACCAACCGATCTCCAATAAATCTTCCACCGGCCATCGTGCCCATGAATGCTGCATAACCCAACGTGGTGTATTCTTTGGGTGCTTTTACTACATTCTGAAAATAAACGCCACTCCAATCGAACATGGTCCCTTCACAAATCATACAACTAAAAGCGATCACTCCTAATTGAATGAGCATTTTATCAGGCTTTACAAAAAAGCTACTTCCCGTATGTACGTCATCTTTTTCAATAGCAAACTTTTGCATATATAAAATAACCAAGGCACTAAAAGCTGCAATAGAGGAAAAATGAATGAACGGACTCAGTTCTTTTGAAATCAAAAATGTACCAATGGCTGCACCTGTAAATCCTGCCAAACTCCAGATCCCATGAAAATTAGCCATGATGGATCTGTTGTATAATTTTTCTACACCCACAGCCTGTGTATTGATAGAAATATTACAAAGGTTTCCAATCATTCCAAACAGAAAAACGGCTGGCACCAATTGGTAAAGGTTTTCTGAAGCGCCTATGATTACTAAAACAATGGGATAAAAAACAGCAGCAAAACTGACTACTTTCTTACTTCCAAAGCGTGATATCACCCATCCTGAAAATAAAAGGGTGATCATTGAACCTACAGGTAATGCTAACAGTACACCGCCGAGTGCAGCGTCATTTAAATGCATTTTTAGTTTGATATCCGGAATTCTGCTCGCCCAACTGGCAAAACAGAGTCCTGCCATAAAGAAAAAAACGGCCACTGCCCATCGATGGGCTCTTTTGGATAAAACAACACTCATAGCGCAAAGTTGCAGGTCATAAAACAAAAAACAGCCCTGTTTTTACCCACAATCCGTCAAACATAAGGTCTTTCATGTTTTGGGTTATATTTGCCGCCAGGGAGGAGTTTGGAGTTTGGAGTTTGGAGTTTGGAGTTTGGAAGAAGGTTACACTAGAATGAATTCAAAATCCAAAATTCAAAATCCGAAATCTTTTTCAGCATTTCATAAAGTATAAACAAAAAAATATGTACCGTTCGCACACATGTGGAGAGTTAACTATTAATGATATTAGCAAAGAAGTGACACTGGCTGGATGGGTTCAGACGGTTAGAAAATTCGGGGCTATCACTTTTGTGGATCTGCGCGATCGGTATGGTATCACACAATTGCTTTTTGGAGAAAGCCATAATGCTTTATTGGATGCACAACCTTTGGGAAGAGAGTTTGTATTACAGGCTACAGGTACCGTATCTGAGCGGAGCAATAAGAATGCAAATATTGCAACGGGAGAAATTGAACTGGCTGTAAAATCATTCAAGATCTTGAATAAATCTGCGATCCCTCCCTTCACTATTCAAGACGACACAGATGGTGGTGATGATATACGTATGAAATACCGCTTTCTTGATCTCAGAAGGAATGCCGTTAAGAAAAATCTAGAATTAAGATATGCTGTGAATCGTTCTGCCAGGAATTACCTGCACGAGAATAATTTCATGGATATTGAAACACCTTTCCTGATCAAATCCACACCTGAAGGCGCAAGGGATTTTGTAGTGCCTTCCAGAATGAATCCGGGTCAGTTCTACGCATTACCACAATCGCCACAAACCTTCAAACAATTATTGATGGTGAGTGGCTATGACCGTTATTACCAGATCGTGAAATGTTTTCGTGATGAAGACTTACGAGCAGATAGACAACCGGAGTTCACACAGATCGATTGTGAAATGGCATTTGTAGAGCAGGAAGATATCCTGAACATGTTTGAAACTTTGATCAAGCGCATTTTTAAAGATGTAAAGAACATCGACTATACAGATAAGGTAGAACGTATCAGTTGGGAAGATGCCATGTGGCAATTTGGAAACGACAAACCGGATATCCGTTTTGGCATGCAGATTTCTAACTTAAAATCTGCTTTTCTAAAAGGTGGAAAACTGGAAGCTACCGGTGAATTGATCAATGGTGCAGGATTTGGTGTATTTGATAATGCAGAAACTGTTTTGGCCATAGCTGCTCCGGGTTGTAGTGAGTATACCCGTAAACAAACGGATGAATTGACTGAATGGGTGAAGCGCCCGCAAATAGGGATGCAAGGCATGGTGTACATCAAATGCAATGCAGATGGCAGTTTTAAAAGTAGTGTAGATAAATTTTATCCGGAGGATCGCCTCAAAGCTATTGCAGATAGCGCAGGAGCCAAAGCCGGTGACCTGGTTTTGATATTAGCTGGAAGAGAAGAAAGAACACGTAAAGCCACCAGCGAATTGCGTTTGGAAATGGGAAAGAAACTAGGTTTCAGAAAGGATGATGAATTCCGTTTATTGTGGGTATTGGATTTCCCATTATTCGAATATGCAGAAGATGATAATCGTTGGGTAGCAAGACATCATCCTTTCACCTCTCCTAAACCCGATCAGATCGAAGTGATGATCAACAATAATCCTTTGATTGAAAATGCGGATAAATACTTAGATCATCCTTATTCAAATATCAAGGCCAATGCCTATGATATGGTGTTAAACGGAAATGAGATCGGCGGCGGATCGATCAGAATTTATCAGCGTGAATTGCAAGAAAAAATGTTTGCGGCTTTGGGCATGAGTGAGGAAGAAGCCTTACATAAATTCGGTTTTTTATTAGGTGCTTTCGAATATGGTGCACCGCCACATGGAGGCATTGCATTTGGGTTTGACAGGTTATGTTCTATACTCGGAGGTAGTGAAAGTATTCGTGATTTTATTGCTTTTCCAAAAAATAATAGTGGAAGGGATGTGATGCTGGATGCGCCTAGTAGTATAGATGATAAACAGTTTGAGGAACTGCAGATTAAATTGAACCTTAAAGATTAGTAAAAAATTTTGGCCGCAGATTCGCAGATTTATATTGATCTAATCTGCGAATCTGCGGCTTTTTTATGCAGCAATTTCAAAAGCGAGTGGATACTCTTTTTTTGCAACTGTTCTAACTTTATTGATTAAATTTCTATATGACAAAACAACCAGCAATAGTAAAAGTAATACTATCATAAAAACACAATACCCTAAAAAACCATAGTTATTAAGTGCTTTTTCAAATACATAAATCGGATCATTTAAAAAAACGAACATTTGAACGAAAGAAGAAACATTAAAAATTGAACTTACAGTCCCCATATCTGTAATCATCAATCTTTTTAATTGCTTTTTCCTAAAATAGTTTTCACGCACAGAAATGACCACTTCAAAAATTGCAAGTACCATAAAAAATACACAAATAATAATTGCTTGTGTATAAGTATCTAAGAATCGATAAGTAGATATTAAGACAAGGAATAAACAAAAAGTCTTTATTGCTTTAGGCCAAGTAAAATAAGATTTGAAAATATTTTTTTGCATTTTTGTACACTTGTCCTTTAATGTTATTGAACGTTCTTGTACAATCCCTGCAAAACCTTTATAACCAAAGCCTGCATATACAATTTCCAATGCTTTTTCGAAAGTCAATTTTTTATCAGCTGCCATTTTTTCTTCTATAGCGTTAGCTAAATGATCCACCAATTCATTTTGAACATCATAATGATGAACAAAATGCTTTTTACAAAATACAAATAAGGATTGAATCTGTTCTTCAGAAAGCATGTTAAATGGTTTTCGGATTTATAATAAATTGCAAACTCTGCATAAAGGCTTTCAACTCCTCCAATGCAACCGAACTTTGTTTCTTTCCTGTTTTGGTAAGTGAATAATATTTTCTTACCCTATTACCTATATTTTCCACTTCAGTCTCAACCAATCCTTCTTCTTCTAGCCTATGCAATAGTGGGTATAAAGCCCCTTCGGTTATTTTCAACTCCCCTTTTGTAAGCTCTTTTACCATTTGAGTGATCTGGTACCCATACATCCTGTCATGTTCTTTCAATAAGCGCATGATGATGGGTTCTAAGCAGCCTTTATAAAGTGTTGAACGATTCATAACACCAAAATACATAATTTCCAAATACATAAGAAAATTATGTATCAATTTTTATAAAATAACATATTTAAATTTTATAAATACGTATCAATCGATTTTATAGCCCCTAATAAATAGCTTAGTAAACAAAATTCCTTATCTTAGAAAAGTTGCTAACCCATATCCGCATGGTTGCAACTTTTTTTTATTTGTACCTGACCATACAAATTGAACCTTATGACCGGAGAAAACCTTTTCCAGCAATACCCTGTGGTATCGCATATCTGGGATGAAATGAAACATTCCGAAGATATCCGACAACCCTATTACACCATTTTCGAAGCCATCAAAAAATTGAACCTGCACGACCTTCAACAGAAGGACAAATTGGCCAGTGAATTGTTCATGAGTCAGGGTATCACATTTACCGTGTACAATAATGATGAAGGCATTGAAAGGATCTTCCCATTCGATATCATACCCCGAATCATTACTGCCCTGGAATGGGCGCATATAGAAGCAGGCATCAAACAAAGATTGAAGGCGCTCAACCTTTTTCTAAAAGATGTTTACAATGAGCAGCAGATCTTAAAAGACAATATCATTCCCGCTAACCTGATAGCTACCTGTCCGCATTTTACCAGGGAAATTTTTGGCATTCAGGTGCCTTACGATATTTATGTTCATATTGCCGGTATCGACCTGATACGCGGTGATGACGGCACTTTTTACATTTTGGAAGATAACCTGCGCACACCTTCCGGCGTTTCTTATATGCTTGAAAACAGGGAAGTAACCAAACGAATTTTCCCTGATCTACTGGCCAGCAGCAAGGTAAGGATGGTGAATAATTACCCATTAATTCTGCATGATAATTTGATGGCTTTATCGCCCAGAAAAACAGAGAATCCGGTAGTTGTGCTATTAACACCCGGTGTTTTTAATTCGGCTTATTTTGAACATACTTTTCTTGCCCGGCAAATGGGTATTCAATTGGTAGAGGGAAGAGACCTGGTAGTAGATAACCAAAAGGTTTATATGAAAACTACTTCAGGGTTGAGTCAGGTGGATGTGATCTACCGCAGAGTAGACGATGAATTTCTCGATCCATTGGTTTTCAGGGCTGATAGTGCATTAGGTGTTCCAGGCTTGATGAGCGCTTACCGAAAAGGTAATGTTGCCATTGTAAATGCATTAGGCAATGGCGTTGCAGATGATAAAGCTGTTTATGCTTATGTACCTGCCATGATTAAATATTACTTGAACGAAGAACCCATACTCAACAATGTACCTACCTATCAGATGAAGAATACTGATGAGCGGGAACATGTATTTGCCAATATGGGAAGTATGGTCATTAAAGAGACCAACCAATCTGGCGGGTATGGAATGGTAATGGGCAACAGCGCCTCTCAGGAAACATTGGAAAAAGCAAAAGAATCCATTTTAGAAAATCCGAGAAATTTTATTGCACAACCTATCATTCAATTATCAACGGTACCTTGTTTACTCGACGGAAAATTACAACCCCGACATGTAGACCTCAGGCCATACGCACTTTGCGGACCCAATGGTATAGAAATTGTTCCGGGAGGTTTAACCAGGGTAGCATTGAGAGAAGGCTCCTTAGTAGTGAATTCGTCACAGGGAGGAGGAAGTAAGGATACCTGGGTAATTGACAAGTAAATAAAAATTTATCATAAAAAATAGTAAGACCCATGTTAAGTAGAATTGCCGACTCATTATTCTGGCTTCAACGTTATATGGAAAGAACGGATGGGATGTTGCGTTTGATCAAAACCAGCTATATACTTTCATTTGATAAGGTACAAGCCAATGGGATCACCTGGAAACCTGTTCTAAAAATATTCACACAATTATCTGACGAAGAGATAGAAACGCTACAAACCAATGATACCGCTGTTTTGCAATACATGTTTACAGATAGCACTAACCAGAATTCTTTGAAAGTGATCATCACCCGTGCTCGTGAAAATGCAAGGGGTGTGCAGGATCAGATAACCAAAGAAGTTTGGGAACAGGTAAATCAATTATACCACCTGGTGAATAATCCTTCCCTAAAAGAAAAACTAGCAGGGCCTGATGCCATAGTCATTATTGATAATTTTATCAGCCATAGCGACCAATTATGTGGAATCACAGATAGTACCATGCCACGCGGACAGGGCTGGAATTATATGAATTTGGGCAAGTTTACAGAACGCTGTTTGTCGACAGTTGAGTTCACCAATATTTTCTTCCAATATGTCAACTTCGATTTAACCAAAGAACAGGATATTCTGTATTGGAGAAGCTTATTATTGGCATTATCGGGCTATGAATTACATTTGAAGAATTACACCAACCAAAACCATAACAGTAATGTAGCGCAGCAGGTATTGTTTGATAAAAACTTCCCTCGTTCTTTATATTATGCATTGGATAGGGCACATAAATACCTTTGTGATGTTACTGAAACCAATCCGGTAGAAGGCACACCACCATTATGTCGCTCATTCGGAAGGTTACACAGTTATGTAAAATTTTCTGATTTAGAAATAGTATCTAAAACAGGTATGGAACCATTTTTAAAGGAAATAAGAAAAGAGTTGAATGAATTTAGCAGAATGCTGGGACAGACCTATTTTTCTTATTCGTAAACACAAACAGGATGCCGATTTTTAAGATACACCACATCACCAAATACGAATACGACAGACCGGTTAAAGAAAGTATGAACAATATCATGATCTACCCCTATCAATCGGGAGAGCAGGAAACCTTGCAGCATGAACTGGTCATTACAGACAATCCGGATGTATTTACTTATACAGACTATTGGGGCAATAAGGTAGGCACCTTCAATCTTTTGAATGCACACAGAGAATTGGTGATTGAGAGTAAACTTCTCATTAGAACCATCGCACCCGATCAACCACAAATTCCTTTAGATCTTTTTAGCAAGGACCTTGAAACCGTTACTTACAATGATCTGCATCTATTAGAATTGGAAAGGGTTTCGAAGATGGAGTCTTTGGCATTGATGCAACAGTTCATGCAAGAGATCAATCAGCCCGGAAAAAATATTAGAAAAATTATAGAAGACACCTGTCAATTTATATTTACCCAGTTTACTTATATCAAAGGCATTACCACCATTGAATCTACGGTGGATGAAATCCTTGAGAAAAAAGCAGGTGTTTGTCAGGATTTTGCACACGTAATGCTGGAACTCTTGCGTATGATGGAAATTCCTTCTAGGTATGTGAGTGGCTATATCTGTCCCAATAAAAATGGCATGCGCGGAGAAGGTGCCACACATGCCTGGGTAGAAGCTTTTATCCCCGGCTATGGCTGGGCAGGCATTGACCCTACCAATAATGTATGGGCCACTAACCACCATGTGAAACTCGCAGTAGGAAGGGATTTCACAGATTGTACCCCCGTAAAGGGCACATTTAAAGGGCCAGCCAGACAAGCATTATCCGTTTACGTTTCAGTAGGCTATGAGGATGGTGAAACCTTTGAAGAACTCACACGCGTACAAATGGAAAAGCAGGCTCCGGGCGATATTCCTGAAATTATTATTGATACATTTGCAGGGCAGCAGCAACAATAAAATACTGCCTCATAGATGAATTCCCTTACTTTCTACCGTATCATTACTTTTATTCTAGCGCCTATTGCTGCTTTATTTGCAGCTATTGACTTTTTTATGCTTTTTACAGCACTGGCCAATCCGGCATTATTGTTTGTTGTATTCATCATCGCCGGATTTGTATTGTACACTTTTGCCAGTCTCCGCTTTTTGGTAAAGCATATTGACACCAATAAACCAGCAAAGCCATCACTGAAAGATTGGATAAGGGTAAATGCTTATGTGACCATTTTCTTGGGTGTCAGTTTCTTCATGAATGCGATGACCGTATTCTTTTCAAGTGATGCCAGTTTAAACCAGATCCTTAGCCAGTTTCTCGAAACCCAGCCAACTGTTCCTGCCATGTTAACCCCTGCCCTTTTCATTTCAATGATGAAAACAGCTGCCTGGATTTTATTTTTTGTTAGTGTACTCATTCTGGCACATCTGCCCATCAGTTTCCGATTGTTGAAACAATACAAGCACTTATTTGAAAACAGTTCCATTTCCTAGTTTTATACAGCAGTAAGCTTCCATTATTTCCCTAATTTTCAGGTATGAATGCCTCCATACCCTTAGCCGAAAGAATGCGTCCAGAAACACTGGATGATCTTGTAGGACAAGAACACCTCACTGGCAAAGGCAGTATACTTAGAACGGCAATTGAACAAGGAAGGATTCCATCCATGATATTATGGGGACCGCCAGGCGTTGGTAAAACCACCATTGCCCATATTATCGCGCATAGTTTGCAGGTTCCCTATTTTCAACTGAGTGCCATTAGTAGTGGTGTGAAGGAAGTGAGGGAAGTAATTGAAGAAGCTAAAAACAATAAGGGCACTATTTTATTTATTGATGAAATTCATCGCTTCAATAAAGGACAGCAGGATGCTTTATTGGGTGCTGTAGAAAAAGGCATTATCACACTGATAGGCGCAACTACAGAAAACCCTTCCTTTGAAGTGAATAGCGCCCTACTCAGTCGCTGTCAGGTATATGTATTGCGATCTCTCAATGAAAAAGACCTGATCAAATTATTAGAAACTGTAGCAAAAAAAGATGAACAGTTATCGCATTCAAAGATCATCATCAAAGAGCCCGAAGCCTTACTAAATATCAGTGGTGGCGACGCACGTAAACTCTTAAACCTTTTTGAACTTGTTATTGCAAATACAAAGGAAATCAATGGTGAAATAATCATTACTGATGCAAGTGTGATGCTAATCGCCCAAAAGAAAGTGGCACTTTACGATAAACAGGGTGAACAGCATTATGATATTATTTCGGCCTTTATTAAAAGTATGCGTGGCAGCGATCCTAATGGTGCTGTGTATTGGCTGGCAAGGATGATAGAAGGTGGTGAAGATGTTAAATTTATTGCCAGAAGAATGCTGATTTTCGCCAGTGAAGATATTGGCAATGCCAACCCCAATGCGCTGCTCATGGCAAATGCCACATTTGATGCCGTAAGTAAAATTGGCTACCCGGAAAGTAATATCATCCTTACCCAATGTGTTACTTATCTGGCAACATCCGTAAAAAGTAATGCTGTAGTAGTAGCCATTATGGGTGCACAAAAAGCAGTGAAACAATTTGGCGACCTGCCCGTGCCCATGCATATCCGAAATGCACCAACAAAAATGATGAAGGATATGAATTATGGTAAGGACTACCAATATTCACATAATGGAGAAGGTAATTTTATAGAGCAGGAATACCTGCCTGATAAAATAAACGGTACCGCTTTTTATGAGCCCGGCAATAATGCCAGAGAAAATGAGATCCGCAAATTTTTAAAAGAAAGATGGAAGCAGAAATACAAATACTAAATTGATTTTTTATGTCGAATACTTTCAGTCCAAATATTTTACATACCATCGGAAACACCCCATTGGTAAAGCTTTCCAAAATAGTTCCAGAAAACTGTGCTGATATTTTTGTAAAACTGGAATACCTCAACCCAACAGGTTCTTATAAAGACAGGATGGCATTGGCTATTGTGGAAGAGGCCGAAAAAAGAGGTGATATAAAAAACGACACCTTAATTGTAGAATATACAGGTGGCAGTACGGGCACTTCCCTCGCATTTGTGTGTGCCATTAAAGGCCATCATTTTAAAGCAGTTTCTTCAGATGCTATTGCCAAAGAAAAATTGCAGACCATGCGTTTATTTGGCGCCGATTTGGAAATTATTGAAAGTGAAGGCGGGAAAATTACACCAGAACTTTTTGTAAAAATGGAAGCCAGGGTTTTGGAATTGCAAAAAGAGGGCGCCTATTGGACCAAGCAATTTTTAAATAAAGATGCTTTAAAAGGATATGCTGTTCTCGGAAAAGAAATCATCAATCAGCTATACCAACCAATTGATGTTTTTTGTGCTGCAGTAGGTACTGCTGGCATGCTCACCGGTGTAAGCCAGGAATTAAAAAAAGCACACCCTGCCATGAAAACAATTGCGCTGGAACCCGAAGGTTCTCCCTTTCTCTCTGAAGGAAAAAAAGGTAGTCATCGGGTAGAAGGCATTGGTATCGGGGCTTTGCCACCGTTATTATCAACAGATGTTTTTGATGAAGCAATAGCCATTGATGAACAAAAGGCCAGAGAAACAGCCAAACAGTTAGCGTCAAAAGAAGGCATATTTGCAGGCACATCTTCAGGCCTGAATGTTTATGCAGCTATAGAATTAGGTAAGAAATTAGGGCCCGGTAAAACCATTGTAACCATTGCTTGCGATTCGGGTATGAAATACCTAGCTGGCGATCTTTATAGTTAAAAAATTGAATTATTAAACTATTTATTATCCAACTAACATGAGAAAATTCTTTTACCATTTCATCGCCATTTTCCTTTTGCATACTTCCCTTTCAGCCCAAACTACTATTGTGCGCGATCCGCAAATAGAAAAAATGGTGAAAGAAGTTTCTGCAGATTCATTAAAATCCTATATCCAAAAAATGGTAAGTTTTGGCACAAGAAATACCATGAGCGCTGCCAATGATCCCTTTAGAGGCATTGGTGCTGCAAGAAATTGGGTATTGGAGAAATTTAATGCCTTTGCAAAAGAATCCAATGGCAGACTTTCTGCTTTCATTGATACCGTTACTTTAATGCCCGATAGAAGAAGGATAGATACAGCTACTCTCTTAGGCAATGTGGTGGCCACTTTGAAAGGAACCGACCCCAATGATAAAAGAATTTTTTTAATCAGCGGTCACCTGGATAATATGCGCAGCAGCCCTACCGACAGGATCGGTGATGCCCCCGGTGCTAATGATGATGCCAGTGGTTGTGCAGCTGTTTTAGAATGCGCCAGGATCATGAGTAAACATGGATTTCCTGCAACCATCATTTTTGTAACAGTAAGTGGTGAAGAACAAGGTTTATTGGGTGCATCTTTTATGGCCAATAAAGCAAAAAAAGAGGGTTGGAATATTGAAGCAGATCTGAACAATGATATCATGGGAAGCAATAACAGTAGCGAAACCAATATCATTGATAATACAAGGATCCGAGTATTTAGTGAAGGCTTGTCAGTATTAGATACTGGTCGTGTTGCTACCAATATCCGTAACCTTGGTTTAGAGAATGATGGGAAAGCCAGACAGCTGGCACGTTATGTAAAAGAGATTGGAGAACGCTATGTAGAGAACCTGGAAGTTGTATTGGTATACCGCAATGATCGTTTTTTAAGGGGTGGTGACCATTCACCTTATGTACAGAATGGTTATGCTGCTGTAAGACTAACAGAAATGAATGAAAACTATTACCACCAACACCAGAATGTAAGATTAGAGAATGGTATTCAATACGGCGACCTACCAGAGTTCATGGATTTTGAATACCTCAGAAAAAACACTGCATTAAATTTAAGCAACCTGGCAAATCTTGCCAAAGCACCTGCTATGCCGGAAGAAGTAAAGATCGATACCAGAAGATTATCCAATTACTCTTCACTTGTATGGAAAGCACCGAAAACAGGTAAAGTAAAAGGCTATTATATTTTGATGAGGGAAACTACCAGTGCATTCTGGCAGAAGAAAATATTTACAACAAAAACAGAACACATCCTTCCCTATTCAAAAGACAATTATTTTTTCGCCATTCAATCTGTAGGAGAAGATGGAAATGAAAGTCTGGCGGTGGTTCCAGGGGTTTTAGGAAGATAAGAGAGGAGTTAAAAGTGAATAGTTAAAAGTATCATTACCAACTATTCACTTTTAACTATTAACTTTTAACTTTCTCAGGAACCAATCTCTCCGCAACCTTCTCCACCCCCCTATCTCCACCTTCGTGGTATTCGGCGTCTTCATTCACATCCCAGAGATCGTATAATTCATTGCCGGCGATGATATTTTTAGCTGCAAGCATGGCTGTCATCATACTATGGTCCTGGTTATTGTATTTATGCATGCCATTACGGCCCACCAAATAAAGTCCAGGATAGGCTTTCAGCGCTTCTCTAACGTCATCAACATTTTCTTTATAAGCATGATCGTACACCGGATAAGCTTTGGGCTGACGAACTACATATCCATCAACCACTGCACTACCCTTGGTTAATCCGATCTGTTCAATTTCTTTCTTTGCAAGATTGATCAATGTTTCATCTGAGCTAGTCCATAATCCGTCTCCTTCAAAACAAAAATATTCCAATCCATAACAAGCCATATTAGCATCCGGCACCATGAACGGACTCCATGATTTAAAATTTTGAACACGGCCAACTTTTACACTAGGGTCATGAATATAGATCCAGTTATCGGTAAAGGCATCTTCATCTTTACAAATTAAAACCACCGTTAAAAAATCGCGGTAACTTAAATTACTTGCCGACGAATAGGCTTTTTCAGGAAACCTTGGCGTTACAGCTGCAATCAATTCCCGCATAGGCGCAGAAGAAAGAACATAATCAAATCCATCCCATTTATTTGCATCAGTAGTTTCTACTGCCCATTTAGCACCCACTGTACTGATGCCTGTTACACCAGTATTCATCAATACTTTAACACCCATGTTCTTACACTTTACAGTGCAGGTCTCCCACATCATACCTGGCCCATACTTGGGATATCTAAAAGAATCGATCAGGGTTTTGATCACTTTGTCCTTATCACCACCGCCCTGCTTTGGTTTAAATAATGCATTCATGATGGCACTGCTCAGCGATAAACCCTTGATACGTTGTGCTGCCCAGTCTGCAGATATTTCTTTACAAGGAATGCCCCAAACTTTTTCGGTATAGGTCTTGAAAAATATATTGAATAAACGCTGACCAAATTGATTCACCACCCAATCTTCAAAGTTGGTAGGGTTCTTTACAGGAAAGGCTTGGGCTTTCATATAACTCAATACACAAAGTCCACTTTCTATGATGCCTAATTTATTCAAGGCTTCAAAAGCTACTAAAGGATAGGAGAAGAATTTTTTGTTGTAATAGATTCGGGAACTTCTGGGGCGCTCTAACATTTCATCACCTAAGATCTCTGTCCAGAAATCTTCCACTTCTTTCGACTTAGAAAAAAAACGGTGTCCGCCAATATCAAAATGATAACCCTTATAGCTTTCTGTACGTGAAATGCCGCCCACATATTGTGGATCTTTTTCAAAAACGGTAACATCCAATCCTGCTTTACCCAGTAAATAAGCGGCGGTTAACCCAGCAGGTCCGGCTCCGATAATGGCGATTTTTTTTGACATCTTAATGTTGGTAAACTTGCTAACTCATTCAATAATCTGCCAAAGGTGTGAAAATATTGTGGTTCTACCGCTATTTTTGCGCCATTAGTTAATGGAGGAGGTTAAAAAAAGGTGTATGACCAGTAGCAACTATCAGATCAAACGTAAGTTTTTCACAGAGCTTTTACCACAGGAACTCTATGCCATCATGCAATTGCGGAATGAGGTATTTGTTGTTGAGCAGCATTGCATTTACCAGGATGCGGATAATAAAGACCCGCATTGCCATCATTTGATGATCTGGGATGGTGCTAAGCTTGTTGCTTATTCCCGTTTACTTCCGGAAGGATTGGCATATGAAGAAATGTCTATTGGAAGAGTGATCAGCTCACCTCAATACAGAAGAACCGGTGCTGGAAAGATCCTGCTTGAAAATGCTATCAATGGATGCTACGAACTTTTTGGCAGAGGCCCTATTACCATTGGTGCGCAACTCTATTTAAAAAAGTTCTACGAAAGTTTCGGATTTGTAAAGATCAGTGAAGTGTATTTGGAAGATGATATTGAGCATATTAAGATGATCAAGTATTAATGAGTGAATGATAGCATGATAGAATGATAGAGTTAAAAAAATCATTCAATCATTCAATCATTCTATCATCCTATCATTCTATCAAACCCCTCCCTCCATCTCAATCTTCAAAAACCTCGCCGTATGACTTTTCTTATCTAGTATCATTTTCTCTGGTGTTCCTTCAAATAATATCTTACCACCACCGTCACCACCTTCGGGGCCAAGGTCAATGATATGATCGGCAACTTTGATCACATCGAGGTTATGTTCAATTACCAATACGCTGTTGCCTCTGTCAACTAATTTATTCAAAACGTCTAACAGATGTTGTATGTCTTGAAAATGTAGACCCGTTGTGGGTTCATCCAGAATATAAAATGTTTTACCTGTGTCCTTTTTGCTCAGCTCTGTTGCCAGTTTCACACGCTGGGCTTCGCCACCACTGAGGGTTACAGCAGATTGTCCTAATGTGATATAGCCCAGGCCAACATCCTGCAATACCTTGATCTTACGATATAAATAAGCGATGGGTTGAAAAAATTCGCAGGCCTCATCAACGGTCATATTCAAAACATCACTGATCGATTTTCCTTTGTACCTGATCTCCAAAGTTTCCCTGTTGTATCGCTTACCATTGCATTTTTCGCAATGCACATATACATCAGGCAAGAAATTCATTTCTATTACGCGCATCCCACCTCCTTCACAAACATCACACCTGCCACCTTTTACATTGAAAGAAAAACGACCGGCATTATATCCCCTGATCTTTGCTTCAGGTATGGCAGCAAATAATGTTCTGATCTCGGTAAAAAAGCCACAATAGGTGGCAGGATTACTTCTGGGTGTTCTGCCAATGGGCGACTGGTCTATTTCAATTACTTTATCAATATGTTCTAGACCTGTGATGCTTTTAAATGGCATAGGTGTTACACGGCTGTTATAGCAATGTTTAGAAAGAATGGGATAAAGTGTTTCATTGATTAAAGTTGATTTACCACTGCCACTCACCCCACTAACTACAATGAGTTTGCCCAAAGGAAAAACCACTTCTACATTTTTCAAGTTATTGCCAGATGCACCTTTCAGAATAAGGTTCTTACCATTACCCATGCGTCTTTCAGAAGGTATGGCAATCGATTTTTTTCCACTTAGGTATTGTGCCGTATCTGAATTAGATTTTAATACTTCAGCGGGTGTACCTGCTGCAACAATATGTCCTCCGTATAATCCAGCTTTCGGACCGATATCCACCAAATGATCTGCTGCCATCATGATATCCTTATCGTGTTCTACCACCAATACACTATTTCCAATATTTCGCAAATTTTGTAAGGCGAGAATGAGCTGATGGTTATCACGCTGGTGTAAGCCTATGGAGGGCTCATCCAAAATATAAGTGATTCCCTGCAACTGAGAACCTATCTGTGTTGCCAGTCGAATACGCTGCGATTCACCACCACTAAGGCTTCTGGAGGGTCTGTTAAGGGAAAGATAGGTTAAGCCAACATCCAGCAAAAACTGAACACGTTCTCTGATCTCTTTTAAAATATCTTTTGCGATCTGGTTTTGTTTATTGCTTAATCGCTTTTCAATATTAGCAAACCAAAGCAGCAATTTATCCAGATTCATATCGCTTATCTCAGAAATATTCTTTTCATCTATCTTAAACCAAAGACTTTCCTTTTTCAGTCGCGCTCCCTGACAACTATGACAGGTTTTCAATTCCATAAATTTCTCTACCCACTCGCGAAGCGATTCACTTTGACTGTTTCCGGCAAACCATCTTTTCAACATTGGAATGATCCCTTCAAATTCACCTTCATAGGGTTGGCTAATTTGCGTGTCTTCTGTTTCAGATATTTCTAAAGAAGCTGCTTCTTCAGTACCATACAATAAAATATTCAGGGATGCGACAGGAAGATCCTTGATCGCTTTATCGAGACTGATCTTATTTTTTTTAGCCAGTATTTCTACATTTCTAAAAAGATAGGCATCTCGTTGTTCACCTAAAGGAGCAATACCCCCTTCTTTTACACTCAAGGAAGAATCTGGAATGATCGACTCCATATGGATGCTGTAAACATTGCCAAGACCCTTACAGGTAGGGCATGCACCATAAGGTGAATTAAAGGAGAATGCATTGGGAGAAGGTTCTTCATAACTGATGCCGGTGTCTTCACACATCAATTGTTTAGAATATTGGATGGTTTTATTGGTATCATTTAACAAAAGGAACATGAGATCCTTACCCATTTTCAGGGTTTGTTGTACACTTTGGCTGAGACGAACTTTCATATCGTCTGTTACCTGCATTCTATCAACCACTACTTCAATATCATGGATCTTGTATCTGTCAACCTGTAATTTAGGAGTGAGGTCAACTATATCCCCATCAATACGCACTTTTAAAAATCCTTTTTTCCGGATATCTTCAAATAATTCTCTGTAATGCCCCTTTCTGCCGCGGATCAAAGGAGCAAGGAGACTGATCTTTTGCTTTTTATATTTCGTAAAAATATTGGCAACAATTTCTTCTTCACTAAACTTCACCATTTTTTTGCTGGTATTGTAACTATAGGCCTCGCCTATTCTTGCATACAATAAACGGAGAAAATCATACACTTCCGTAACGGTTCCTACTGTTGATCTGGGATTTTTATTGGTGGTCTTTTGTTCGATTGAAATAACGGGCGATAATCCAGTGATCTTGTCAACATCCGGCCTTTCCATATCTCCCATAAACTGTCTGGCATAGGCACTAAAACTTTCCATATACCTGCGCTGACCTTCATTGTAAATCGTATCAAAAGCCAATGAGGATTTACCACTGCCACTAACGCCTGTAAATACTACCAGTTTATTTTTGGGAATAGAGATATCAATATTCTTCAAATTATGCTCTCTTGCACCAAAAACTTCAATGAATGCATCATTGATGATGTCAACTTTATCCTTTGATTGAATAGATTTCGCCATGGGGAATGTAAAGATAAGCGCTGGAAGATGCAGTAAGAAAGAAAAGAACAATTGTTAGTTAAAAAATATTTTTGGCTCTGAAACCCTTTCCTGTATTGGTTTTTAAATTTTAGTCTACTATTTTTATAGACTTTTATTTGGTAATATGAAATCTGCACCCTTATATTTGCACCAGTTCTTTAGCATACTTATCAAGAAAGGCAGAGGGAATTTGGCCCTATGACGCCTTGGCAACCCATACAATTTACTCAGTTGTATGAAGGTGCCAACTCCAATCCCGCTTATAGCGGGAAGAGATAAGAAAGAGTTAACCCCCCGGCCCCCTAAAGGGGGAGTTATAAAACAACCTCGGTCTATAATCACTCTACTTTCTTGTTAAGCACTCTGAAGAATTTTCACAAATTTTTTCACCGCTTCATGTCTATTGAAAATGGATTGAGGCCAACCACTTAACAATGAGCACAGCAACAGAACTGATTCACAGTATTCCGGTAGATCCTTTAACAGGTGCTATTTCTGTACCCATTTACCAAACTTCAACTTTTGTGCAGGAAGCACCAGGTGTTAACAAGGGTTACGACTATGCACGCAGTGGCAACCCAACAAGGGCAACCCTTGAGCAATTAATGGCACAATTAGAAAAAGGATCCGTTGGATTGGCTTTCAGCAGTGGGCTGGCTGCCATTGATGCAGTTATAAAATTATTACAGAGCGGTGATGAAATTTTAGCGGTGGATGATATTTATGGTGGCGCATTTCGTTTGTTCACCAACGTGTATGAGAAATTTGGCATCAAAGTGCATTATGTAGATTTTTCTGAACCTGAAAATGTTTTCAATGCCATCACACCCAAAACAAAACTCATTTGGATTGAAACACCAACCAATCCTACTTTAAAAATTGCTGATATAGCCGCTATTGCAAAAATTGCCAAAGCCAATCGGTGTTTACTTTGCGTGGATAATACTTTTGCATCACCCGTATTACAACAACCTATTTCGTTGGGAGCTGATATTGTGATACATAGTGCCACCAAATACCTGGGCGGACATAGTGATCTAATTGCAGGTGTGGTTGTTACAAGAGAAAAGGAACTTGGTGAAAAAATAAAATACCTGCAAAATGCCTGTGGCGCTATTCTAGCGCCATTCGACAGCTGGTTGGTGATCCGTGGTATTGAAACATTGCATCTTCGCATCAGGCAACACTGCGCCAGTGCACAGATCGTTGCAGAATTTCTCGAACAACACCCAGCTGTAGATAAAGTGTTTTATCCGGGTCTCACCTCACATCCCAACCATGATATTGCCAAAAAACAATCCAAAGGATTTGGTGGAATCGTTTCCTTTACATTAAAAGAAGATACGGAATCAGCAGCTATCGCTTTTGTAACACAAACCAAATTGTTCAAACTGGCAGAGAGTTTGGGTGGCATTAAAAGCCTGGTATCACACCCGGCAAATATGACACACAAATCCATCCCTGCCATCAAAAGAAGGGCTGCCGGTGTTTCGGATAGTTTGATAAGATTGTCGATCGGTCTGGAAGAAGCAGAAGATCTGGTTTCTGACCTTGACCAGACTTTCAAACAATTAAATCAGCACGAAAAATCCCACTCAAAGCTTGCATTAACAAATATTTAAAAAGAAAAATGATCTAATAATTTGGTTAAATCGCATAAAGTCTACTAATTTTATAGGGTAATGAAAACAGCCACAACATTTTCTAGATATCAAACCCCTCACCTGATGAAAAATTGTTGTGTTGAGCGCTGTTGCCTTTGGGCATAAATTCATCTCAGCGGGTTTTATCGGATTCCCAAAAATTAGTTCCCTTTCTTTTTAATCATAAACCAAATAAACATTTGTATGAGCCAACCATTACATTTTGAGACCTTACAACTACATGCCGGACAACAACCAGACCCACATACCAAATCAAGGGCAGTACCTATTTATCAAACCACATCCTATGTATTTAATAATGCAGCGCATGCGGCTAATTTATTTGGTCTAAAAGAATTTGGCAATATTTATACGCGCATCATGAACCCCACTACTGATGTGTTCGAGCAACGCATTGCTGCATTGGAAGGTGGCGTAGCTGCGTTGGCAACATCTTCCGGTCAGGCCGCACAATTTCTGGCATTAAACAATATTTTACAGGCCGGAGATAATTTTGTGAGCACTTCCTTTTTATATGGCGGTACTTACAACCAATTTAAAGTTGCTTTCAAAAGATTAGGCATTGAAGTAAGATTTGCAGATGGCGACGACCCTTCAAGCTTTGAAAAGTATATTGATGCTAATACCAAAGCCATCTACCTGGAAACCATTGGTAATCCAAGATTGAACATTCCTGATTTCGAAAAATTTGCGGCCATAGCCAAAAAGCATGATCTGCCCTTGATCGTTGATAATACATTTGGTGCAGGAGGATATTTGTTCCGTCCCTTAGAACATGGTGCGAATATCGTAGTTGAGTCTGCCACCAAGTGGATTGGCGGGCATGGAACCAGTATTGGCGGTGTAATTGTTGATGGTGGCAATTACAATTGGGGCAATGGAAAATTCCCACAGTTTACTGAACCTAGCGAAGGATATCATGGTCTTAAATTCTGGGATATATTTGGAGAGGGCAACCCATTGGGCTTACCCAATATAGCATTTGCAATAAGAGCAAGGGTGGAAGGTTTAAGAGATTTTGGTTCATCACAAAGTCCATTCAATGCTTTCTTATTAATTCAGGGTTTAGAAACTTTAAGTCTTCGAGTTCAAAGACATGTTGACAATGCATTGGCATTAGCAGAATGGCTGGAAAAACATCCCAAGGTTGAATTTGTACAATACCCCGGATTGGTCAGCAATAATTACCACACGCTGGCAAAAAAATACCTGAAACATGGATTTGGTGGTGTATTGAATTTTGGCATCAAAGGGCCCAAAGAAAATGCAAGCAAATTTATTGATGCATTGCAACTGGTAAGTCATTTAGCCAATGTGGGCGATGCCAAAACATTGGCCATTCATCCGGCTTCTACCACGCATGAACAATTAAGCGAGGCAGAACAGATCGCTTCTGGTGTGCAACCCAATCAAGTTAGAATCAGCACAGGTATTGAACATATAGAAGATATCAAAGCCGACTTTGAACAGGCATTTGCTAAAGTATTTGCATAATTAACAACGCATGAGATGATACGAAGGTTAAAGTATCCTCTCATGCTATTTTATCATTATTAGTTAGCGAAAATTTTGGCGAATATATTTATCTCTCAAAAAACATTCACGCTGGAATCCGGAAGGATCTTACCCGGATTGCATTTAGCGTACACAACTTATGGCACATTAAATAAAGCCAAAGATAATGTAGTCTGGATCTTTCATGCATTAACAGCCAATAGTGATGCCGCAGAATGGTGGCCAGGATTGGTAGGTCCACAAAAAATATTTGACCCTGAAAAATATTTCATTATCTGTGTAAATATGCCTGGCAGTTGCTATGGAAGTATCGGTCCATTAGACATAGATACAAGTAACGGAAAAATCTTTTTCCACCATTTCCCCTTTTTTACAACGAGAGACATGGTAAGGGCTTACCAGTTATTAAAAGAATACCTGGGAATAGAACAGATCTATATTGGCATTGGTGGTTCGATGGGTGGGCAACAATTGCTTGAATGGGCAATAGAAGAACCCACAGTTTTTACCAATATCATACCTTTGGCCACCAATGCACAACATTCACCCTGGGGTATTGCCTTTAATGCAACGCAAAGACAAAGTATTGAAGCCGATCCCAGTTGGTTAAACAAGGAAGAGAATGCAGGTTCAAAAGGTTTGGCCGTTGCTAGAGGGATAGCTCTTTTATCGTATAGAAATTACCATACATATCAAAAAAACCAGCAAGAATCAGATAAGGATAAAATAGACCATTTTAAAAGCGAGAGCTATCAAGAATACCAGGGTCAAAAATTAGTTCAGAGATTCAATGCATTCAGTTATTATTTTTTGAGTAAGGGCATGGATGCACATAATTTAGGAAGAAATAGGGAATCATTAGCGTTTGCATTGAAACAGATCAAAGCCAAAGCATTGGTGATCAGTATCAGCTCGGATTTACTCTTCCCTCCGGAAGAACAGGAATTTATAGCGAAGCATATTTACAAGTCGGTTTATAAACAGATCGACTCAGACTATGGACATGACGGATTTTTACTGGAGTATGAACAGATAACAAAAGCTATTCAAACATTTATCAAGGATTAAAATAAATAAGAACAAGGAAATATGGACGCGCACAAACAGTTAACAATTGGATTATTTGGATTTGGGGTTGTAGGTGAAGGATTGTATAAGGTTTTACAACAAACGCCTTCTTTAAAAGCCAGTATCAAAAAAGTATGTATTAAGAATCCGGGAAAACCC
The DNA here is from genome assembly GCA_943371675.1 of Chitinophaga pinensis. Taxonomy (GTDB): domain Bacteria; phylum Bacteroidota; class Bacteroidia; order Chitinophagales; family Chitinophagaceae; genus Sediminibacterium; species Sediminibacterium pinensis_I. The sequence continues at coordinate 38,524 of CALRVT010000012.1, read as the reverse complement.
AGGAATGCACCGGCTTCTTTATTTACAACAGAAAAAGAAGACATTTTATTTGACGAGAGCATTAATGTAGTTGTTGAAGTAATTGATGATGCCAATGCAGCATTTGAAATTGTTTCTATCGCGCTAAGAAATGGTAAGGCAGTGGTGAGTGCCAGTAAAAAAATGATCGCTGAACATTTACCTGAGATCTTACAGATGCAACAGGAAACAGGACTACCCTTTTTATGCGAAGCAGCGGCCTGCGCATCTATTCCGGTGATCAGGAACCTGGAAGAATATTACGATAATGACCTCTTACATTCTATCAAAGCCATAGTAAACGGATCTACCAATTTCATCCTAACCAAAATGTTTGAGGATAAACTTGATTTCCAATCGGCATTATTACTTGCACAACAACTCGGCTTTGCGGAAAGCAACCCCAAACTGGATATTGAAGGATATGATGCAGTAAACAAATGGACCATCCTTTTAAACCATGCATATGGTATTGTAGAACACCCTGAAAATATCCTTTTTACGGGCATTCAGAATATACAATTGACAGATGCAGTGGTTGCCAAAGAGAAGAATCTGGATATCAAATTGATCGCACAGGCAAAAAAATTAAAAAATGGTCAGGTAGCGGCTTTTGTTTTACCCCAATTTGTAAAATTAGATGAGCCCTTATCCTTTGTGAAAAATGAATACAATGGTGTGGTGATAGAAAGTGGTTTTTCTGACAAACAATTTTTCTATGGCAAAGGTGCGGGTAGTTTCCCTACAGCATCGGCAGTATTGAGTGACTTATCTGCTTTGAGGTATGATTATAAATATGAGTATAAAAAACTTTACCACCACAAACCGCATGAACTTACCCATGATTATTACCTGAAAGTTTACCTAAGCTTTGATGACTGGAAATTTATCCCCCGTGAAAAATTTGAATGGATCGAAGAATGGCATGCAGAAGCGGAAAGGAAATACCTGATTGGTGTTTTACATGTTAACCAATTAAGGGGAACAGAATGGTGGCGGAATAATGGCACATCGCTTATACTTACAGTTGACCCCATTATCGATAACCTTGATATCATCCACCTGAAAAAAAGAAGCCTCGAGCTGGCAGGGATCGTATAACCTTTTATTTGTACTGTTTATTTTGAGTAACCCCGCTAGTTCTAGCGGGGTTTTTATTTTAATGAATAAAATCTGTGTAAACTGTGGCTAAACCCTTATTTAGATTATAGATTAATCAACCACCCACAGTTAAGCAACAAACACTAAATTTGTTCTAAGAATCAGCATATGCAAATAAAAATAATGAAAGGAAGGAATATTTTGGTAACAGCCATGCTGCTTTCATTATTCACTTCTCTTACATTAATCACCTTATCAATTTATTATGGAAAAAAAGAATTTTTCCTTTTAATGAATAATGATGGGGGAATTGTTGCCGATAATTTTTTCCATTACTGGACCTATTTAGGCGATGGTATTGCCTGGGTAATTGTATCGCTGATCGTACTGGCTTTTAGAAAAAATTATTTTCCGCTTCTGTTTGCAGCGATTGTTATTTCTACTTTGCTTACACAGGTCACCAAGAATTTTATCATGGTGGCAGAACCCAGACCCACCGCTGCTATTACAGATATCAATACCATACACACTGTTATGGGAGTTGAATTACATAAGGCATATAGCTTTCCTTCAGGACATACAGCTACTGCATTTTCTATTTATTTTTTAGCTTGTTTTTTTATCAATAAAAAATGGATGTTAGCAGTTGGTTTCCTATATGCATGTTTAGTTGGTTATTCAAGGATCTATCTTGCACAACATTTTCCATTAGATGTAGGTGGTGGTATCATAACCGCTTTGATCACCATTTATTTTTCGATACTTATTCAACAACAATGGGAAAAGAAAAAGCTACAACATTAATATTGTTGTAGCTTTTAAAATAGATCAATCAGTTTAATCCTTCCAACGCCACTCCCCTGCTATTTGTAAGGGTTCTTTCAGGTTATTCTTTAATAAAAATTCTTTTGTTTCCTCATCTGTAAAATGTTTGGCTTTGATCTCTTTGCTATCTGCAATGCCATACAATAACATGGCACTAAAACGAACTGTATTCTTCAACCCTTTTTCGTCAACCAATGTAAAAACATCACAATCTGCATGGTAGCAAGGTCCTGCATTATTAGGCAAGCCCCCACCAGCGCCACCGCCTGTTGGTACACCATGCAGCATGAATGGCTGATGATCGCTGTGTAAGCCGGCACCGCTTCTAAAACTGTTTTTGAATGATGTATCTAATGATTGCGCTATGGCACCTATAGATTGAAATAATTCCTTACTATCTTCCGCAGTGGTAGAATACCCTTTGGGATCATTGGTCATATCATAATTCAACATATAACGCAGCTGATCAATACTCTTATCTTTTACAGCTGCAGCTACATATGCTTTAGAGCCCAACAAACCTTCTTCTTCGCCCATAAACATAACAAACTCAATGGTTCTGGCAGGTTTCAGTTTTAGTGTCTGAAAAGTTCTGGCCATATCGAGTACAGAGAATGAGCCAATGCCATTGTCGATAGCACCTGTAGCGAGATCCCAGCTATCCAGATGCCCACCAACCACTACTTTTTCATTAGGCATAGACGAACCTTTTATACTGGCAATCACATTTCTTGCTTTAATTAAGCCTGATAAATTGGTCATGGTAATATGACTGAATAATTTTTCTTTTGCTAATTTTTCTTTCCATTGCATGCCATCTTCTTTACCAATGCATACTGCCGGTATTGGTATCAGTTTGCCAGTTACAGAGGCAGTTCCCGTTAATAAAATGCCACCTGCTGCTGTATTGATAATAATGATTCCTTTTGCACCATATTTAGTAGCGATGGCAGTTTTTTCTGATCTGTGCAGTGATTTTGTTCCAGGCTTGGAACCGGGCAATACACCTAGATATACTAAAGCTATCTTCCCTTTTACTTTTTCTGGGTTAGTTGCATAATCCTCTTCAAGGCCATTGCCCATATCCACCACTTCTATATTCACTTCTGCTTTAACAGGTGAATGTGCCAGACTTACAGATTTAACCAATTGTAAGTTATTCGCATCAGACCCCATTTTAACGCTTAGTGTACCTCTGCTCCAGCTCTCCACTTCAAAGGGCTGGTAGCGTACATCTTTCATACCATATGACTTCAATAAATTAAAAGCATATTCCTCAGCTTTTTTGCCATTGGCAGAACCAGTTAAACGGTGACCGATGGTTTCAGTAGCTTCTTTTAAAGTATTATACGCTTTTGAATTGGTTTGTACTTCATCATTGATCTTGGAGAATACAGATTTCCACTCAGGTTTTTCCTGCGCTGAAATTGTACTCGTTAAAAAAAGAACAGACATTAGGTAGCTTATTTTTCTCATTAGTATCATATTAGTGTTCCAATTTATCTATTAATTTCGAAATCCTAGTAAACTTAGGAAGTTTCTCTTATGCATTGCAGTTTCAATAAGAGAAGGACAAAAGAAAAGAAGGTTTAAAATACGTCCAAATCATTGCCCACTAGAATCTTTCCGGAATAAGTCTTTCTGATTTCCTGTAACAAACTCTCTTGCTTGCTACCAAAAAAAAGTTGGTGATTCAACACCAGTATTTTAGGGTGAACCAAATTTGCAATAGTGGCCAGTTGCTCAGTAGAAGTATGAAATGTAGAATGATAATCCTGCCATCTTTTTTCTCTTTTTGCCAAACCTTCCATAGAATATACTTCATGTACAAGGATATCACAATCCTTTGCATTTTTGATCAATTCTTCACTGTAAGTACAATCGCCTGAAACAACAATTACTTTATCAGGTGTTTCAAAACGATAACCATACGCTTCTTTCCATGCGCCATGATTTACGCGAAAAGCTTTTACTGTAATATTAGCATCCTTATAGATGACGCCTGGTTCTATCTCATGCACATTTACCTGATATCCTTTCTGATTGCCATATTCCAATCCTTCGATTCTAATTTTCATATCTTCTTTATAAGCAAGCAGAAGATGTTCAGTCATATAGGACAATCCTTTGGGGCCGTAAACTTCTAAACTGGTATCACGATCTAATACTGCGGGTGTAAAGATCATATCGGTATACCCAGTTGTATGATCGCTATGTAAATGGGTAATAAATAATTTTCTGAGTTCATTTGCTTTCAAGCCTTTTACCCCCTTTTGAGAAGCAGCTGCTGCCTTGCGAACTACGCCTGGTCCACAATCCACAATATAAGAGGTATTATTAACCACAATTGCCAATGATTGCCCTGATCTTTCCGGATCTGCAAAGGGAGTACCGGTACCTAATAATACGAGTAGCGTGCCGGAACTATTTTGTTGCGCAGAAATATCGAAGCATATATAATAAGAGCAAACAAATACAAGAATGAATTTCATCTTTAGGATTTGCTTACTAAAGTAGTGTATAAATCTAAAATCCCCTCCTTCGCTGAAGCTTCGGCGGGCAAGCCCTCATTAGGATAAATATTTTATTCAACATAATTAAATATTGAAGGTGTTGTCTGGTTCACTTGACGAAGCCCAAAATCCTCCTTCGCTGAAGCTTCGGCGGGCAAGCCCTCATTAGGATAAATATTGTATACAACTTAATTAAATATCGCAGATGTTGTCGGGTTAACACGACGAAGTCCAAATCTCTCCTTCGCTGAAGCTTCGGCGGGCGAGGCCTCATTAGGATAAATATTGTATACAACTTAATTAAATATTGAAGGTGTTGTCGGGTTCACCCGACGAAGCCCAAAACCCTCCTTCGCTGAAGCTTCGGCGGGCGAGGCCCACCATAACAGATGGTATGGTGGGCGAAGTCGGGTTCACCCGACGAAGCCCAAAAAAAAGCCCACCATAACAGATGCTATGGTGGGCGAAGTCGGGAAGACAGGATTCGAACCTGCGACCCCCTGGTCCCAAACCAGGTGCGCTACCGGCCTGCGCTACTTCCCGCTTTTGCTAAAGCTTCAGCGGGTGAAACCCGCAGAGGCTTTATCGAAATTATGTTAAAAAAATCGCTTGTTTGAAAGCGGTCATCGACCGCCGTAGCTTCAGCGAAGGCGGTGAGGGAGGGATTCGAACCCTCGGTACAGTTTAACCCGTACGGCAGTTTAGCAAACTACTGGTTTTAGCCGCTCACCCACCTCACCATTCCCAGTCCTTTCGGAGAGGGTTGCAAAAATAGGGGCATCAAAGGGAACTGCCAAAAATGTAATTGAAAAGTTTAGGGTTTTGCGTTTTGAGTTTTGCATTTTGCCAAAAAAAAAGTGCCTTTACAACAGTAAAGGCACCCAAAATTATTAAAATGAATCTTCATCTATGAGAGAACTCGAAATTTTAAACCCGAAACTCAAAACAATTACATGGCCGCCAATTGCACTTTTTGAGTCAACTCCATCACATTCTCTCTGAAAATAGAATCTGTATCCATTAAATCCTTTACAGTTTGACAAGAATGTATCACCGTTGTATGGTCTCTACCTCCAAAATGCTCACCAATGGTTTTGAGAGAATTTTTGGTAAAAGCTTTGGCCAGGTACATTGTGATCTGTCTTGCCTGAACAATTTCTCTTTTACGGGTTTTCTGTAGCAGTTTATCGTAAGAAACATCAAAGTATTCACATACCATTTTCTGAATGGCATCGATGGTGATTTCTTTGCTGCTGGTCTTTACAAAATTGCGTAATACCTTTTTGGCAAGTTCTACATCTATATCCTTTTTGTTAAGGGAAGACTGTGCTAGCAGAGATATCAATGCCCCTTCCAGTTCCCTTACATTGGTATTAATATTATACGCCACATATTTTACCACTTCCTTTGGCATATCCAAACCATCGTTCTTCATTTTCTTTTCCAGTATCTCGATCCTTGTTTCATAATCAGGAATCTGAAGATCGGCGCTAAGACCCCAACGGAAACGGCTCAATAATCTTTCCTGCATGCCATCCAGATCTTTGGGTGGTTTGTCGGAAGTTAAAACCAATTGTTTACCGCTTTGATGCAGGTGGTTGAAAATGGCAAAGAATGCGTCCTGACTTTTTTCGGCCCTGCTAAAGAACTGAACATCATCAATGATCAGAACATCTATTAACTGGTAGAAATGAATAAAGTCGTTAATAGCGTTATTGCGACTATGGTCCTGAAATTGGTTAATGAACTTTTCACTGCTTACATATAAAACCACTTTGCCAGGGTGTAATCGCTTTACATCATTGCCTATAGCCTGGGCAAGATGGGTTTTACCTAAACCAACGCCACCATATATTACCAATGGATTAAAAGAATTGGCACCCGGTTTTTCAGCAACTGTTTTTCCTGCGCGACGGGCAACCCTGTTACAATCTCCTTCAATAAAAGAATCAAAGATGTACATATGATTCAATTGCGGATCGATCTGCATTTTTTTGAGGCCTGGAATAACAAATGGATTCTTCACCGGATTATCGATCACCAATGGAAAATTCATTTCATTATTATTATAAGTCTTCATATTACTAGCAGGAATATCCATGGAACCGTTGCGACCATTGGTATTACCACTGTCAACCATTATACGGTATTCCAGTCTTGCTTCCTTTCCTAATTCGCGTTTCAATGTTTTAGCCAGAAGGTTTACATAATGCTCTTCCAAGTATTCATAAAAGAATTGGCTGGGTACCTGTATCATTAAAACATTTCCTTTTAATTCTACAGGTGTAATCGGCTCGAACCAAGTTTTAAAATGTTGCCACTCTACAATGTCTTTGATAATTTTTAAGCAATTGCTCCAGACTGATTCAGCGTTCTTAGCCATACGATAAAAAAGATAATATAATGAGTTATGAATATTCGCTTAATCCTTCAAGTTATCTTATTTTCTCCATTTGTGGAAATGTTGAAAAAAAAATAAATCGGGGTTGCAAATATGTATGTTTTATGTTGAAAAAAATATTTTTTATTCACTTGTTTTTTACCATATAAACACAGTATGGGGATTTAGGTAAAAAATAAGCTTTGAATATAAAAATAAATTACCCTATACTATGATAATTGTCACAAATAAATCCGAAGATTTCATTCAAATCCCCTATTCAGGCATACCACTAGTTTTATAGTTATTACAATACCGCCTAGCCAGTATTACCTATTCTATCCTATTATATGTTCATTCTAACCAATCTTTAAATGCTGATAAATCATCAAGCATACCAAAACCCTTTACCACAAAGAGGTTGAAGAACAATAGCACAGGCTTCAATTTTCTAGAACGTAGAAATAGTTAGTTGTTGGGGGATCGTCGAAAATCAATCCTATTTCTATTAAACGGTAAGGTACGTGTTATAGCATACCAGTAACTTATTTTATTCAGTTCCTACAGGAATTTAATCTTACTTTTGGTCACCTAAAAAACAAGTTGTATGTCATATGAAATCGTAGGCAAAATGGTCGCAGTATTTGATATCGTTCAACGCACTGAGACTTTCAAAACACGTGAGTTTGTGATTGAAAAAACAGAAGATATTGGTGGAAGAGTGATTACCAATTATGTAAAGTTTCAATGTGTTCAAGATAAAACAGCTATGCCCGACCGTTTTAACCTAGGTGACGAAGTAAAAGTGCAGTTCAATATCAAAGGAACCAAATGGGTAAAAGATGGCAGAGAAAATTATATTACAAACCTGGATGCCTGGAGAATGGAAACAGTAAAAATGGGACAAACAGGAAATGGTCAGGACAATACAAATTACAACGATATGCCTCCGCCAGCGGATGCTGTTGATGATCTACCGTTTTAAATAGTCTGGAGTTTGGAGTTTCAAAACCGTTCAGTTTCGAGACTCCAGACTTCTAACTCTTTTTCGCTTTTTAGGATAAAACCCTAACAGTATGGTTACAGAAATCAAACTCCAACTCAAACCAGGAGAAGCATTAGATGAGTTGCTAATTCTTCAGAAGATTGCCCAATCCCTGGGCAAGGCAACTACCAGTATATCCGGCTTCCATCGTATCAAACAATCTATTGATGCACGTGGCAAACAAGTTTGGATCTCGGTTACACTTAAGGCCTTTGTAGAAGAGCCTTTTCAGGAAAGAAAAATTTCAACTATTTCATTTCAGGAAGTTTCGCAAGCCAAAAGGCAGGTAATTATTGTGGGCGCCGGTCCGGCTGGTTTATTTGCTGCCCTAAAATTACTCGAAGCAGGCATTAAGCCCATTATATTAGAAAGAGGCAAAGACGTAAAATCCCGCAGAAGAGATCTGGCTAAATTGAATAAAGAGGGTTTGGTTAATCCGGAAAGCAATTATTGTTTTGGAGAAGGTGGTGCTGGCACTTATAGCGATGGAAAATTATATACCAGAAGCAGTAAGAGAGGCGATATCAGCAGAATATTGAACCTTTTCTGTCAGTTTGGTGCCGAAGAAAAAATATTATACGAAGCTCATCCGCATATTGGCACTAATAAATTACCTCAGATCATTACGGCCATGAGGGAGCAAATTTTAGATGCTGGAGGGGAAATTCATTTTGAAAAGAAACTTGTCGACTTTGAACTTGCCAATCAAAACATAAAATCTGTTAAAACTGCTGATGGAAATCGTTTTTCAGGAGAATCGGTAATCCTTGCTACCGGCCATTCTGCCAGGGATATCTTTATACTATTAGAAAAGAAAGGATTACAAATAGAGGCTAAGCCATTTGCATTAGGCGTAAGGATAGAACACCCACAATCTTTAATTGATTCCATACAATACCATTGTACAACCCTGGAAGAACATTTACCGCCTGCATCCTATGGATTGGTTGAACAAGTTGCGAATAGAGGAGTTTTTAGCTTCTGCATGTGCCCGGGTGGCATTATTGCACCAGCTGCAACCAGCCCAGGTGAGTTAGTGGTAAATGGATGGAGTCCGAGTAAGCGCAACAACCCTTTTGCTAATAGCGGTATGGTTGTGCAGGTAGAAAAAGCTGATGCCTTAAACTATTTTAATAAGACCCTTACTAAAAAAGAGGATTCCCCGTTATTACTAATGCAGTTTCAGGAAGAGATAGAAAAAGTAGCATTTCAAGCAGGTGGTGGGCAATTGGTGGCTCCAGCACAAAGAATGGCGGATTTTTGTAATAATAAACAATCCAACAGTTTACCTGACTGTAGTTATTTACCCGGATTGGCATCAGTACAGCTAAGAAGTGTTTTACCAGATTTTATTGCCCATAGTTTGCAAAAGGGTTTACAGTCATTTGGTAAGAAGATGAAAGGCTATTATACCAATGAAGCCATACTGGTTGCTACGGAAAGTAGAACATCCTCACCTGTTAGAATCCCAAGGGATAAGGAATTATTGTCTCACCCGCAAGTAGTCAATTTCTATCCATGTGGTGAAGGTGCTGGATATGCCGGTGGTATTGTGAGTGCAGCAATGGATGGGGAGCGGGTGGCAGCTATGATCATAAAAAAGGAGAGGTAATCCTCTCCTTCCCCCAAAAAACAATTAAACAGTTACTTGCAAAAACTGAAAATTGTAAAACTGAAACATGAGAAAAAAAAGAGGCAGAAATAGCTAAACTAATATCCCCCCGGCATTAGACAACTATTTCTGCAAAACCGGTGTGCTTTTAACAGCTTTCCAGTATCATTCTCTTAATGGTATAAAACTAAGTACTGGATCTAGTGCCACATAGGGGAAAATTCCCGTTTTTTGGATGAAAAAGCTTTTGTAGATACCCTATAATTGAACCAAGCCGTTTTTTATGGCATACAATGCAATCCCTACTCGGGTATTGACATTCAATTTTTTGAAGAGGGAATCACGGTAGCCGTCAACTGTTCTGTGACTTAAGTTCATTTCTTCGGCTATTTGTTTGTGGTTTTTTTCTGTGCAGGACCAGCGAAGGAAATTGAGTTCCTGTTCGGTAAACATGATCTGGTCATTTTTTTGACCAGCCGTTTTCATTTGTGGAGTGATCAATTCATTATAATAATAACCTTTGTTTTTAACTTGGTGCAATGCCGCTTTTAGTTCGTTAGGTTCGCAGTCTTTTAAGATATACCCTCTTGCGCCATTCTTAAGCATGCGGATAATGACAAAATCATTTTTGATCATGGTTAAAGCAAGCACTTTTATCTGGGGATAATGCTGTTTGAGCCACCAGGCTGTTTCCACTCCATCCATCACCGGCATGGTGATATCCAATAATACAATTTCTGGTAAAGGGGAATGAGGCAATTGCCGGGTAAATTCATCGCCGTTGGTAGCTTCTAGTACAATCTCAAAATCCTCCAGCATTTGGATAAGTATGCCCAGGCTCTTGCGAAATATCACATGGTCATCTACCAAAGCAATTTTAATCTTACTCATGCGCCATACTGATTTTTACACTGGTACCCATTCCTTCTGCACTGGTGATTTCCAGATTTGCCCCTATCATGGAAGCCCTTTGTCGGATACTACTCAAACCGATGCCAGCTTTGAAATTGGGATCATTCGTATCGAAACCCTTACCGTTATCTGACAACAATATATGAATTTGTTTATCAACTTTTTCAATCTCGGCGTGCACATGCGAACCGCCCGAATGTTTTACAACATTGTGTAATATCTCCTGAACAATTCTATGCAAAAAGATGACTTTATTTTTCTCTATAAACAATGTTTCCAATGCAGTTTCAAAATCTGTTGTGAACAACCCTGTCTTCTCCAGTAATTTTAATTGATGCTGTATGGCCACCAAAAAACCTTCTTCCACCAATCTGTCTGCATAATAGCCAGCACTCAGGTCGCGCAATTCAGTGATAGCATTGGTTAGCATTGTTTTGACATCCTGCAATTGTTGATCAGATTCGTTGTTAAAAGTAAGTATGTTCAAATGCAGTTTGATGATGCTTAGGATCTGTCCAACATTATCGTGAATCTCCTGACTGATGGTTTTAAAAGTGTGTTCCTGCATTTCCAGTTGCGCTTGCAAAAGATCCTGCCGAAAGCTGGCTTCCCGCTCCTGTTTCTCCAATAATAACATTCTTTTTTTTCTGGAATAGTGCAGAAAAATTAGAAAAAATGCAACACTTATCAAGGATAAAAATAAACTGCTCGACAGAATAGCTAATAAGAAACTTTCGTTTGTTTTTTGCATAGTATGATGCTTATGGATAGGCTTATATATAATATAACACTAAAAAACCTTAGTATAGCATTACCAAGATTTACACCATAAATTGAAATATTATTGTCACGAATCAATTCATTGCAGGACAATGTAATACTTATACCAATAAAGAAAAAAGCGACTCCTGCTGCAATCCAAAACCCTGGCTCTAATATAAATTTATGTTGATCATCTTCAATAAACATACTATATAGGTGAATTAATGCAAATCCAGTAATACAAAATCCAGAAAAAAATAAGTTTGGAAAAAATAAAGAAATTGAATTTGTGTCAATAAAATAAGAAACTATATATCCAATTACACTTATTGATATGAAAAATATTATTTTTTTCTTGAATTGAATATTGGAGGAAAGACTATAAAATATAAAGCCGTAAAAAATTGATTCAATAATTGCAATTAGGTAATTGACCATAATTGCTTGCTCTTTATAATAAATCACTTGACAATTAGCAATTATTTCAAGAACAGATATGAAAAATAAAAATGGCAAGAACCATTTCATAAACGAACCCCTCAAATACGGGTAAAAGTATAAAGCTATAAGAAGTGCTAAAATTTCGACAATATTACTTATGTGTATCATTTGATCAATTATTAATTTACCAATCAAATCCATATTCAATCCCGAAAATAAAAAAACGGTTGCCTCCCGACAACCGTTAAAACACCCATTTTTCAGGCTTAGTATTATTCTCCTGTTCCTGCTGCTGTTTTCTTAGATATAAGTAATTTTTGCTCGATCAGTTTATTTTGCTGGAAACTATTGAATTCTTCCATCCATTTTGTCTGGTCTTCTGCCTTCCATTTTCCGGAAAGGCCCGTTAAATCTGGCTTGCCGGCATCTACCCAACAGGTGTACCAGAAATCTGCCAGAAGATTGGTGGTGTGTAATAACTGGTCGTTAATAGTATTTTGCAAAGCTTTGGCATAAGCTTTGGCAAACTCAGATGTGTAAAATTTCGACTCCCTACCCCTTCTAATCTGTACCCTAAACTTGGTGGCATCTGTAAATTGCTTACTTACCTCAGTTTCTTTTGCTAACATTTCAGGTAATAATGCGGCTGCCCTTCTTACAGCAGTCCAAATAGCTTTTGGGGGATTCTTCAGGTAAACTGCCTGGTGGGGGGTATAAAGATTATAATTCCCGATCTCAATCTCCGGAATCATCGACTCCCACAAACTATGCAGTCCTTTCTGATCGGTCAACTGTCCATCATAATTTACAGTAGTATGCAAGGGTACATTGGCATCAGCAATATAATGGCCCAGATCTGCCGCATAAAAGAGAATGCTATCCTTATTGCCCGCACGAAAAGCATCTGTTAATTTGTTTTTCATAGATACCACATGGTAAGGCACATACCCATACTTGATCAATGAATCTGCGGTATATTTTTTTACGGCCGACTCCCAATCCAGTGGCATACGGGTAGCGGCTTTATTGCCAAACATTTCCAGGTCGATGAAATGTTTGGTAGCTTCTGTACTATCAGTATTTCTCCTGGTATCTGGCCTGGTGGAATTATCTACTAGGTAAGCCATATTCTGGTAAAAGAAAGTTTGCATACCCGTGGGCAGCGCATAAATAGCCAATTGGTGAACGGTTCTATGCACCAAAAAGCCCCAACTTCCCATTGTTACTAAAAGCACTGCTAAAAAAAGGTAGAGGTATGTTTTCCGAAAATTACGCATGATGTTATTTTTTCAATGAACGCAAAAATACCCAATTCAGGTGGCCTTACTGTAATATTTAGGTGAATTGTGCTACTAATCAGCCGTTAATAAAAAAATATGCCACTCATGGGCAGCTAACTTACATTTGATAATAACTGAAAACTTATGAGCAAAATTCTGGAACTCAGCAACCTAAAAAAGTATTATGCTACCCAAAAAGCGGTAGATGATATCAGCTTCTCCATCGAAAAAGGCAGCATTTTCGGGCTTCTTGGGCCCAACGGTGCGGGTAAAACCACCCTGCTGCGTATGATAACCGGCATTTTTTATCCGGATAGTGGTCATATTCAGTTTGATGGACAAACATTCGACCCTGTTAACGATATCGTTAAAATAGGGTATATGCCGGAAGAAAGAGGCTTATACAAAAAAATGAAAATTGGCGAACAGGCTTTATATCTGGCTCAATTAAAGGGACTGGGTAAGGCTGAAGCCATGGAAAAAATAAAATTCTGGTTCAAAAGGCTGGAAATGGAAAGCTGGTGGAACAAAAAAGTAGAAGACCTGAGCAAAGGCATGAGCCAGAAACTACAATTTGTTATCACTGTTTTGCATGAGCCCAAATTGATCATACTAGATGAACCCTTCAGCGGTTTGGACCCTCTCAATGCAAACCTCATCAAAGATGAAATATATGGACTTTCCCAGCGTGGTTGCACCATCATCTTCAGTACGCATAGAATGGAACAAGTGGAGGAGATCTGTGATCATATCGTATTGGTAAATCTTGGTCAGAAAATATTGGATGGAACAGTTGCTGATATCAAACAACAATTCAAAGAGAATAAGTTCGGGATCCGTTTAGGCGAAGTGCCTTCAAATATTAGCTCTCCGGCCTTTGAACTGGCTGATCAAAAAGCAAATGCACTAACCGTTAAAATTAACGAGGGATATAAAAGTAATGATGTGCTTCAATATTTTCTGCAACAGAATTTAACCATAGAAGCCTTCAATGAAATATTACCTTCTCTTAATGAAATCTTTATTCAACAGGTGGAAGGAACCAAAGCTACTACACGTGCCTTTCAACCAATAGCCAACTAAACTACTTACCTCATTTTATTATAAAAGGATTTTTATGAATAAGACCTTACTCATCATTCAAAGAGAATACCTCACCAGGGTAAAGAACAAAAGATTTTTACTTACAACGCTGCTAACACCCTTACTGATTGTTTTATTGATCGGCGGAAGCACCTATCTCTCCATAAAAGGAAAAGACGAACAAAAGATTGCGGTGGTAGATGAAAATGGTTTCTTCAAAAACAATATAAAAAGCACCCAGGAAATCGCATTTGAATTTCCGGAAGGAATTGACACTTCCAATTACCTTACCAAGGGTTATACGGCCATCATCCTGATTCCAAAATTTGAGGGAACGCAAAAAGCCAATTATATCTTCCGGTCAAAGAAGAGTATCAGCATCATGACGGAAGACAGGATCGCTGATCGCATCAATGCCGCTATTGAAGACAATATGTTACAAATGGCTGGTATCAATAAAATTCAACTGGATTCTATTCACCAGCAATCGCAGTTTGCAGAATTGAAAGCAGTAGAAGAATCAGGCGGAAAGGCTAAAGAAAGTAATGCTGCATTATCATACGGAATTGGATTTGGTAGTGGTATGCTTATATATATCACCATGTTCATTTATGGTGCAATGGTTATGAGAGGTGTTATGGAAGAGAAAACAAACCGCATTGCGGAAGTAATGGTAAGCAGCGTAAAACCTTTTCAATTGATGCTGGGTAAGATCATTGGAATCGGTGCTGTTGGCTTAACCCAATTTCTGATGTGGATCATTTTAATTGTGGGATTAACAACGGCAGCGCAGGCATTTATACCTGCTGATGTAATGGATCAGGTAAAAACATTGCAACAATCGAATGGTCAAATGCCCGGTGGTGGTATGATGCAGGCAGGTGATGCCGCACAACAGATCTATAAGGTTCAACATACCATCAGTACCGCAAACTGGCCAATGATCATTGGTTTGTTTATCTTTTATTTTTTGGGCGGCTATCTTTTTTATGCAGCGCTTTTTGCCGCTGTGGGTAGTGTGGTAAATGAAGATCCACAGGATGCACAAAGTTTGATGTTACCTATCACCATGCCTATTATCTTTTCCTTTATCATCATGTCTAATGCTGTGCAGGACCCTAGCACACCAATTGCTGTTTGGTCAAGTATCATTCCATTCAGTTCGCCGATGGTAATGATGGCAAGGGTTGCTTATGGGGTACCGGGCACTGTACCCTACTGGCAATTGGCGGCCAGCATGGTTTCTTTGATAGGTGGTTTTATTTTCACTACCTGGTTAAGCGGTAAAATTTACCGTACTGGCATATTGATGTATGGCAAAAAAGTTAGCTGGAAAGAAATGGGTAAATGGGCATTTAGAAAAAGCTGATACAATAACAAACTATAAAAAAAGGGATGCCATAAATAGCATCCCTTTTTTATGCATACAACCAATTCATGTAATTACTGTGCCAAAGAGATCCTGATATTAACACCAGCCCTAGTATTAGTCATAGGTGCCGATGTTGAAATATATGGTATCACTTTCCTTTGATCAAAGAAGAATTTAATATTGATTCGGTTATTGATCACATAATCAATAGAAGGCTGTATAGAAATATCTTTTTGTCCTCCTGTACCATAAGCATTTGCCTGATCCAGTCTGCTATTGCTATTAGACACATCCCTTACAGAGATATCCAGTTTCATATTCAAATCATTCTCCAACTTCTTGCCCTTAAACCCAGGTATTTTGAAAGGAAGGTTCACTCCTTTCTTTCTAAATCCTATTCCAAATGTCCAATCGGTACTATTACTTTCACTTAACTGGTAATCAATTAAACTTAAGGTGAGCAATCGGCTTTTACGGTATTCAAATTTTACATTCAACTGGTTAACTGTTGTTACATCTATACCTATCAAAGGTTCAAATCCTTCTTTCAAAGTAATATTGGGAACCAGAAAATAAGGTATATAGTTTCCACTCACCGTATCTATAAATCCGGGGGCACTTAATTTAAATGGATCCTGGTATAATAGTGCACTGTTGAAACTGTTCATACTCAATGTGCCATTATAACCATGTGTGATGATGATATTACTGAAGACCTTGGAAATAGCTTCATTCTTAGTTAACCCTGAATAATTAAGCTTCCAGTTGGGCTTAGGCATAATACCGGAAAAAGGATTGGAACTTATTTTCGAATTGGATTGTTTGATCAATGGGAATGACCCTGCATCCTTTCCTGTATATGCTGCAATAAATGCAGGCACTAATACATCTTGTGCATATCGGTTATACCCTCTTGCAAATCCATCAGCCGTGAATTTTTGACCTGCCGGCAAAGCCTGCCAATAAGGATTCTGTTCTGCCACCCTTCTTGAAATGATCTGTCTGTTATTCTCAAATGTTTTGAAAGTTTCTGAGATCTCATTAGGATTATGCTGTCCAAATAAGGTATTGAATGCAATATAAGAAACACTGAAACCTCCATTGGCAACAGGACTCAAGTGATTGAGGCTTCCTTTACCTGTTGTATCCTTAAACAGTTCAGAATAATCCTTTGTAAAAGTTTTATCGAGATTCAGGTCAATTCTCAAATCGCGCACAGGCTCTAATTCTGCGGTGATACTAAATCGTTGATCAAATGTTTGTCTTACCATGAAATTAAAAGTACTGTCATGCGTAAACAATCCCTTTGAAGCTTTTTGGTTCAGCCAGTTGGAGTCCGGTTGTTTTCCAAAAACATAATCCAGACCAGGTGCCATTGTACTCCAATTCTGACCAAGCAATTTTGTACTATCAGTATATCCGGGCAAACGACTATGGTAGTTTTCTGAATATTGCACATTCACATTTCTTACCATGGTTAAGATGCCGCCTGCAGCTCTCGCAAAGCCACTTATCTCAACAGGTTCATTTGCCTTCAGCATTCTTTCGGCTATCCGGGCATCTCTTTTTTGTTGACGCCACTTTTTTAAAGCATCCCTTCTTTTTTTACCAGTAAGCCCTTTTACAACTTCTGCTTTTGTAGGTATGGTTGTACCCAATGCAGATTTCTTCGGTGCATCTTTTACATCAGCTGGTTTTTTGGGATCATTCTTGGGTTTGGGTGGTGGCGCGGTTTCCAGGGCACGCAGGAATTTTGACTTATTATATAAACTGGCAAAATTGAATTGTGCATTCAGGTTATTCTCCTGCGAATTTTCGATGATATTTCCCAGGTTCAACGCAAGCCTGCTGGCTCCGATCCAGTTATAGGATGTTCCATAGCTATACCTAGCGGTGATCCAGTCTGTAAATGGTAATTTATTTAAAGGGATGGTATAATTAAGGGTTGCTTTTTGTTGGTACATGGTATTCCTACCACCACTAAACAGGTTTTGCCTTACCGTATCTTTTTTCGCTTTGGTATCGATCCTTCCAAAAGGTTCATCTATCCGGGCATTATTGATGGCATTAAAATCCAGATTCAGGGAACGAGCAAGATCCCATCTCAGTCCATAAAAACGATCAAAAGTGTAGTACTTATCATAGGTAGTATCTACTCTTTCTACTTTACTATCCGCAATATTTACAATTCGTGGGATAAACTCACCGTATTGTCTGTTAATGTCTGCGCGGAAACTTAAGAATGAAGGTTTCAGGTTAAAATTGAAATCACGGAATAATGCCAGCCAGGGTGTTCTGGTTTTGATGATATTTTTAAAGGGTTCTATGTAAGCACTCTGTCCTACATAATTGTAACCAAATCCGCCTCTTTGTTTGGTTACTTTATTTTGCAATACCAGCGGACTGGATTGACTAAGCTGAGAATAGGAATAATTAAAATCGAAATTGCTGATATTCAGTAAGCTTGGTTTACTGGAACCCGACAAGAAATGAACATTGGTAAAATTCAATGTTTTAATGGTTGTTTGATCTACTGCAGCATTTTTGATAGAATCTCTTTTTTCTTTGGAAGCAGCATTCAGTTTTTCCTTATATAAAACATCCAAATCATAAGGATCGAATTGTGGTGTTAATATGGTTTTGTTGATACTAGCATAAACAGGCAAAGATAAATTGACACCTTTGGGTAATAATTTTCCTGCTTCAATATTGGCGGCAGCATCAAACTGAAATAAATTATCTTTTGCTCTTTCATTTACCCTTTGTTCGATATTTCCAAAACCCTGTGTGTAGGTATTGGCAGAAAAAGTAAGTTTACCCAGATCGGCCAAATTCAGATCAACCCTGCCTAATGCAGCCCAGCCGCCATTTTCATTCAATTGCGATAAACGTAACTCGTTCACCCATACTTCTGTATTAATTTTAAATCCATCAGGTTTTAAGGGGTTTTCAATGGCCACCATGATACCTCTTACTTCACCCAGGTTCGGGTTTCCTAAAATGGAAATGGTTCTATTATCCAGTTTTTGCCGGAAGATATTAGCAATAGAAGCTCCTGTATTATTTCTTAAGAGTTTCAAATCTATCAATGACCGCAAACTAAGTTCCAGACTGTTTTCTGTTGGCCATACTTTTTCTTCCTGTCCCCTAACATAGGTACCAGGTGGTGTGATCTTTAAAGGAATTTTTATCTCATAATAATTATTCAGGAAGTCCTGCCCAATTCTTATGATAGCATTCATTTCATTATCAACCAATGGTCTTTCTCCGGTAACAGATTCCGCATGCAGGTACAAAGAAAGTTTACCATATTGCCTGATATCAAGGTTCAATGTTTTAAAAACAGCTCTGGCATCTCCCGATAATAAATTACTGATCCGCATACTCATGGCCTGCTCATTCTGTTGCAGGTTTACACCATTATTACTTAACATCTGAACACGTTCTACACCAGGAGGCATCAAGTAGTTAACCGGTTGTCTGCTACTATTTTCTTCCAAACTAACTGCCAATGTATTCAATACAGTACCTGTGTTATTATTGATAGGCGTATAAGATCCTGTTGTATCTACATTGTAAATAAATTGCCTCCATTGATTTCTTACCAAGTCAAGTCTTGCCAAACGAAGTACCACAGAATCTTCAAAATCTGTGAGGTAAAGTCGTGCAAAACGAATGGATTTAAAACCTGCTATTCCGCCTACGGTTTTTGAATAACTTTTAATAGGAACTCTAAATAAAAACCAGTTCTCTGTTCTTTGTACGCCATCCGCAGAATTAACCGTGATCCTTCTCTTATCCGTAATGTATTGTGTATTGCCCACATCCATTCCCGGTCTCAGGTCAATTTCATATTCGTAATAGGATTCGGTTTCATTTAAGGTATTATCCCGGTTCAGATCTTCGTTATCAGGATATAAGGTAGCGGCTGATGTAAACTGTCCGCCAGTTGTTGCAAGAGGAGAGTTACCCTGCGGACTGTTGAAGTTTTTATAACGCCCCAAAATACCCGTGCCTATTGCGTCGAATGAAGGATCCCTATACCACTTATAGTTATCTAATGCAGGATCAATTAAGCTCTTTTGATAAAGTGGTGAATTGACGCCAAAATTATTTGCGATCCTTTGCAAAACATAATCCTTCTTTCTTCTTTCACCGGCATCATCAATACCATCAAATCCAATATCCTGGTAAGGCCTGTCATCAGGATTATTACTAAATGCCTGTGTGATCTGAATTGGATTTACAGGTGTTTTACCCCAAGTGTTGGTACTGTCTACCGCAGCAGGTATATTGGGCGTATTCATGCCGTTCTCATAAAAGCGTCTGCCATCTTTTAAAAGATCTTCACTAACATTACCTAGGTTAACAAACATTTTACCACCCTTAGAATTGGGAGTCTTTATAAATGGATCCTGTACCCAGAATTCTAAATACTCAATGTTACCTGTTTCAAAATCTGTTTGATCAATTGAACGCATCATACCACCCCATCTGGCAGCAGGTCTGTTCAATTTTCCATTAGCATCAATTTGGTTGCTGCGTGTTTCGTAATTGTAAGGTCCTTTTTCTGTTGGGTAATATGCCAGATCAAAAGTGGCTGTTTGTACATCTGTGATATTGGTTGTTCTCTGAGGAAAAATCTCATTAGTAAATACCTGCCTTACCCTTGGATCGCTTAATTCAACCAGGTCTCTTCTAAGTGGATTATTCGGACTGTTCCTGTCCTGCAAATTAGGTTCAATATTATACCATGCTAGTTTTGCCCTGTTAAAATTATAGTCGATCGAATCTGATAATGCAGCTTCCGGAAACTTTGGATTACCCTGAGGTGTAGAAGCAAGAGCCCACGCAACCAAAGGAAAACGAAGATCAATACTGGTTCTGGTACCTTCAAAATCATCAATAAAAATCAAACCCTGATCACCACTGCCGATTTGTTTGGGATGCCCCGGTTGCATCATGGCAGCTTCTCCATAAGCGGCAATAGAAGACTTTACATTAGATGAATAAAAAGGCAATTTATTTAGTAACCTCGTTAAGCTGGGAAGGTCATTGTGGTAATTAAAGTCTAACCCATACATGGAATTTCTGATAGGATCATCACCATATCCCATTTTTGTAAAGAAGGGGCGTTCTGCCAAACGTACATAGGATGCACCTAATGTAAGTTTTTTGTTAGCAAGATAATCAACCCTTAATCCGGTAAAATTTCTTTGTTGTATGCCAAAGCCGGCATTGTTTTCAAAATTTACTTTAACTGGCACATTGGAACTTAATATGCCGGCATTAAGAATTTTCACAGTTCCTAAATTATAATCAATTGTATAATCCGAACCTTCTGTAAGTACTTGTCCACCTGCAGTTACTGTTACAGAGCCTTGCGGAATATTGAATGCATTTAAATTTATTTCAGATCCTCCGGCACTACCTTTTACCTGACCCTGCATGACAAACCTGTTTAAATTGGCATAGGTTTCTGCAATGGCTTTGATTGAATCATACAATTGGTAATACACATATTTCTTTTTCATGGCAGCAGGCTGTCCGGAGAAAGCCAATGTATCCAGATCCCGACCAAATGGTTCCAATACAGGGAATACCACACGACCCATTTCTGGAAGAATGGTGAACCCTTCCAGATAGTCAAACACACCATCTGGTTGCGGGTCATTTCTGTTATTGAGTCGGTCGAGGTTTAAAATGCGTAACAATGATTTTCCATCAACATCCGGAGAACTTTCCGGCAGGTATCTTTTTAATCCACCACTGGGTTCTTCATACAAAACATTTAATTTAAAATCATCTCTTTGAATACCACCAAAAAGATCCAGCGAATACACGTTTTTCATCATCCAACCCCAGGTTGGTAACTCTATTCTTTGTGCAGTGGCTTTTAATAATTTTAGAAACAATATTTTCTGAACGCCCCTATTGGAATCTAATGCCACATCCTGCGAAAATTCACCTACCTGGTAAACACGTCCATTATACGTGTATTGATAGGCAACTGCCAAAACCTCATCGGCCTGCAATTGAACATTGATAGAAACAAAACCTACCTGCGGATTAAAATAATATTCTGATGGACTAAGTTTACGGGCGAAGGTTTTTTCAAAATCATCTACCGGTCTTAATCCTTTTGATAACAAAAGATTATTGATCTGTGAAGGATTACGTGCACTGGGGTTGCCTACTAATGATGCATAAAGATCATTCACAGCATTGGCAGGTAGCGCATTGTTGGTAAGAGAATGTACGTTAGGATTATAAGGCTTGGGTTCTGCAATGTCCATTAAACCCACAATATCTCTGGCATCTGTAGTAGCTCCTGTTCTGTTGGTAACCCAAACCTCCATTCTTTGTATCTGAACCTGTGAATTTACCACTGGCAAATTCGACATGGTTTTATTAAAATTATTTTTAAAATATTGACCTAATAAAAAGTGCCTGTTCTCTTCATAGTCGTGCAGCTTTTTAGTGAAGTTGGTGGTAGCGGTTCCACCCTGCAAACCCACCGACTGTCGCGTAGAACGCTGATTGGCTATGGCACCTGTGATAAATAGTTTACCAAATTGTAACTGGCTTTTGATACCAAATAGGTTTTGTGCACTGGGTATCAAAGTTCCCCTTGATTGAAAAGAAATATTTCCCGCTTCCAAACTTTTGATAATCTCATCATCCATCCCTTTGTAATCCAGTTTCAATTGGTTATCAAAACTGAGATTGGAAGCAGTATTATAGTTAATGGGAAATTTAAGTTTGTCTCCAATATTGGCATTCACATTCAACTTCGCATTCATATCAAAATCGAAGCCTCCATTCTTTCTAGCCCTTTCCGGTAATGTTGGGTTCTCAATATTTTGTCCCTGGTATCCCGCCATTATATTCACTTCTCCGGTAGGCCTGATATCCACTTTTAATCCGGTTGCAGACAAACCAAAAATGCGATCAAAGAGTTTATCATACACCTGCATTTTGGGCCTGACTGTTTTTAGATTTAGGGTAGTTAAAGCATTGGCTCTTTTTTTGAAATAGTCATTCTCTGCACGATTGGATTCTAATTTCCAAAATTCTTCAAATGTTAGAACGGCAGGTACGCGATAATATTTACTACCAATTTTTTCTGTAACATAATACTGTTTAGAAACTGGGTCATACTGTATATCCTGTTTGATCAAAGGGTTCTTGCCAATTTCAAAAGGATTCTTGCTGGGTTGAGAATATGGGTCCCCCCTTCTATCACTTATAGGGTAGTGAACAGAATCTTTCTGTTGAGAACTTGCCTCCAGAGCAAATAACAACAAAACAACTAAACTGGAAAATATACGAAAATGCTTCAAACAGTTACGCTTGGTTAAGTAGAGATTGATACGATAATAACAACAAATTGGTTACGTAAAAAAGAAGCTATAGACTATAAATTTTTAAGTGACTGCTTAATTATTTCTTCTAAACTGGCCTGATCATTGGATCCAGCCACTGTTTTTTTAACTGCTTGTTCTGCCATTTGTCTGCCAATACCCAAAGCTATCAAAGCATTTACTGCATCTGAATCTATGGAAGGTACCGATGCAAAACCACTTACTGTTTCAAATGACTGTTTTCCTAACTTATCTTTTAGCTCCACTATCAGCCTTTCGGCCGACTTTTTACCTATCCCTTTGATACTTTCCAACTGCCTTGTGTTGCCCTGTACAATGGCTCTGGCAATTTCTTCCGGCCGCATGCCAGACAACATCATTCTTGCAGTAGAAGCCCCAACTCCCGAAACACTGATCAATTGCAGAAACATTTCCTTTTCTGCTAATTCAGCAAAACCAAAAAGTGTATGTGCATTTTCAGTAATATGGAGATAAGTAAATAATAACCCATTTTCCTTATTGCTGATGGCCGAATAGGTATGCAAACTTACTTGCAGGTCATACCCAACACCATTAACATCTACCACTACCCTTGCAGGTGTTTTAACTGCAAAATGTCCTCTTACAAATGCGATCATACCTTTTTCAAAAATATGGCAAAAAAGCAACTATAAGCTAACTTTATTGATGGGTGAATAAATTAGCCCGCAATCAGAGAATTTAATACTTTTTATACAATTTATTTATAGAAATCGACTAAGCAATGCTTTATTAACACATTGATTATCAATAAATTTATTGAAAACCCCAGAAAACAAAACCTTGTCAATCCCACATTAAATAAATCTTATAGATATTTGCGCGAATCTTTAGAGAACCATATGACAAATATCAAAGCAGCCATTACAGGTGTTGGTGGGTATGTTCCAGAAACCAAACTAACCAATTTCGACCTTGAAAAAATGGTTGATACCAATGATGAATGGATCAGAACGAGAACAGGGATTGAAGAAAGAAGAATTCTGAAAGAACAGGGCAAGGGCAGCAGTGATATGGCTGTACCAGCAGTTTTAGAACTTTTACGTAAAAAAAATATTGACCCTTCAGAAATTGACTGTCTGATCTGTGCAACGGTAACACCCGATATGGTTTTTCCCGCAACTGCCAATATCATTTGTGATAAGATTGGAGCTACCAATGCCTGGGGTTATGATATGAGTGCTGCTTGTAGTGGCTTCTTATTTGCCTTAACTACCGGTGCTATGTACATTGAAAGTGGTAGGTACAAAAAAGTGGTAGTGGTAGGTGTAGATAAAATGAGTGCGATCGTTGACTATACGGACAGGGCTACCTGTATCATTTTTGGAGATGGCGCCGGTGCCGTTTTATTGGAACCCAGTGAAGATGAAAATGGAATTTTAGACAGTATCTTAAGAACAGATGGCAGTGGCCGACAATACCTGCACATGAAGGCAGGCGGTTCAGTAAAACCTGCATCAGTAGAATCAGTTTTAGCCAAAGAACATTATGCCTATCAGGATGGACAACCCGTTTTTAAATTTGCTGTAAAAGGTATGGCAGATGTTAGTGCTGAACTGATGGAAAGAAATAACCTTACGGGTGATGATATTGCCTGGCTGGTTCCTCACCAGGCTAATTTACGCATCATAGATGCCACAGCAAATCGTATGGGATTGGCAAAAGAAAAAGTAATGATCAATATCCAGAAATTCGGAAACACCACAGCAGCAACCATTCCGCTATGTTTATGGGAATGGGAAAAACAATTGAAAAAAGGAGATAACCTGGTATTGGCTGCATTTGGCGGCGGCTTTACCTGGGGCGCTACCTGGATAAAATGGGCTTACTAATAAGTTGTTGCATTATTTCACATAATCTATAAATCCTGTTTTATGCGTAAACCTTTTCCTTTAACCGGCATCAGTTCTGTGGCTATGCATACATCAGGACAGGATAATGCAGATTTTGCACACCTCACGCCTATTTATGCAACCTCTACTTTTACTTTTGATACTGCACAGGAAGGTACCGACAGATTTGCGGGTTCAGATAAAACCAGAATTTACAGTCGCTGGGGAAACCCCACTTTTACAGTTGCAGAAGAAACCATTGCCGCATTAGAAGCATTTGGCTTACAGGATGAACAAGGAAATCCCCTTCAATTAAAAGCTTTGTTGCATGCAAGTGGCCAGGCTGCCATGACCACCATGTTTATGGGTAATCTGCAAACAGGTGATACCATCTTATCTCACTATTCACTTTATGGTGGCACCAATGAATTACTTACAAAAGTACTGGCTGCTAATGGTATCCATACGACCATTGTAGATATGCGTAACCCGGCTCTTGTAGCAGAAGCATTAAACAATGACCCATCAATTAAACTGGTGCATATCGAAACACCCGCCAATCCTACCATTCAGTGTGTTGACATAGAAGCGATCACTTTATTGGCCAAGCAAAAAAATTGTATTGTTACGGTTGACAATACTTTTGCCACTCCATATCTGCAACAACCTTTTAAATATGGTGCAGATTTTGTTTTCCACTCTACAACTAAATTCCTCAATGGTCATGGAACAGCAATTGGAGGTATTTTAATTGGAAAAGATCTGGAACTCATGCGCACAAAGATTTGGAAATGGCATGTTCTATTGGGAGGCAACAGTAATCCCTTTGATGCATTTTTACTTACACAAGGGCTGAAAACACTGGAGATTCGCATGGAAAGGCATTGCCATAATGCGATGGAAGTAGCCGAATTTTTGAACAACCATCCAGCTATTGAAAAAGTAAATTACAATGGCCTCAGCACGCACCATGGCTATGCCACTACTTTAAAACAAATGCGTCACCCAGGTGCTTTGTTAAGTTTTGAATTGAAAGGTGGATTGGAAGCAGGAAAGCGATTTATTGACGCTTTACAAATGTGCGTAAGGGCCATTTCTTTAGGTACAGTTGACACACTTTTATCACACCCTGCTAGTATGAGTCATATGGGACTATCCAAAGAAGAAAGACTGAAATATGAAATTACCGATGGACTCATCAGAATGAGTGTGGGTATAGAAAATATCGCTGATATTATTGCCGACCTTGACCAGGCTTTAGGGTCTGTTTAAGAATCTTTCTTACAAAATTGTTTTTAGCCCTTTAAGTGTTTACATTTAATGGGCTTTTTCATTTATTAAACTCTTAAGCATGAGAAAATTTCTGATCACTATTGTATTGCTTTTATTCGTTTTCATCACTTGGTCACAAAAGAAAACAATGACGGTTGTAGAAACTGACCGCTTTGCAGGTTTGGATACCACTTTCGAAAAAATTTTAAAAGAATGGCATGCAGCCGGATTTGCAGTAGCCGTAGTTGAAAAGGATAAAGTTGTCTATGCCAAAGGTTTTGGCTTTAAAGATTATGATAAGAAAATACCCGTTACACCAAATACCTTATTTGCGATAGGCAGTTGCACCAAAGCTTTTACTTCTTCCATGATTGGCTTACTGCAAAAAAATGGCAAATTAGAGTTGGACAAACCTGCTCGCAACTACTTAACCGATCTTAAGTTTTACAATGATGGCATGAACAATACCATTTTAGTGCGCGACCTCATGCGACATAGCACAGGCCTGCCAAGACATGATTATTCATGGTATGGATTTCCCACTAGTTCAAGGGATAGTTTATTAAAAAGAATTCAATACATGGAACCCAGTTTTGGTGTGAGGGAAAAATGGCAGTATAATAATTTCATGTTTTTGCTACAAGGGCTGATCGCTGAAAAGCTTACCGGCAAAAGCTGGGAGGAGAATATAAGAGAAAATATTTTCAAGCCATTGGGCATGACCAATTCAGTTTTTTCTATAAAAGACATGGAGAAAAGTAGTGATGCTTCATTAGGCTATGGCATAAAAAAAGATAGTATCATCAAAAAATTAGATTACTACAATATTGATGCCATGGGACCCGCAGGAAGTATCAATAGCAATGTATTGGAAATGGCAAATTGGGTTTCTACCTGGATCAATGGCGGAAAATTTAATGGCAAGGAGATCTTACCGGCATCTTACGTAAATGAAGCCATGAGTTCTCAAATGGTTGTAGGCGCTGGTTCTCCCACAAAAGAAAAACCTGATGTACATTTTGCAAACTATGGATTTGGCTGGATGCTAGCTTCCTATAAAGGACATTACCGTGTGGAACATGGCGGCAATATTGATGGATTTTCTGCCAGCACCTGTTTCTTCCCTAGTGATAGCTTAGGTATTGTTGTATTAACCAATCAAAATGGATCATCTGTTACATCAATTGTTAGAAATTTATTGGCAGACAGATTACTGAAACTGCCTTATTTTGACTGGAGTGCTGACATTAAAAAAACTTCAGAAAAAGCAAAAGCTACGGCCAAAGAAGCTGAAAAAAATATAACCAGTTCTAGAAAAAGCAATACTGCATTGTCTCATCCCTTTAAGGATTTTGCAGGATTGTATAGTCACCCAGGTTATGGAACAATGGAGGTATTTGAAAAATCAGATTCGCTTTTTGCTAAAATGGGAAAGGATATCATATGGCTTAACCAATACCACTATGATATTTTTGAACCTTTTGATAAAGATCCAAAAGATGGCATAGATACGGCAGATCATAGTGGTTTAAGGTTACAGTTTCACATGAATGAAGCAGGTGATATCAATGCAATGTCGATGGCACTTGAACCTACATTAGCACCATTGAAATTTGTTCGATCTCCAAAACCAAAAGAAATCACTGCAGAAGAATTAAAAAAATATATAGGTGATTATGATCTGGGACCAGCATTGGCAAAAGTTTATGTTAAAGACAACAAGACATTATTTGTATCAGTACCCGGACAGCCTGAATATGAATTAATATCCATTGACAAACATAAATTCTCACTCAAAATATTAAATGGCTATTCTGTTCTATTTGATGTGAATGAAAAGGGAGAATCCACTGGTTTGACTTTTATACAACCTAATGGCAACTTCAAGGCAAAGAAAAAATAATTTATATGAGAAAAATAAGCGGCTTGCTTTTTGTTTTGATAAGCTTTTCGTCATGCAAAAACGACAAGTATGATACCATCATAAAAAATGCAGTGATCTATGATGGCAATGGCAGTGCACCTATTAAAGGGGATATAGCCATCGTGAATGACACCATCGCTTTTATAGGTGACTTGTCCAGTGCCAGTGCAGAAAATACTATTGATGCAAAAGGAATGGCGTTGGCCCCGGGATTCATCAACATGATGGGGCATTCTGAGGAATCATTGATCCAAGATGGCAGGGCCCAAAGTGATATCAGGCAGGGGGTTACCACTGAAATATTTGGAGAATTCAGTATGGGGCCATTGAATCCAAAAATGAAAATGCAGCAAAAAGAAAACCAGGGTGATATACAATATGATGTAGCATGGAATAGTCTCGGAGAGTATATGCAGTTTCTGGAAAAAAAGGGAATCTCTCCCAATATCGCATCCTTTATTGGCACAGGAGTTGTTCGGCAATATGTGATTGGAGAAGATAACAAAGAGCCTACCCCTGCTCAGTTAGACAGCATGAAGCTATTAGTAGCCCAGGCAATGAAGGAAGGTGCATTGGGTGTAACCAATGCATTAATTTATCCGGTTGATTTTTTCGCAAAAACAGATGAACTTATCGCCCTTGCCAAAGAAGCTGCAAAATATGGAGGCAGTTATTCCAGTCATATGCGCAGTGAAGGGAATCATTTATTAGAAGCTGTAGAAGAACTGATCACCATTTCAAAAGAAGCAAATATTCCTGCTGAAATATTTCACCTGAAAGCAGCCGGCAAAAACAACTGGGGTAAAATGGACAGTGTTATTAAAAGAGTAGAAAGGGCAAGAAAAGAAGGTCTTTCCATTCAGGCAGATATGTATACTTACCTAGCAGGTGCAACAGGACTTACTTCTTCCTTCCCGCCATCCTTACAAGACGGCGGTTTTGGAAAATTGCACCAAAGGTTGAAAGACCCTGCTATTCGTAAACAGATGATCAAGGCGATGAATACAGATGCAACTGACTGGGAAAATCTTTATTATGGATGTGGTGGTCCCACACAGGTGCTGCTTCTATCTTTTAAACAAGATTCTTTAAAAAAGTATACCGGTAAAACATTGGCAGAAGTTGCAAAGATGCTGCATAAAACTCCGGAAGAAACCGCAATGGATCTCATCATACAAGATAGTACCCGAGTAGGTGTTGCTTATTTTTTAATGAATGAGGAAAACGTTAAAAAACAGGTTGCACTGCCTTGGGTTAGCTTTGGCAGCGATGAAGGATCTTATACAACAGAAGGTGTATTTCTAAAATCAAATGCGCATCCACGTGCTTATGGAAACTTTGCCAGGGTTTTAGGACACTATAGCAGGGATGAAAAATTAATGCCCTTAGAAAAAGCTATTGAAAAATTAGCAAAGCTTCCGGCCACGCATTTAAAATTGAAAAAAAGAGGCGTATTGAAGAAAGGAAATTTTGCCGATATCATCATTTTTGATCCTGCAAAAGTTAATGACCATGCCAGTTTTGAAAACCCACACCAATATGCAAGCGGAATGATACATGTTTGGGTAAATGGCAAACAGGTTTTAAAAGATGGTGAACACACCAATGCTACACCAGGAAAGTTTGTAAAAGGTCCGGGTGCAGAGAAATAATTAAATCTACCTTATTCATAAAAATGTATTCCTACTAATCATGGAAATAAATATCAGAAGAGCAGAAAAAAAAGATTGTGTAAGACTATTACAGTTAATACAAGAATTAGCTGATTATGAAAAAGCACCTGCTGAAGTTACGGTAACTTTAAAGCATTTTGAAGAAAGTGGATTTTGCGAAAACCCAGTGTGGTGGGCATTTGTAGCCGAAATGAATGGTCAGGTAGAAGGATTTGCACTATATTATATCCGTTACAGTACCTGGAAGGGCCAATGCCTTTATCTGGAAGATTTTTTAGTTACAGAAAAACTAAGAGGTAATGGCGCAGGCAAATTGTTATTCGACAGAATTATTGAAGAAGCCAAAGAAAAAGGATTCACCAGAATGGTATGGCAGGTATTGGAATGGAATGAACCTGCCATCAATTTTTACAAAAAATACAATGCAACTCTTGATCCAGAATGGGTGAATGGGATCCTTGATTTTTAATAAAATCAAGCTGTTTTATGGAGGTTAATTTACTCCAGATACAACAGCTTCCTTATAGATTTTCTGCACCAATCCCTGTAAAACTTTTCCGGGTCCGCATTCGGTAAATTGGGTAGCACCATCAGTTGTCATGGCTTGCACACTTTGTGTCCATCTAACAGCACCGGTTAATTGATCGATCAGGTTTTTTCTGATCTCTGAAGCTTCTGAAACAGCCAT
The DNA here is from genome assembly GCA_943371675.1 of Chitinophaga pinensis. Taxonomy (GTDB): domain Bacteria; phylum Bacteroidota; class Bacteroidia; order Chitinophagales; family Chitinophagaceae; genus Sediminibacterium; species Sediminibacterium pinensis_I. The sequence goes on along the minus strand of CALRVT010000012.1, from coordinate 8,388 downwards.
CGCTACTACATTCTGATAAACAGGACAACTGGCTGTATGAAAAGTAGTTGCTTCAATTGCTGCAGCCAGTTCAGCTTTAGCAGAAGCCATAAAAGGAGAATGGAAGGCACCGCCAACAGGCAATACCAGCGCACGTTTGGCCCCTGCAGCTTTCATTCTTTCGCAGGCAATTTCAATACCTTTAATAGACCCACTGATGACCAACTGACCCGGACAATTATAATTGGCAGCTACTACAATTTCACCGGTTTCTGCAGTGATGGCAGCACAGATCTCCTCCACTTTTTCATCTGCTAATGCCAATACAGCTGCCATGGTGGAAGGTTGCATTTCGCATGCCTTCTGCATAGCTTTTGCCCTGATACTTACCAATTGTAGGGCGTCTTCAAAAGTTAAAACCTGGTTAGCCACTAATGCCGAAAACTCTCCTAAAGAGTGACCAGCAACCATATCAGGATTGGTTTGTACCAATGTTTTATAAGCAATAACCGAATGCAAAAAAATAGCTGGTTGGGTAATATTGGTTTGTTTTAACTCTTCATCAGTTCCGCCAAACATCACGTCACTGATCCTGAAACCTAAGAGGTCATTTGCTTTTTCAAAAAGTTCTTTAGCCAGATCATTGGTATCATACAAATGCTTACCCATCCCACTAAACTGAGAACCCTGACCCGGAAAAATAAAAGCATGTTTCATAAACTACTATTTGAAGTAAAAATAGAGTATTAGAGATTATAAGGCATAAAAATGCCACAGATTTCACGGATTTTCACAGAAAAAAACTGTGTAAATCTTTCAAATCTGTGGCAAAAAATTAATTTAAATCGGCTGTTATTAACTTAAGAAATTCACTTCTCGTTGTATTCTTCTCAAATTCACCATAGAAAGCAGATGTTGTGGTAACTGAATTTTGTTTGCCAACACCACGCATCATCATACATAAATGCTTGGCTTCAATTACTACTGCCACACCCAATGGATTCAAAGACTCTTGAATAGCTTCCAGTATCTGTGTGGTGAGTCTTTCCTGTACCTGTAATCTTCTGGCATAAACATCCACCACCCTTGCCATCTTACTCAATCCGGTGATCCAACCATTAGGGATGTATGCAATATGTGCTTTCCCATAAAAAGGTAACATATGGTGTTCGCACATAGAGTATAATTCAATGTCTTTTACAATGATCATTTCACTGCCTTCTTCTTTAAATCTGGCAGATTGAATAATGGCTTTGGGGTCAAGACCATATCCCTGTGTTAGAAATTGCATTGCTTTGGCCACCCTTTCAGGGGTTTTGATCAATCCTTCGCGCTCCGGGTCTTCTCCCAACAATGAAAGAGAATCATGGTAGGTTTTTATTAAACCAGCCGTTACATCCTCATCATATTTTTCAATTTTTGAATAAGCCATAATGTATTATTTAATTAAGATACAGGGTATTCAACAAAATTTCTTTCTGTTTCGTAAAGCCTAATAAAAAGCTCAAGACCTTCATCCAGCCTTGGTTTCAGCAATCCATAAATAACAACGGCTATATTTTCAGCCGTCGGATTCAGTTCTGCAAACTCCTTCGTATCCAGATTCAAATTTTTATGATCAAAGCGATCTAACACTTCCTTCTTCACCAGGTCACTCAATATTTTCAGGTCAATTACATAACCTGTTTCCGCATCGGGCACACCTACTACTTTAACGATCAATTCATAATTATGTCCGTGGTAATGGGGATTATTGCAAAGTCCAAAAACCCGGGTATTCTTCTCATCACTCCATGCCGGGTTATTGAGCCGATGTGCTGCATTGAAATGTTCTTTTCTAAAAACGGCTACTTTAGGGCTCATAGGTGACAATGAATGCTGCTAAAAATTACAACTGTATACAATAACCAACAATAGGTTTATTTTGTTTGAAAAACTTAAAAGATTTTACAGCAATCATTAAAAACATCAAACCCATTTAATCTCCAAAATATTCCACGTAAATATTCCTCGTTTCATATAATTTGATACAATGGAGTTTTACATCAACAGGCAGGTGGGGAACTAATTGCGACCATATACCCATAGCCAGATTTTCTGTGCTGCACATTTTATTCTGCATAAAGTCTACATCCAGATTCAGGTTTTTATGGTCCAGCTTATCAACCACAAATTCCTTAATTAGCTTACTAAGCTTTTTTACATCGTATAAAAACCCCGTATCAGGATGGGGCTCTCCTTTGATGGTAACAAATAGATCATAATTATGCCCATGCCAGTTCTCATTGGCACAAACACCAAATACTGCTTCATTCTCTTCTTTGGTCCAATGTGGATTGTAAAGCTTGTGAGCTGCATTAAAATGTTCTAATCTGGTCAGGTACACCATTCTCCTCAATTTTTGTGCAAAGTTACGTTAAAGTAAGAAAGTAGGAAAAATGGCTGTTTCCTACCGCTTTTAAGGGGAAAATGCCCTCACCAAAGAAGCCTCACCATTCTGCGAGTTTTTACACAACTTTGCAGTATGAAAATTGTGATCACAGCTGCTACAGTTGCAGAATGGATGCCTGCTTTTCTGGAAATGAACAGCCTTTACACAGGTGAAAGCTTTCGCTGTAAAGTTCAATTTCACCAATCCGGTATTGGCATGCTCGCTTCCGCAGTTGCATTAACCAAACTCGTTTTTGAAGAAAAGCCTGATCTGATCATTCAGACAGGTATTGCTGGTTGTTTTGACCTATCCCTTTCTCTTAGCAAAACCCTAGTGATCAAAGATGAAGCCTTGGCCGATACGGGTGTTATGGAAGAAGGAAAATGGAAAGACATTTTTGATCTCAAACTCGAAAAAAGTAGTTACCCTCCCTATGAAAGACGAAAACTAAACAACCCATGGTTAGCCCAGTATAATCTTTTGCATCTTCCTGAAGTGTCGGCTGTTACTGTGAACGAGATCACCACCCATCCCGAAAGAATGGCACAGATCAGCAAAAAATATGCGCCAGTTACGGAAAGTATGGAAGGTGCCGCCTTGCACTATGTTTGCAGATTAGCGAATATCCCTTTTATACAAATTCGCACTATTTCGAATTATATTGGTGAGCGCAATAAAGACAATTGGAAATTAAAAGAGTCTATCGATAACCTTAATCAAACCCTTTTAAAATATATTGATAAGCTTTATAAAATAAAATAACCACACCCTTACTTCTATTGAAAGCCATGCAATTTACTTTAGGATTCTCCCCTTGCCCCAATGACACTTTCATCTTTGATGCCCTTGTGAATGATAAGATTGATACAGAAGGCATTCGTTTTGATGTGGTGCTGGAAGATGTGCAAACCTTAAATAAATGGGCTTTAGAAAACAAACTGGATTTTTCGAAGATCAGCTATGGTGTATTGCCTTTGGTGTTGGATAATTATCGGGTATTAAATAGTGGCGGCGCATTGGGCATGGGCGTTGGACCATTACTAATAACCAACAAGGATCATAATAAGCCAGTAGAAGAAATGCAGATTGCTATTCCAGGAGAAAACACAACTGCCCACCTGCTCTTTACCCGTGCATTTCCGCAAGCCCATAAAAAAGTTTTTATGGTTTTTAATGAAATTGAAGAAGCCGTATTGTCTGGCAAAGTAGACGCTGGCGTGATCATTCATGAGAACCGATTTACCTACCAAGAAAAGGGCCTGGTAAAATTGATGGACCTTGGAAAACATTGGGAAGAAAGCTTACAAATACCTGTACCATTAGGAGGTATCGTAGCCAAGCGTACCATACCTGATGCCATTCGATTACAACTGGATGCTTTAATTCAAAAAAGTTTGGCTTACGCTTATCATCAGAGGCCACTGATTTCAGCTTACACCAAAGCCCATGCACAGGAAATGGATGAATCTGTGATGCAGCAGCATATTGATCTATATGTAAATGATTATTCCAGAAATTTAGGCAGTACCGGTAAAAAAGCTGTCATGCAATTGCTTGAAGCATATCAGCAATTACATCCTTCAAATATCATCGATAAAAAAGTGATCTTTGATCCCCCTAATTCATAGCATTTTTTATTTCATCGCTTCAATGCATTTGCATAGGTTTCCAATACACGTTTTCTTGCCAACTCATGTTGTACAATAGGTTTGGGATAGGAGAATTCCATGAATTCAGGCACCCATTTTTTGATATAGTTAAGTTCCTTGTCGAACTTCTCTGTTTGCAAGCTTGGATTGAATACCCTAAAATAGGGTGCCGCATCACAACCACTGCTACTGGCCCATTGCCAGCCACCGTTATTGGAAGCAAGGTCAAAGTCGAGCAGCTTTTGCGCAAAATAAGCTTCGCCCCAGCGCCAGTCTATCAGTAAATGTTTTACCAAAAAAGAAGCCGTGATCATTCGCACCCGGTTATGCATAAATCCTGTTGCATTGAGCTCGCGCATACCTGCATCAACTATAGGATAACCTGTCCTTCCTTCACACCATGCAGCAAATTCAGATTCGTTATTACGCCAGGGAATTAAATCATATGCTGGCTTGAAACTCTTACCCTTTCCCACAGCCGGAAAATGCCAGAGTATCATCTGGTAAAAATCGCGCCATATGATTTCATTCAAAAATGTTTCGTTCCATGATTGTGCTTTCCTGGCAAGTTCCCGAATGCTGATAGTGCCAAAACGCAGGTGTACGCCCAGTTTAGAAGTACCATGGGCCAATGATGGAAAATTACGTTTCTCTGTATAATGCTTTATCACAATTTCAGGTATCTCATTGGATGGAAATGGTTGTGTATCATCCTGAAAACCTAAACTGGCTATACTTGGTATTTTAATTGGTTCTGTTTGATAATAATTGTCCTGCAATTTTTCTACAGCATAAGATGCTAACTGTTCTGAACGCAAAAGACTCTTCCATTTATTGGCATAAGGAGTAAAAACGGTATACGGTAAGCCGTCAGTTTTGGTTACTTCCGATCTTTCAAATATCACCTGATCTTTGTAAGTATGGAACCCAATATGGTTATCCTGCAATTGCTTCTCAATAGCTTTGTCTCTTTCTAAAGCATAAGGTTCATAATCATGGTTGGTAAATACATTCTCAATGGAATAATGCGTTTGTATTTCTTTGAACACCTGTTCCGGAAAACCATATTTTACCAGCAAACTGCTGCCAAGTTTTTTCAGTTTTAAGTGCATGTCCTCTATTGCACGGTGTATAAATACCACACGCCTATCTTTCTTATCTTCCAATTGATCCAGGATCTGCTTATCAAAAATAAACACAGGCAACACAGGTTTACCCGCTTTTAAAGCATGGTATAATGCCGCATGATCATGCAAACGCAAGTCTCTTCTAAACCAAACAATATTCACTAAAGGTTTCATATCAATGCGAAGGTTTTATAAAGGGATAGCAGGTAGAAAAGTATTAACCAGTGATATTACCCTGCTAATGGTACAACCATCTTCTTAAACAACAAAGAAGCCATTTGGTTCGTGAAGCCATTCTTTCCTGCCTGTTTAACCCATTTAATACCATTGATCGCATTGGTGAGGAAAATTTCGGAGGCCTGCATTATTTCATCGGGTAAGATGCGGGTTTCTTGAAAGGGTATACCTTCCAACTTCAATTGTTGAAGGATATATTTACGCATAACACCATCTACTGGACCTTCGGAAATAGCTGGGGTTTTGATCAGTCCGTCTTTTACGATAAAAAAATTGGCGATCGTAGCATCTGCAATGCCATCATAAGGATTTAACAGAATGGCATCATTGAGTTTTTCTTGCTTGGCCCATAAAGCAGCCATGGCATAGGACAAATAATTATTGCTTTTGACCATAGAAAAATGATCGCAAACTTTTCGGGCTTCTTTAAAAATATCTACTACCAGTCCATTCTCATTCAAACGGTTTACAGAAGGATTGAGCTCCCAGCTTTGAATAAGGTGGTGCGGAAAATGATTTTCAACATCATACAAACCACCTTCTCCCCTAAAAATTGTTAACCGTATCCTACCTAACCTGTGGTGCATATTTTTCTTAGCCAACACTTTTACCTGATCGATCAGGTAATCCTTGGTAAAATATACTGGCTTCTGAAACTTTAATAATTCAAGGGAATGGAATAATCTTTCAAAATGAAGATCAGCTAAAACTATTTGACCATTCACCATTTTCATGGTTTCAAAAAAACCATCTCCATACCTGAAAGATCGATTATCAGGATAGATCAATGGTTTGCCTGTTTTACTAATCTTGCCATTATAATATAGAAAATTAGAATCACCCATACCAACAAAGATACTACACTAGCCAAGTTTCAGGGTTTGAGTTTGTTGTTTTGTGCTAATTTTAAGTGATTTTACCCGATATAAAAACAGCTCATGAAGATTTTAGACATAACCAACACGCTGGAAAAAATAGCTCCTTTAAGCCTGCAAGAAAATTATGACAATGCTGGATTAATAACCGGCAATCTTGGATGGGAATGTACCGGAATTTTATGCAGTTTGGATGTTACAGAAGATGTGATCCATGAAGCCATCAAAAGAGGATGTAACCTGGTTGTGGCGCATCACCCCATAATTTTTAGTGGCTTAAAAAAGATCACCGGAAAAAATTATGTTGAAAAAACCATTATTGCAGCCATAAAAAATGATATCGCCATCTATGCTATTCATACAAATCTGGACAATATCTATGAAGGGGTGAATCAACGGATGGCAGACAGGATAGGGCTCATTAACAGACAGATTTTGATGCCCAAAGCAGGGCAAATGATGAAATTACACACATTTGTACCCGTAGATCAGGCAAACCAGGTAAGAAATGCCTTATTTGAAGCAGGTGCCGGCCATTTTGGTGAATACAGCGAAGTGAGTTATAATATCAGTGGCACAGGTACTTTTAGGGGATCAGAGAAAACCAAACCCTTTGCCGGTGAACCCGGAAAGCTGCGGGAAGAACCTGAGATCCGGATAGAAGTGGTTTTTCCACCACATTTACAGAACGCTATCATCAAAAACCTTTGGGCCTCCCATCCTTATGAAGAAGTTGCCTACGATATTGTTAACTTAATCAATGATAATCAACACATTGGGTCTGGCATGATGGGAGAATTACCCGAAGAAATGGAAGAAAAGGGCTTTTTACACATGCTTAAGACCTCTTTTGGGCTTTCCGTGATTAAACACACCCCATTTCTGGGTAAAAAATTGAAGAAAATAGCCATTTGTGGGGGTTCCGGGAGCTTTTTAACTGGAAAGGCAATTGCAGGGGGGGCAGACGCATTCATTACCTCAGATATCAAATACCATGAGTTTTTTGATGCCAATCAGGCAATTTTACTGGCAGATATAGGGCATTGGGAAAGTGAACAATTTACAACAGAACTACTGATTGAGATTTTACAGGCTAAATTCCCTACCTTTGCCGTCCTCAAATCAGGAATAAAAACCAATCCGGTTAACTATTTTCTTGACTGAGAGGGGTTCCATTGGTTACAATGAAAACCCCAGCATTAACACTCCAAATTTTAAACTTGTTATGGCAGCAGTGAAAGATTTCTCCGTAGAAGAAAAATTAGTAACGCTTCTGAGATTACAGAAGATCGACAGCAAACTGGATGAGATCCAGATCTTGAAAGGTGAACTTCCCATGGAAGTAAGCGACCTAGAAGATGAAATTCAGGGCCTTACCGCTAGACAAACACGTGTGGAAGAAGAGATCAATGGTATTACAGAATTCATTGAATCTAAGAAAGCAGCCATCAAGGAAAGTGAAGCGCTGATCGCTAAATACGAAAAGCAAAGTGAGAATGTAAAAAACAACCGCGAGTTTGAAGCTATCAATAAAGAAATTGAGATGCAACAACTGGAAATCAAACTTGCAGAAAAGCATATCCGTGATGCTAATGAAGAACTTGCAGAGAAGATCAAGGTTTTAGATGTTGCCAAAAAGCAGGTATCAGTAAAAGAAGGTGTACTGAACCACAAAAAAGGTGAATTACAGAAAATTATTGTAGATACAGAAAAGGAAGAAACCCATTTCAATAAGCAAAGTGCTGATGCACGTGGGCATATTGATGAGCGTTTATTATATAGCTACGACCGCATACGCAAGAGCTATCGTAATGGATTGGCAGTTGTTCCTGTTGAAAGAGATGCTTGTGGCGGATGTTTCAATTCTATTCCACCGCAACGTCAGAGTGAAATCCGTTTACACAAAAAAATCATCGTTTGTGAAAACTGCGGCAGAATTTTGGTAGATGCAGACCTTAATGACAGTGTAGAAGCAAAATAGTTTCTACCGCACGGTTTTACAAAACTTTAGAATGATACGTTAATAAGAAAGGGCTACCAAATGGTAACCCTTTCTTATTTTCGGGGTACCATGAAAGCATTTTTCTGTT